>NZ_JAOCNC010000001.1:5421371-5732056 GCF_032860985.1 Chroococcidiopsis sp. SAG 2025
TTCATGCGTTGCTGGCTTCTGAGAGACAGCAGCGATATCGAAATAGTCGCGATCAACGATACTTCCGATCCGAAGACCAACGCTCATCTGCTGAAGTATGACACCATGTTGGGGACTTTAAAAGGCATCGACATCAGCGCAGATGAAAATTCGATTATCGTCAAGGGTAAGACGGTTAAATGCACCTCCGATCGCAATCCAGAGAACTTGCCTTGGAAAGACTGGGATATCGATCTCATTATCGAATCGACAGGTGTATTCACCAGTCGGGAAGGGGCAACCAAACACTTGAACGCTGGTGCAAAGAAGGTGCTGATCACGGCTCCAGGTAAAAATGATGATGGTACGTTTGTCTATGGCGTAAACCATCACGAATACGCGCATGAAACGCACACAATCATAAGCAATGCTAGCTGTACCACGAACTGCTTAGCGCCCATCGTCAAAGTGCTGCACGAAAAATTCGGCATCATCAAAGGCACGATGACCACCACCCACAGCTACACTGGGGATCAAAGATTACTCGATGCCAGCCACCGCGATGTCAGACGGGCAAGAGCCGCAGCTATGAACATCGTTCCTACATCTACTGGTGCTGCTAAAGCAGTGGCTTTGGTACTACCAGACTTGAAAGGTAAGCTGAACGGTGTTGCTTTGCGCGTTCCTACTCCTAACGTCTCGATGGTAGACTTGGTTGCTCAGGTTGAAAAGCCAACCTTTGCTGAAGAAGTCAATTCCACGTTGAAGGAAGCTGCTGAAGGCTCCCTCAAGGGCATTCTAGAATATAGCGATCTACCTCTAGTATCCTCGGATTACCAAGGTCACGATGCTTCTTCCATCGTTGATGCTAGCTTAACGCTTGTTATGGGCAACGACCTAGTTAAAGTCATGGCTTGGTATGACAACGAATGGGGCTACAGCCAACGGGTATTAGATCTAGCTGAGTTAGTTGCTAGAGATTGGAAATAATGCATGGTTGACAGTTAACAGTTAACGGTTGACAGTTAACTAAAAATGCTGAAAACCCCGATCGCGGCTGAGAATCCGGTCGGGGTTTTTGTTAGTGCGATCGCTTAGTACGATCGCCGATTCTGCGGTAATCGTGCCGATAATTGCCGCTCCTTCACCCAAATGTTCGATCAGGGCTTCAGCTGGTTGTTGAGGTAGACACAGAACTAACTCAAAATCTTCGCCGCCATACAAAGCCCATTCTACAGCCTGTTCTGCAGTAACTAAATTAGACAAAGCTGGAGGAATCGGAATTTGATCGCGATCGATCCTCGCACCAACACTACTCATTTCGCAAATCTGGACGATCGCATCGGCTAAACCATCGCTGCTGTCCATACCTGAGATGGGGAGTCGGGAGTCGGGAGTCGGGAGTCGGGTAGGGGCGGGTTCACCTGAGATATCTGTGGGTAACAAAGCATTTTTGTAAACCCGCCCATACAGGTGTGGAGTGTAAGATACTAAAATTTCCCAGAGAATAGGTAAGACATCTAAGCGGGGTTTGGGGCGTTGGTGCGCCTGGACGAGAAAGGCGCGATCGCGATCGCTCAGATTTTGCCCGATTTCTGGATGTATGAGCAATTCTAAACCAGCACGAGAAGCACCATGAAAGCCTGTGATTGCGATCGCATCTCCGACTTGCGCTGTATTGCGATAAATTGTCTGGTTTGGCTCCACTTCGCCAAAAGCTGTAATCGAAACTGTAATAACTGGAGAACGACAGACATCTCCCCCTACAATCGGAGTTTGATGTAGTTTCAAACATTCATCCATGCCTTTGTAGAGGCGTTCTACCCACTCAACAGGAACCTCACCTGGTAATCCCAAGGCAACGGTAATTCCGAGCGGTGTAGCCCCCATTGCGGCTAAGTCAGACAGGTTAGCCGCAGTCGATCGCCATCCCACATCTTCTGGACTAGTGGTAGCATCGCTAAAATGTACTCCATCCACTAGCATATCTGTGGTTACCACCAGAGATTTTTCTGGCGATGATGATATTACGGCTGCATCATCACCGATAATTTCTGCCGGACAAAAACGCTGTAACCGCTCTAATAAACCTTGTTCGCCAATATCTTTAACTTTCACGACAAGCAGGGAGTAGGGAGTAGGGAGCAGGGAGCAGAGAAGAAAAGGCGTTTTGTGGTAGCTTTAATCGCAATATAAATATATTTTTTCCCATTCTCGATCGGATAATGGTTGTACGGCGAAGTCAACATAAAAACAATTTTTGGCAGATGCAACTAAAGCATTCATAACTGTTCTGACTAACTCTTCCTTTTGTAGATTCAGAGGTAGTTTTACTGGAGCAAAAACATCTTTACCAAATACTTGAGCAAACAACTCCTCATCTGGCTCCAACCGCATTGAACCATGTTGAAGAATAACATCACCCCGCCTTAGTTGAGCGCTACCAATTAATTTTGTCCCATCCTTCAAAACGAGATCTGCTCCTGTTGCCGTACCAAAACAGTTAGGGTTATGAATGTACCCTCGTCCAGCCGTACCATAGTGTAGCTGGATGCCGAGCGATCGCCACCCCTGAATGAGAAATTCACAAATTTGTTTGTATGCTTGAGTGCGACTCCCAGATAATCCCGACATCACCACAGCATAGGTTAGATCGCCTTGATGTAAAACTGCTCTGCCTCCCGTTGGACGGCGTACCAAATCGAGCGCCCTACCATTCCAAATTAAATTTTGCCAGCGATCGGGATACTGATGTTGATGGTAGCCAAGAGAAATTGCTGGCGGCGACCAACTGTAAAACCTTAGCGTAGCAGGCATTAGACCTAACTGATGCTGCTCGACCAGATAGAGATCGATCGCCATTTGGACTGTTCCTGGTGCTTCTAGGTGAGGAATTAACCGCCAAAAGTTAAAAGTCAAAAGTTAAAAGTCAAAAGTAATTCTCCCTACTCCCTACTCCCTACTCCCTGCTCCCTTTCTTCACTGATAACTGATAACCATCAAGCAAATTCTTGTTGTAAAGCCTCGTCATTATCATCGGCGATCGTAGCTACGACTGTAATCAGGCGGGATACTTCGCCAGCAGAAAGTTCTGCTACAGTGCGGGTAGACAAAACCACAATTTGCTCGTCAAAGATACCGAAACTAGCTTCAAAGGTATCAGACCAGTTCATTTCTAGTAATCGCCGCATTAAGCCAGCATCGTTTTTGGTGGGTAATTTTAATACCGCAGACCAAACTTTGAACGTGTCTTCATCGGTTTGTCCGGTTAGTTGCACGAAGACTTCAACGCTACCATACTTAAACTTCCATAAATAGCTATTTTGAGTATGACTGACCATTGCACTTTCATCTTGCTGCAAGCTTGCAATGACAGTTTCGATCACCTCTACATGGTTAATGCCAGTACCTTCAACTAACTCTTCGAGGATTTCTTCGCTAGACATAGAGTCACTTACTACCGTTGCCGGATCGGGTCGATCGCTCGTCATAGAAATCTTTTCTCATAACGTTGAGGTCATCTAGACCCAATTTATCGCTTTTAAGGGTAGTCGTTGCCCTAGCTTAGCAATAAATCTTAATCCTATTCTGATGTTGTGAGGTGGTGGCAATGCCACCACCTCACAACACAATTTCTACGCAGGTTTGCGTGCTACCAATATCTTACTCATGTATTGGACATCAGTAGTCACATTCTCAAAACCTGCCTTTTCCAAACGCTCTACTAAGTCATCTGTCATGTAATGTCTGTAGTATGGCTCGTGGAAGGTTTCGTAGAAGCCTGTCATTGCTGGCTCCATTTCTGGAGAGTCGCTCATCTGAATTGAGTCGCAGATGATAAACTTACCACCTGGCTTGGTGACTCGGAAAGCATCCTCAATGACCTGCTGCCGTGCAACTGCTGGCAGTTCGTGGAATAAGAATACGCTGGTCGTAGCGTGGAAGTAGTTATCCATATATGGCAACTCTTCAGCATTAGCTTGCAGCAGTTGCGGTAGTTCCCCAGGAATTTGAGACAACATCTGATTGGCTTTGCGCAAATAGGCTGGAGATAAATCTGTACCGAATAGCGATGCCTTGGGTAAAGCGGCGCGAATCATTTTTAAGGTACGACCAGTACCGCAAGCAATATCGAGAACCTTAATTTGGCTAGCGGGTACATCGTCAAAAGCACTCAATCCTTGCTTTAAGGGTACGAGAATCCGCCGCCGCATGGCATCAGCCGAACCGCCAAATAAGATTTCCACTTGTAAATCGTAGAGATTGGCTGATAAATCGCTTAAATAGCCACCCGTTTGATGGTGGAAATTTTGCAGGTAGTAGCTGGGATAGCCAGCAGTCTCTAAATTGGGGTCGAAATCTTGGTAGTTTTTTTGTTTAGCTCTTTCCCAAATTTGCGGCAAATCGAACCATACAGCCGGATAGTAAAGGAAAAACTCATCCCAAGGGTTATCGAACAGTATATTGTGGGGATATACTCCCGCCTCGGCATCTTGCCAGTCTACTTCTAACAGACGTTCGTAGCGCTGGTGAATTTTCTGTAGCACGTCTAGAGGCAAAGGCTTGGACTTGCGATCGCTCGGCGAAACGAGGCTCATCAACCGCGTGCTGAGTATCTTGTGAGCGAGTCCGAAGTAATTTTTGCTCTGCTGAAAAGTTTGATATGTCAGTTTTGTTAAAGTGTCAGCCATAGGTAGTTGCTGGAATCAGTGTTGAGTCGGTCTTTACCTAATCTTTAATTTATTGTAAATAAGTGTAACGAGAAATTCCTAAATCTTTCGATAGGTCTGGAGATTTTTGGTGAAAAATTTTTGGACGCTGGTAATGCGTGCTTACTGCATGAAAAAAGCCACCTGCAATTTGGTGGCTGAAAACTCATTTAGCGATGTAGAGGCGTTACATGTAACGTTCTAGCAATCGTAGTAGAGGGCAAATTCATAAGGATGGGGGCGTAACCGCATCGGGTTAACTTCGTTATCAAGCTTGTAAGCAATCCAGGTTTGGAGGAAATCTTCCGTGAATACTCCAGTTGTCGTTAAGAATTCATGATCTTTTTCCAATGCTTCTAGAGCGTCTTCTAACGAGCCAGGAGTGGAAGGAATCTTGCTTAACTCTTCTGGAGACAAGTCGTAGATGTCCACGTCTAAGGGTTCGCCAGGGTCGATCTGATTCTTAATCCCGTCCAATCCAGCGCAAAGCATAGCAGCAAAGGCTAGATAGGGGTTAGCGGTTGCATCTGGACAACGGAACTCTAATCGCTTAGCTTTGGGATTGGTTCCAGATAGCGGAATGCGGATGGAAGCAGAGCGGTTACCTTGAGAATAAGCAAGGTTTACAGGCGCTTCAAACCCAGGTACTAAGCGCTTGTAAGAATTAGTTGTGGGATTGGTTAAAGCTAAAAGTGCAGGAGCGTGCTTGAGGATACCACCAATGTAATGCAGCCCCATTTCACTTAAACCAGCATACTTATCGCCTGCAAACAAAGGCTGCCCATCTTTCCAAATTGATTGGTGGGTGTGCATCCCGGAGCCATTGTCGTTAAACACTGGCTTTGGCATAAAGGTGATAGTTTTGCCATACTTTCTGGCAACATTTTTGATGACGTACTTATAAATCATCAAATTATCAGCCGACCTAATCATAGTATCGAACCGGATACCAAGTTCGCACTGTCCACCGCTTGCGACTTCATGGTGGTGCTTTTCAATCGGTACTCCACACTTAGCCATTGTCAGCAACATCTCAGTCCGCATATCCTGAGATGTATCTGTTGGCGCAACAGGGAAATATCCCTCTTTGTAGCGGGGTTTGTAGCCCAGGTTGCCACCCTCTTCTTTTCTACCTGTATTCCAACGCCCTTCAATGGAATCTACGTGGTAGTATCCTTCGTGCTGATTTTGGTCGAAGCGGACATCATCAAAAATGAAAAACTCGGCTTCTGGACCAAAAAAGGCTGTGTCACCGATGCCTGTGGAAATTAGGTAGTCTAGGGCTTTTTGAGCAATAGAGCGAGGATCGCGGGCGTAAGGCTCTCCCGTACGCGGTTCAATAATGCTACAGATTAGGCTTAGAGTCGGTTCTGCCATAAATGGATCGATCCAAGCGGTTTTTGGATCGGGAACCATTGCCATATCTGATTCATTAATGGCTTTCCAACCGCGAATACTAGAACCATCGAAGGCTACGCCGTCGGTGAAGCTGCTTTCTTCAATCTGGTTTTGGTATACCGTCAAATGCTGCCAAATTCCAGGCGTGTCAATGAATTTTAGATCGATGACTTGAATGTTCTGGTCTTGAATCATCTTCAAGACTTCTTGTGCGGTTTCGGGCATGGTGACTCCTTAATCTGCCAATGACTGAATGGAACTATTGCACTCTCAGCTGCACTCTCAGCTTGCTGCCGCGATGTGGTTTGCTGGAAGCCAGATCTTGCCACATTTGAATCATCCTAGAAAGAGAGTGAAGGCAATTTTGTAGTTTAAATGACAAAACGTCTGTCTGGAGGCTTATATTAGTTATTCCTTAACAAGCTGTATTAATTAGGACGCATGGATGGTTTCTCATCGGGGTCAAATTTAGCTTAAAATCCTTAAAGAGCAATGGTTTGCTTGTAGGCTTTCAAGCTTGAGGTGGCACGGTCAGTTGTTAACAAGTGCAATTCCTTAGCTCAACAATATCAAACCACAGATAGGAAAAATTCGGAGAGCAATCAAATGCGGGATGCAATAACAAGCTTAATTGGGACTTACGACGTGGCAGGACGGTACTTCGATCGCACTGCCTTAGAACGGCTTAAGTCCTACTTTGACACCGGAACGGCACGGGTTCAAGCAGCTGCAACAGTCAACTCAAATGCTGCGTCAATTGTCAAGCAGGCTGGTTCGCAATTATTTGCCGAACAACCAGAATTGATTCGTCCTGGTGGTAATGCCTATACAACACGGCGCTATGCGGCTTGTTTGAGAGATATGGATTATTACCTACGCTATGCGACTTACGCCCTAGTAGCTGGCAATATGGATGTGCTAGACGAGCGCGTGCTACAAGGCTTGCGGGAGACTTATAATTCTCTAGGTGTACCAATCGGTCCTACCGTGCGCGGTATCCAAATGATGAAGGATATTGTGAAGGCACAAGCAGTAGCAGCTGGCGTAGAAAATACAGCTTTTATCGATGAACCGTTCGATCACATGACTCGCGAATTGAGCGAACGGGATATTTAATTGGTAGTTGGTAATTGGTTGTTGGTTGTTGGTTGGGCGATCGCGTTCTTTTTAAATTATGAAGGCGATCGCTTTTTTATTCGCTAATTCAGAATTTTGCCAAGAATTGTTTCAGCAGCTGCTTCATCGATAATTAACCCTGTAATTAGCTTGCCGCGTAAAGCAGCTAAAATGGCTTCTGCTTTTTTCACGCCGCCTGCTACACCAATTACAAGCCTTTGTACTGGTTGTTCCAACGGTACGCTGGCGACACGGCTATTCGTTCCCTGTTGCAGTAAAACTCCGTGGCGATCGTACGCCCAGCCTGCAATCTCCCCCACTGCACCCAGTTCGACTAATTCAGCTACCTCGTCATCGCTAATAAAGCCATTTTGATGTAATGGGGCATTCCAAACAATCTGACCGATACCGACAAATGTTGCCTTGGCTTGCTCGGCAAGAGTTTTGACGGCGATGAACGATCGCTGCGTTTGCAACAGTTCCCGTTCTTCAACACTGGTTGCTACAACCGGAGTCGGGACTGGATAGGCTTGCGAACCAACCCGATCCGATAAATGCATCACGACTTCATGACGACCCGCTCGACCGTAGTGAGACATATTGCCAATAGTGGAGACAATCTTATGCTGCGGTTGATCCATGGACGGGATCTGCTCCACCATCGATCGCAATGTTCGCCCTGAAGTAAATGCCAATACTGTAGGCGTTTTTGCAATAAGATACGTTTCTAAATAGCTAGCAGCACGCACGCCAATACCGTTGAATGTGTCGCCACTTCCCGCGTCACTCGGTACGACTTCGCAAAGAGACAAATTGAAGCGATCGCGTAGCGCTTCAGCTAGAGCAATGCATTCACTCAAGGGATGATCGAGCCGAAATTTGATCAGCTTTTCACTCACTGCCAGTGCAATCAGGCGTTGTGCCGCTTGCCGAGACACGCTAAGCTTTGCTGCGATCTCTTCTTGGGTATTTCCAGCTATGTAATAGAGCCATGCAGCATGAGCTGCCAGATCTAACTTGCGATCGCGCCGCTCCGAACCAATTTCTCGCATATTCTACCTTCAGGATCTATGTATCCCCCAAAAGGAAGATCGTATTTTTGAGCATATGCTCAAAGAAAGACATTTTGCTCAATTCTTTGCAATCTATTACACTCAATAGATTTCGTCGCATCAGTACTTGATTTGTAGATTTAAACGCGGATGAACCCGGATAAAAATTGGTAGTTGCTCTTCTGCTCCCCGACTCCCGACTCCCGACTCCCGACTTATTGTCCGCCCGTAATCTCCAAATTAAACCCAGTAATATAGCTAGCTTCTTCACTCATGAGGAATGCTACGCCATTAGCAACCTCTTCTAAGCTTCCCAAACGGCGCATCGGGACTGAATCAATCATCTGCTGTTCGACAACTTTGGGATTGGAATCAAAGTATTGAGATCCTACAGATGCCTGTAATTCTGTCTGTCGCGTCCACATCATGCCAGGACCGATTAATGCTGGAGAGAGTGCATTGACTCTAATACCATAAGGAGCGAGATCCTTTGCTGCTGTCTGAGTCATGCCGATAACTGCAAACTTAGAAGCAGCGTAAGCCACCATGTTCGGTGGACCTACTACCCCCGCATAACTTGCCGTATTTACAATTGCCCCGCCGCCAGATTCGCGCATATGTTGTGCGGCGGCTTTGAGAACGTGAAAAACACCGACAACATTGATGTCAATGACTTTTTGAAAGTCATCTTCTGGATACTCGTCAGTCTTGGCAAACAAACCTTGATAGCCCGCATTATTAAAAACATAGTCGATCCGCCCCAACTGCTCTACAGCCCCAGCAAAAGCTTTGACGACATCTTCAGATTTTGTGACATCACAGCCAAATGTGGCGACTGGAACGTTGTACTCTGCTAGTTCTCGCGCTACATCTACCATTTTGGTTTCGTTTAAATCCCAGAGTGCTACACCTGCACCATTAGCAGCAAAACGATGTGCGGTTGCTTTGCCAATGTCTCCTGCACCGCCTGTAATTAGGATGGTCTTACCCGCAAAGTCATAGGTGGTTCTTGCTGTCATTGGTTCTACCCATTGTTGAAGAATTATTGCAAATACTCATTGACTTCTCATTTTTTAAATCGAGCCGAGTACGATCTCTATTATTGAGCTTTTGCCCAAATCTAGAGCATAAAATCAAAATTTGATTCAATTTTTTTAACATCAAAGGAGTTATGCGGTGCGTATCCCCCGCTTCGCTAAAGTACTGGTTGCATTCCTAGCTGGGTTGATGCTGGTGCAACTGCTACACGCTTGTTCGTCTTCATCAGCTGCCGAGAAAACTAGACTGACGATCGCCACCGTCAACAACGGCGACATGGTTGTCATGCAGGGGCTTTCCCGCCAGTTCGAGCAAGAAAACCCCAATATCGAACTCAGGTGGGTGGTGCTGGAAGAAAACGTGTTGCGCCAACGCACGACTACGGATGTTGCCAGCCAGGGAGGACAATTTGATGTCTTGACAATCGGTTCTTATGAAACACCGATTTGGGCGAGACGAGGTTGGCTAAAACCATTGAATAGCCTACCTGCTAGTTATGACGTAGACGACTTGCTAAAACCGATCCGAGAAGGACTTTCCCACGATGGCACGCTCTACGCGCTGCCGTTCTATGGAGAAAGTTCAATGCTGTACTACCGCAAAGATTTGTTTGCCAAAGCAGGAATTAACGTTCCCGAACAGCCAACCTACGCTCAAATCGCACAGTGGGCGAGTAAAGTCCACGATCCGGCAAACGGAGTCTATGGCGTTTGCCTACGAGGAAAACCTGGCTGGGGCGAAAACATGGCATTTCTGTCTACCTTGGTCAACACCTCCGGCGGAAGATGGTTCGACATGAAGTGGCAACCTCAGATCGATACTCCAGCCTGGAAAGAGGCAGTAGGATTTTATGTCGAGCTGCTACAAAAATATGGACCCCCAGGAGCCAGTTCCAACGGATTCAACGAGAATCTGGCTTTATTCTCGACAGGTAAATGCGGCATGTGGGTAGATGCAACCGTTGCAGCGGGGCTGTTATCCAATCCGAAAGAATCCCAAATCGCCGATCGCGTTGGCTTTGCCCGTGCGCCAATCGAAGAATATCCTAACGGATCGAACTGGCTATGGGCGTGGGCGCTAGCGATTCCTCAAACCTCAAAATCTCCCGCAGAGGCGCAAAAGTTCATCGCCTGGGCAACATCCAAGGAATACATCCAATTGGTTGCGAACAAAAATGGCTGGGTTGCCGTTCCACCAGGGACGAGGACTTCCACCTACAACAACCCCAACTATCAAAAAGCCGCACCATTTGCTCAGATCGTCTTGAACTCGATCCAATCTGCCGATATTACCCATCCCGCCGCCGAACCAACTCCTTATAAGGGAGTTCAATACGTAGATATTCCAGAATTTCAGGCGATCGGCGCTTCAGTTGGGCAAACCATTGCCGCCGCACTGACCAACAACATTTCGGTAGATCGAGCATTGCAACAATCGCAAAGTGCAACCGAACGGTTCATGAAACACACCGGATACATTGACCAGTGAAGAATGGGGTGTGGGGGGGTGGGGTGTGGGGTGTGGGGGGAATTTTGGATTTCTTCTCTGCACCTGAAGCTCCCCTACTTTCTTACCCAACTTTTGACTTCTGACTTTTGACTTTTGACTTTTGGCTCCTGTACGGGCGGGTTTACCAAACATCTTTGATTCTGACCAGTATTTCGGGTGAACCCGCCCCGACAATTTTTGACTTCTGACTTTTGACTTTTGACTTTCTTATGTCTTCCTCATTAGCTGTAAAGCCTCAACAGGCAACGCCACCACCCGCCAAACGTTCCAAGCGACAGACATCGACCTTACCTTTAGTTGCGCCTTCGGTCATTGTCCTGTTGCTATGGATGATTGTGCCTCTGGCGATGACCTTATGGTTTTCCTTTCAGCGATACAACCTGCTGAATCCAGATGCCCCCCGATTCATCGGAATTGAGAATTTCACATTTATTCTCACCGATCCGGCATTATGGACGGCGATCGCCACCACTCTGATTTTGGTTGCCTCCGTGTTAGCAATTACGATCGCGCTAGGCACGTTGCTGGCAGTCTTATTTGACCAAGACTTTCCGGGTCGCGGGATTGCGCGGGTACTGGCGATCTCGCCATTCTTCGTCATGCCTACAGTCAGCGCCTTGATCTGGAAAAATATGTTGATGCATCCAGTCAACGGACTGTTTGCTCAAATCACAAGAGGATTGGGCTTAGGGGCGATCGATTGGTTTGCAGATTTTCCCCTACTGGCAATTATCATCATTGTTTCCTGGGAATGGCTGCCCTTTGCACTGCTGATTTTATTAACTGCCATTCAGTCTTTAGACCGCGAACAGCTAGAGGCGGCGCGGATGGATGGGGCAAATGCGATCGCCTTATTTCGTTTCGTCATGCTACCGCACTTGAGCCGTGCTATTGCCGTAGTCGCTGCGATCGAAACAATTTTCTTCCTGACCATCTTTGCCGAAATCTTCGTGACTACTGGTGGTGGACCTGGACTGGCAACTACTAACCTTGCCTATTATATTTTCCTGAAAGCGTTGCTGGAATTTGATGTCGGCGGTGCTTCCGCAGGTGGATTAATTGCCGTCATCCTTGCCAACATCGTCGCGATCTTTTTGATGCGTAGTGTTGCTCGTAATTTGGATACCTAAAATGGCACGTAAAAATTCTCGCCTCTGGCTGTGGACATTGCTAGGATGGCTAGCCGCTGCCATCTTGTTTTTCCCGATCTTCTGGATGTTTATTACCAGTTTCAAAACCGAAGTGGCAGCTGTCTCTACTCCGCCGCAATTGTTTTTCCAGCCCACATTAGAAAACTATGTTGCCATCCAAGATCGGGCAGATTATTTCAATTATGCGTTTAATAGCCTAGTAGTTTCCCTCGGATCGACAATACTCGCGCTGCTGCTTGCCGTACCTGCTGCCTATGCAATGGCATTCTTTCCTACCAAGCGCACCAAAGGAACCTTGCTGTGGATGCTGTCTACTAAAATGCTGCCACCCGTTGGCGTATTAGTCCCGATCTACATTCTGTGTCGCAACTTGGGATTGCTAGATACCCGCATCGGTTTAATTATCATTTATACCCTGATTAACCTACCGATCGTTGTCTGGATGATCTACAGCTTCTTCAAAGAAGTTCCCAAAGATATTCTCGAAGCCGATCGCATGGATGGGGCAAACACGCGCCAAGAACTGCTCCATGTCTTGCTACCCCTAGCATTACCTGGAATTGCCTCCACCGCGCTGCTTTCAATTATTTTGTCATGGAACGAAGCCTTCTGGAGCTTAAACCTGACGACAGCAGATGCAGCCCCACTCACAGCATTTATTGCCTCATTTTCCAGCCCCCAAGGGCTATTCTGGGCAAAACTCTCCGCCGCATCAACACTGGCGATCGCCCCCATCCTGATCTTCGGCTGGCTGAGTCAACGGCAACTGGTACGCGGTTTGACGTTTGGAGCAGTGAAATAAAAGTCGGGAGTTGTAGGGGCGGGTTTTTTTCAGAGATCTATGAAACAACAAACAATTGTGCGGTTAAACCCGCCCGTACCATACGTCACAAGTCACGAGTGTTTCACGCACCACGCACCAGGCAACTACCAACTATCAATTACCAATTACCAATTACCAATTACCAAAATTATGTCAACACTCACTTTAAGAAACATTCATAAACGTTATGCCGATACTGAGGTTATCAAAGGCATCGATCTTGATATCGGCGATCGCGAATTTGTTGTCTTTGTCGGTCCCTCCGGCTGTGGCAAATCAACTTTGTTACGGGCGATCGCGGGACTTGAGGAAATTACCTCTGGCGATTTACTCATTGATGGCGTAAGAGTGAATGACGTGCCACCGGATAAACGCGGGTTGGCAATGGTGTTTCAAACCTATGCCTTGTATCCCCACATGACGGTAGCAGAGAATATGGCGTTTAGTCTGCGCCTAGCGGGTGTTTCTAAGGCTCAGCGTCTTGAAAGAGCGAAAGAAGTTGCCCGTATCCTGCAATTAGAACCGCTATTAAATAGGAAACCCAGAGAACTATCGGGAGGACAACGCCAACGGGTAGCGATCGGTCGGGCTTTGGTACGCAAACCTAAAGTCTTTTTGTTCGACGAGCCGTTATCAAACTTGGATGCAGCCTTGCGCGTACAGATGCGGATCGAACTTGCTAGCCTACATGATACTTTGCAAGCCACGATGATTTACGTGACGCACGATCAAGTGGAGGCGATGACGCTAGCTGACAAGATTGTAGTGTTGCAGAGTGGCGTTGTCGAGCAAGTCGGATCGCCGTTGGAACTGTACCACCATCCCCGTAATTTATTCGTGGCTGGATTCATCGGTTCGCCTAAAATGAATTTTCTTTCAGTGACGGTGACATCTGTAAATAATTCTGGGACAACAGTTACACTGCCTGGTGACGCAACAGTCACAATTCCCGTCCAGCCTGGATTGTCGGTGGGCGATCGCGCCACGTTAGGGATTCGTCCCGAACATTTGCGGCTCAATCGTCATAACGCTACGCTCAACGGTGAAGTGCTTGTTGTAGAACGATTGGGTGGAGAAACTTTTCTGTACGTCAAGATTGCGGGTGGCGACACGTTAATCGTCCAAACAGACGGAGATAATCCCAGCCGGATGCACGATCTCGCACCGCTCCAGATTAACGGCGATCTCTGCCATTTATTTAACCAGCAAGGTGAAGCCATTCCTAAAGTCCGTCGCCACCATCTAACTTCTAATGAATTCCATGAACAGCAATATCAGCACAGGCTCAACAATTAAGCTGAATGAAGCTTCCTTATCTCGTTTACCAAACAACATCCGCGTTCCCAATTACGATCGCCACCAAATAATTAATGGCATTGTCCATATTGGTGTGGGTGGATTCCATCGCGCGCATCAGGCGTTGTATCTTGACAACTATTTACAGCAATCTTGCGATCGCGAATGGGGGATCTGCGGAGTAGGACTGCTGGAATTCGATCGCCGGATGCGTGATGCTCTGCATTCCCAAGATTGTTTGTATACTTTGGTGGAACGCTCGACCGAAGGCGATTGGGCGCGTGTTATTGGCTCGATTACACGCTATCTCTTTGCCCCAGATAATCGCGCCCGCGTTATTGACGCACTGGCAGATCCTCACTGTCGAATTGTGACGCTGACGATTACGGAGGCAGGCTACTACTACATTGAAGGTAGCGGCGAATTTGATGCCAATCATCCGACAATTCAGCACGATTTGCAACATCCGCATGAGCCAATCGGAGTCTACGGCTTTTTGACAGCAGCACTGGATAAGCGCCGCCAACAAGGATTACAACCATTTACGGTATTATCCTGCGACAACCTACAAGGCAACGGTAACATCGCCCGTAAAATGTTAACTGCCTTTGCAAAGCTGCAAGATCCGGAGTTGGGAAATTGGATGAGCGATCGCGTTACATTTCCTAACTGCATGGTCGATCGGATTACTCCGGCGACAACAGCAGCCGATATCAAAATGGTGGCGGAGCAATTTCAGATTGATGATGCCTTTCCAGTGGTAGCAGAACCATTTCTTCAGTGGGTCGTTGAGGATAACTTTTGTGCGGGTAGACCCGATCTAGAATCTGTGGGCGTACAAATGACCGATGACGTTCATCCTTACGAGATGATGAAGATTCGGTTACTCAACGCCAGTCACCTACTCATTGGCTATCTCGGCACTCTAGCAGGCTATACCTACGTACATGAGGTAATGGCAGATCCGGCAATCCGGCAAGCCGTCGATCGCTTGATGGCAGAAGTTACACCCACACTTCAACCCGTACCTGGCATCGATTTAGACGATTATAAACAGACGTTAATTCAACGATTTGCCAATCCCAAGATTCAAGATCGATTGCCGCGCCTATGCCTCAATAGTGCTGCTAAGATGCCAAAATTCATTCTGGGTTCGTTGCGTGACGCACTTAGACAGGATGGGGCGATCAATTATCTGAGTTTGACAATTGCTGCTTGGTTCCGTTACCTCAAGGGACAGGACGATCGCGGTAATCCAATTGAGATTGATGACCCAATGGCAGATATTTTGATACAGCGCGCCCGTTCTGGGGGTTCCGATCCTATACCATTGCTGAGTCTATCTGAGATTTTTGGCGACTTGTCGCGATCGTCGCGTTTTGTGGAGGCAGTTAGCAAGCATTTACACAACTTGGATGAGTTTGGAGCCAAAGGAACGCTAACTCGATAGCGATCGTTTCCTACTGTTCTCTTTCTCCAACTAACTGTATTTTTCAAAACATATTTCATGCATGGACACCCGTATGCTGAATCCGAGGCTAGATTCGGAAATCCATTTAGTGATATGACTACGGCAGCTACCCCAGATGCAAGTTTCTATATCAACGATCGCAACTACTGGATCAACGGTGCGGCGTTAACCTACGTCTTGGTAGGATACAGCTTTGCGATTTTCTGCCTTGTGCAACATTTGTGGTGGTTAAACCTCTTGGGTACGGTGTTATTAACCCATACGCTAATTTGGGCAGCATACTTCGTCCACGAATTCATTCATGGCAACATTTTTCGTAATCCGCGCTGGAATGTCGCATTTGCGCAGGTAATGCTGTTTCTGACAGGTTCTTGCTACAGTCGTTATCGCGATGTTGCTAGCAACCATTTAGCCCATCATAAAAATAGGGCTGACTTCTCTGCCTTTTCCCTACCAGATTTCCTGCAAACTGCGCCAAAGCCGATAGTACGCCTAATTGTGGCGTTGGAATGGCTTTATTTTCCTGCCGTTAACTTTTTGTTGCGGTGGTTCAATGCCCTATCTCCATTTTTAGGACAACAGCGCCGAGATGAACGAGTGCGTAACGGTTTGCTGTTATTACTGCGAGGTAGTCTATTTACAGCCTTAGCAATCTATTCTCCCCGTGCCATTGTTCTTTACTTTTTCGCCTATATCTGCTTTATCAATATCCTGAGATTTATTGATTGCTTTCAACACACGTACACTGTGTTTCAGCTAGGTCAATCCTTACCGCAATACAGCTTGGAACATGAGGAAGCAAATACTTTCTCTAACCTCATTTCTTTGCGGTGGTCTTGGCTGAATGTATTGCTGCTAAACTTTGGCTATCACAACGCCCATCATCGAGTTATCCGTTGTCCTTGGTATCTTTTGCCTAAATTAGATGCCGAATTATACCCCCGCAATTATCGTCAGTACGTGACGCTACCTCAACTCATCGCTAACTACCATCGCTTTCGGATTCATCGCTTATTCCACGGTCAAGGAACGGTTGTGGATACCGAGAAGGGGTTGAATCTAGACAACTTTGTCGGGGCAATTGGAGTCTCTTTTCTATTTTCGCGGGAGCCGATAGACTGGTTGAAGCTTGCTGCTAGTGATAGTGATGGCGCGCTAAGCGTTCGCGAAGTGTAGCGCCGATAAGGACTCGATCCCCCTAACAACCCTCCGATCCTCGGGGGGCAATGCCCTACACTTGAATTTCCGAAGGACACCCTGGTTTGCGCCTTGCTGCTAAATACTCGGCGATAATTTGCCGATATCTTTCTTTCCCAAAAATCGTGTAGTGACCGGGATAAACTGTCTCTATTGGGAGTTTTTCTAGCCGTTCGTAGGTAGCGATATAAGTAGGGATATCGCTGCAATGGAGGAGGTATAACAACTCGCCATCATAAATCACATCTCCAGAGAACAAATCTTGAGATTTGGGTTCATATAAAGCAATACAGCCGGGAGAATGTCCAGGCAAATGCAACACCTCGAAGGCGCGATCGCCTAAATCTAATACGTCTCCTTCTTGTAAAATTTGTGTAGGTTCTGCTGCATTTAAGGTATATGTTTCGACTGTAAATCCAGGGTAAGGTAGCAAGTCGAAATGTTCTTCTAATACCCAGCTTTGTGCTGGCGTACACAACGCCTCATAATCATCTCCTTTTTGCAGTGCTTCGGCTTCCGCCGCATGAATGGCGCGGTGGTCGAATTCGTGCATCCCACCCGCATGATCGAAGTGAATGTGAGAGGCGATCGCCAGCAATGGTTTATCGATTAAACTAGCAATGTATTGCCGCAGACTTGCCACCCCTAATCCAGTATCGATTAATAAATCGCGATCGCGACCTTTAATTAACCAGAGATTTGCCCGATTCCACCAATAGTAATGCGGTTCGCTAATTAGGTAGAGGTTGTCACTAATTTTTTGTGTGGAGAACCAGGTTTGACAAACAGCTTTGGAGTCCGTCACAATTACAACCTTTAGGTAGACTTGACTATAGAATCATCGTACAAAGATTTCAGCTCAAGCGGTTTAGGAACTATTTTAAAGTCATAAGCAGCTCTTGCCGTCAGCTCGAAATTTTTCATTGCATTATTGGGATGATTTAAGTTAAAGGCAATTGACTTGTTACTGTCCAAATCAAAAATCTTGACTCCCGCAATTTGTTCTTTTGCTTCCTCTGGCGTGACTCCTAACTTTTGAGCTGCAATTTTGATTGCTTCTTCATCGCCAGAATTGACTAACTTAACACCCTTATCAATTGCCCGCAAGTAAGCCTGAAGATCTGCCCTGCGGCTTTCAATCAGTTTTTGTCTTACGACTAATACATCAGCAATTAAATTCGTACCTTTGGTAGTAAAAATAATTTCCTCCACTTTCCTTGGCTGCTTTAGATAACCAGGGTTCGTAGGATACGGCAGCATCGACACGTTTGGCAGTAAATGCCGCTGCTGCATCAGCGGCAGTTAAATCTTTTGTAGTTATATCTTGTTCGGTCAATCCACCTTTTTCTAGGTAGCTACGTAATAAAACCTTCTCAAACAGTATATTTTCTCTAGCAACGGTTTTCCCTTTCATGTCTTTGGGACTGTTGATATTATGACCTAAAATACCATCCGATCCATTTGAATAATCGACAACATAGAACATCCGAATTGACGGATCTTTGCTAATCATTTGTACTGCATCTCCTGATGTTACCCAGCCTACGTCAACTTTTCCAGCTAGAAATGCAGTAATACCTTCTGTTGCACTCTGAAAGAAAGTTTCTTGCACCTTGATGCCTTCTTGACTAAAAAAGTCTTTTTGCAGTGCGACATAGTGACCTGAGTATCCGGGCCAAGGATTAATACCAGAAATTAATACTTGAGGTTGAGGCGCAGGAGATGAAGGAGAAGAAGATGAAGTTGTTGAATTTTGAGGAGAACAAGCAACAGCCCATAACAAAGATACCAAAGCCAGCACAATCAAACGTCTTGCAGGAAATTTAACCATCACTTATACTCTAATTTCTGAAAGTTGCACGAATAAATCTTTCTTTCCGACTCCCGTACAGGCGGGTTTGGAAATCCGCCCCTACCGACTCCCGTACTCACCGCGCAAAGCGTGCAGAATTTGACGTTTGATCTCGACAAATTCTGATGAGAGTTTAATTTCTAAATGACGATTGGCTGGCAAATTGACAGGTATTTCTAGTTGCAACCGACCGGGATGACTGCTCATGACATAAATGCGTTGAGAAAGGAAGATTGCTTCTTCAACATCATGGGTAATCATTAAGACAGTCGTATGAGTTTGCTCCCAAAGTTCTAACAAAAATTGCTGCATTTGTTCTTTGGTTTGAGCGTCTAAAGCGCCAAAGGGTTCGTCCATCAGCAGCACTTCTGGTTCGTTGGCTAAAGCACGAGCGATCGCAACTCGTTGTTTCATTCCACCTGATAATTGTTTTGGGTAAGCTTTAGCAAACGGAGTTAAACCAACTACGTTCAAGTAGTATGTTACCCGCTCTCGCTGCTCCGCTTTAGACATTTTACGCAACTGCAAACCAAATGCAATATTCTGCGAGACTGTCAGCCAAGGATAAAGCGTGTAGCCTTGAAACACCATACCGCGATCGCTCCCAGGACGACCAGTCACAGCCTGACCGTCAACTAATACTTGACCTGCGGAAGGAGTTGTGAGTCCAGCGACAATATTAAGTAGAGTAGATTTACCACACCCAGATACACCAACCAAACAAACAAATTCTCTAGGGTCAAGTTGGAAGTTAATCTTTTCTAGTACTACCAATTCCTTGCCACGATTGGAATAGGATTTGCAGATTTCTCGGACTTCCAATTTAGGTTGGTTTAGATCGGCTCGTCCCGATTGGGTTGATTGTTCCCGCAATTGACCGTTGAAGCGGGTATCAAGCATAAGCTACGCATTCCTAATCTACAATTACTGCGATCTATACTTTTGTCAAGCTGCTCTAATTCAGTTAATCTCAAGCTATCTACTAAAATTGTTAATTGAGATACAGATTTTTGAGAGTTAATGGTTATTTGTCAAAGGCAAGAGGTTTCTAACTGACAACTTACGACTTCCGACTTCTCAATATAGCTTTAAAGCGCGATCGCCAATCAACTATTTTTATCAGTACGATCGCAGTTGCAAGAGAAAAAACAAAGGAGCGATCGCCGCGCAAATTGTTGTCAAGAGGGTACAAAGTATTACCTGAATGGAGGTAAACTAGTTTACACAAAATTCTTTCAATTGCGATACTAGATTTGAGTATAAATAAATACAAAGATATAAATTGAGCAACTGTAATAGTATTAAAATAAGCTGCCCAAATCTTGCTTTTCTCTACACTATGCTTTTTAGTAGCAGAAGACTGAGACAACTGGTAGACAATTCAGCAAAATAACGGAATTCTTCACAGTGATTAACTCACATCCTCTGCTGCTCCAGTTGCCAAATGTTTGTAAAGTATTTGCTAATAGATGGAGGTAATACCACTAGTGGGTCATTTGGTATGAGTGTTGCCATTATTTTTGGCAATAGTTGTCCGCCGAAGAGGACGATGCGTACAGGCACCAGAACCACCAAGAGAGTGAAATCTTTGACGCGCTCTGTCTCGACGTTGCGCTCGTAATCCTGCCCAGACAAACGGCGTTGGTTGTTGGTTCCATCCAAAAGCAGTTGCTTCCAACCACTCAATAATTTGATAGGCTGTTTGCGGATGATGCCCCTCTAGAGCTCGGCGTTTGAGAATTCGTTGAATCGACTCAGCCATATTCAGCCAGCTACCGCCAAGAGGTGTGTAGAGCGGCATGATGCCATGAGCACACAGCCACAATACCAACTGGGGAGTTTTATGTCCGACCAAGTTATCCATCACTAGCAACATTCGCAGTGGCGGTAAGTCGTGTGGGAGTGTAAAGCGTACTTTCAACCCCTGCTGCCAACTTTTCCATAACCGTTGATTTTCTTCAGGCTTGAGTAATCGAGCTGGAGTTGGCAGTGATTGTACAACACTAGCTAATTCTTGCTTGAGCCATTCGTGCAACACAGCATTGGTACAACTGGTAACACCCTTAACTCGTACTTGCCCAGTAGCGGGATGGAATAGCGTTAACAGCTTGGCTGTGCCATTACGGATATATTCATGTTCTTGCCGTGTCGGTTTACCTACTGGCTGCCAATTGCTACCAGGGTAAGGAGCAGTGCCAAATGGTCCCGCCTCGTCTTCGCACCACACACTCAAGCCTAGCTTCTGTCCCTGAGTGTAAGCGCGTTCTATCAGTTTTTTTTTGCCACGGTATCTGGGTCAGTTACTACTACTAGCTTGCCTTTGCGTATGCGCTTCACCTGTCCAGTTTTTAACCAACTGCGGCTCTTTTGCCAGCTATAGCCCGCCTCTTTGAGTACCTGCCAAATTGTATAAGTACTGATTTGGGTTAAGCCATCAGGAGCCTGACGCAAAGCCCGTTGAAGTGTAGCTACTGACCAGGTTGCCGTGCCCTCTTTCTGCCGCTCTGGTTGACGCTGAAATTCGGACAGGATGCGTTGTTTTTCTGGTTCGCTGTATTGCACTACTGCCCCACCGCCATGTCGAGGCTGTAAGGCAGCTAAGCCTTCAACATTGAAGCGACTGACCCACTTGCTGACCGTATCACCACAGCGTAATCCTACTAACTGCGCTGCACTCGTGTAATCAGCCCCAAGAGCCACGGCTAGAATCGCTTTGGCCCGCATGACACTAGCAGATGATTGGGATTGAGAACGGCTCAGTTTTTTCAAGTCGGTTTGTTCTTCATCACTTAACGGTCGCAAAGGTGCTTTTTTTTGCCGTGTCATCACAACCTGAAAAACTATGTATCTTCACTTTAATTGACCATCCTTTTTATGGCAACACTCATACCAAATGACCCACTAGTGGCTCAATCTAGTTTCAGTAATTCAGATCTAGCTTCGCCTCGTCAAAACCGCTATCTCGAACCTTCCGTGTTTTGGAGCATCCGCCAAGGTTTTCCCCGTTGGCTGGCAATGGCGATCGCCGCAACATCTCTCGCAGTACCGTTAATATTATGGGCGATCGCGAGTTACGCGGGTTGGGTTCCGCCAATGTTTCTCCCCACACCAACGGCGGTTCTCCAAGCTGGCATAGATATGTTGACTCAGGATAATCTTATTATGGATGTCCTCGTGAGCTGCGGTCGGGTTCTCGGCGGTTTTCTGTTTGCCGCAATTATTGGAGTACCAATGGGAATTGCAATGGGAACTTTCTACAGCATGGAAAGCCTATTCGCTCCCATTGTCGGTACGGTGAGATATATGCCTGTCACCGCATTTGTACCGCTAATTGTGATTTGGGTTGGTTTAGGTGAAGAAGCCAAGATACTAATTGTCTTCTTGGGTGTCGTACTGTACAACGCCATCATGGTAGCAGATGCGGTCAAATTCATTCCCAACGAGATGATTAATGTTGCCTATACTTTAGGGGCAAATCGTCGCGATGTCTTGTTCAAAGTGATTGTGCCAGCAACATTTCCTAGCGTTCTAGATACTCTACGAGTTAATATTTCTGGAGCTTGGAACTTTTTAGTCATTGCCGAACTGGTAGCAGCTCAAAGCGGTTTAGGTTTCAAAATTATTCAAGCTCAACGATTTCTGCAAACAGAAAAAGTTTTATTTTGTATTGCTTTAATTGGCGCGATCGGTCTGCTAATTGACTATGGTTTGAAGTGGCTCTCCCTACGGCTTACTCCTTGGGCAGATCAAACACGGTAGAAGTCGTAAGTCATAAGTCGTAAGTCGTAAGTTAGCGATAACTATCAACTATTAATAATGAACTTGAACTTAGAGCCAAACAAAACTGCCTTAATTTGTATCGATCTGCAAACTGGGGCGTTTACAGGAGATTGCACGCTTTCCTATGTTGGTATTGCTGAATTGTTGCCCAAGGCAAAGCGAGTTTTAGCAGCAGCGCGTCAAGCAAAATTACCAATTATTCACTGTAAAGAAGTCCACCGTAAAGAAATGGTGGATTTTGGACGGGAGTTAGATGGTGCAGAACCGATTCACTGTTTGGAAACTTGGGCTAGTACTGATTATTATTGTGAATTAGCTCCAATTGACGGAGAATTTACAATTAGCAAACGTCGCTACAGTTGTTTTTTTGGCACGGATCTAGAGATTCTGCTGCGAGGGTTGAAGGTAGATACTTTAGTCTTCATTGGTATGATGACGAACGTTTGCGTGCATTACACGGCAGCGGATGCTCACCAGCACGATTATCACTTCCACGTTATTGAGGATTGCTGTGCTGGTTCCGATTGGGACGCACATTGGGCAGCGCTAACAGCAATGGAATATTTGCAAACAGGCGCGAGAATTTCACACGCTGCATTTGTGGAAGCGATATCAGGTAAAGTTCCAGCAGCTTGAGACGAGTATTTTTGGATGCAGGGATTGCGTCAATACATCTCTGTTGTGATGCAAAGATTTTGAAGATCCCCCAACCCCCTTAAAAAGGGGGCTTTGTTCTCTCTGTTTGATGGCAAGAAGCAGGCGAGGAGTTAGAAAAACAACGCCGTAAAAAGAGACTTTGTTCCCCCCTTTTTAAGGGGGGCTAGGGGGGATCGGATCTCTGGCAACGATCGATAGAATTAGTCTTGAGGGTTCTCGGCACAAATATTGCCAAACTCAAAGCTCTGACAACCATAAACAAAGCTAGAGACAACCAGAGTAGATGGCTGTTACGGAAATACCACGCAGCGATAGCCATTGGTGCAAATCCCAGCAAAGCAGCTGCAAGCACCGAAATTCTCAAAATCCGACCTGCGGTTAAGCCGAGAAAGTAACCATCCAGCATATAGGCGATCGCCCCAAATCCCAAAACTGGTAGCAACCAGCCTACATAACTGCTAATTCGTCCCAAAATTGCACTATGGTTAGTCAGTAACCCGAATAAGGGCATAGGAATGAGAATGAAGGCGATCGCAAACAGTATTCCTACGCTCAAACTTGCTGTTCCAGATACCCATATGAGTTGGGTTAATTGGGCGATCGCGCCTCTACCTAGAAAAACTCCGGCTAGGGTTTCAGTGGCGAAGGCAAGTCCATCAATAAAGTATGCTGTCAGCGTCACCACTTGTAACAGTACTGTGTTGGTAGATAAAATCTCCGTTCCCAAGGTCGAACTAAGATTGGTAAATACGGCAAATGTGGAAACTAAAGCAAAGGTGCGGACTAGAATTTCGCCATTCAGCGCGAATGCTGCCCGTAAATCGCTGAGATTGAGAATTTGGCTGATGAATGATGCTTTTGCTGGATGCTGATGTATTTTTACAAGTGAGATTTCTCGATTGATTAAAATCAGCCCTACCAATAACATGAGGTACTGAGCGATCGCCGTTCCTAGTCCTGCTCCCGTACTTTGCCATCCCCAGCGCACGATAAACACGTAATTTAGCACCACATTAGATAGATTACCGACAGCCGAGAGCAAAAATACCTTGCCACTTTGCGATCGCCCCAAGAACCAGCCAACGAGTACAAAGTTGAGCAAGGTTGCTGGTGCGCCCCAAATGAGAGCATCGTAATATGCTTGACCGGATGCTTTGACTTCTGGTGTCGCACTCAAAAGGGTAAAGCCTAGCATTCTCAAAGGCTGTTGCAAAACTAAAATCAATAATCCCAACGAGAGTGCTATTAAGCCGTTACGTAAGCCTATAAGTATGACTCCTTCTCGATCTTCCCGCCCGATCGCTTGAGCAGTCATCCCCGTTGTTCCCATCCGTAAAAAGCCAAATGTCCAGTAGATGTAATTAAATAGGACAGTTGCTAAAGCGACTCCTGCTAGGTAACGAATTTCCGGCAAATGTCCCAAAAAGGCGACATCCACTAACCCAGCTAAGGGAACCATGAGGTTAGAGAGAATGTTAACGATCGCCAGTTGGAAGAAGTGACGCAGAAAGCTAGAACGAGATGGCAATGCTTGTAAACCCCCTGCATACATTCCCCTACTGCTTAGCAAGTCAAAGGTTAAAAGTCAAAAGTCAAAATTGTGCAACTCACTATAATGTCTTTACCTAACTACCACAGTAGACGATTCAATCAATTTCTACATCGCTATTACTAGCCAGTTCTAGAACTCCGACTGTGTTGCAACTGGGCAACCGATCTGACTCATATAAGTCAAAGATTTTGCCGGGAGAGATTTGAGACATCATACGTCAAAAGGTGTAACTTATCATCCACAATGATTTGTGTAGCTTGCATACTAGATTGAAATTAGAAACATGACGGATAGTTCTTACATTTTTCTGGCTGGTGCGAGTCGCGGTGTGGGGCAGGAAATTGCTAAATGCCTGGTACAACAGGGTTTGCAGGTAAAAGCATTGTTGCGGACAGCGGCGGCGCAAGCGGAATTAGAAGCGATGGGAATTACGGTGGTTTTTGGCGATGCGTTGAATGTTGAAGACGTAGAACGGGCAATGCTGGGAGATTCCATCTCTACAGTTATTAGTACGATTGGCGGTCTACCAAAAGATGGAGTCAGAGCCGACTATTTAGGCAATAAAAATCTCATTAATGGAGCGGTGAAAGCAGGCGTACAAAAGTTTATTTTGGTATCTTCTATCGGGAGCGGCAATAGTGTAGTAGCTATACCTCCGCAGGCTTTAGCGACTTTGAAAGATGTTTTAATCGAGAAGGAACAAGCAGAAAATTATCTTGTGGCAAGTGGTTTGACTTATACAGTCATTCGTCCTGGGGGGTTGAAATCGGAACCAGCGACGGGTAACGGTTTGCTCACGGCAGATCCGCGTATTGCGGGAACGATTCATCGCGCTGATGTGGCTCAACTGATTTGTCGTTGTTTGAATTCGGAAAAAGCGAATAATCAAATTCTCTCTGCCGTGGATCGGGAAATGCTTTATACTCCAGCTCAATTTGAGGAGTTTAGTTTGAACTAAAAGCTTTCACCCAGCCGAGGCGAATAGACAACGACAGGGCGATCGCGGCAAGGGCAAACCAGACTATACTTTCTCCAGATGAAATGCTGTAGGCTTTCAACGATCCACCGATCCTTAAAGACTTCTACAGCGTATCTGTGCAACTGTAGAACGGGACACCCTCCAACTGGCTTCACCATATGCCTCAGTCTTTTGAGCGCATCATCATATTGGCAATAATACTGCTATTAGCAGCTTGTTCCTCGTCTAACTCATCCTCTACACCCCCGCCACTAAATAAATTATCGAAGACAGCTATATTCTCAATTGCTGGGCAGCATTTACATCTGCCCCTGGTAGCTGTATCTAGGGGCGGAGCTTCAAATGCAATGGTTCTATGTACCCCAGCAACCCGCTTCTGTTCGATCCCTTTTGATGAAATTGCAAAGCAAGCTACGGAGCCACGCAAGATCGTTCCCGTCAAAGCACTTGGGATAACACTGGAGAGCTACAACTACTATATGGACACTCGCGAGAACTTATACATACCAATACCGGAGCTATGTCCAAAGCTCTCGCAAAAATGGGCGCAAATTGCTTGCGACAAGGGAGCTGGAGGGGTGTTTGCACGCAATCTGCGTAATTTTATCCTTGTTGAAGAGGAATACTTAGAGCTGTTGCAGGACAGAATTCAAGGGTACAAGGAAAACTTGGGCGATATTGTCAAGAGAATGCCTCTAACGATAAAAACACCCACACTGGTATGCAACTCCAGTGCTGGGAAACCCAGGTATGGTTTGTGCATTAGCGCCTTGAAAGTCGGAAACAACTTGGTGGTAGTTTGGGTTCTCGGACACAGCGATTCACATAAAGCCGCATTGGAACAGCAAGCCAAGACAATCCGCGCACTCGTCCAGTTCGGGTTTGCTGAGAAGGAGGATTTCGCTGCACTTGAAGCCGTTCTTCACAACGCTCACGATTGACCAGTGAGAGCGATGTAATAATAGAATTTTAACTAAAGTTTCATGACCATTGCTCAGTCTGCAAAACCATCTAGCAGTAACATTGCTGTGACACTAAAACGACTCATCGATCTTTTAGAAGAGGATGAGACAGATGAGTATGGTATTTTGCAACCGAGTCAATCGGCGTTTAAGCTAGCCATGCGATTTGTTGTGGAAGCTTACGAAGCAATGGGCGATCGCTTTCCAAAAGCATCAGCGTCTACAGATGAGAAAGGTGGGATTAGACTGACATGGAGCAAGTTAGAACCTGAATGCGAAGTCAGACTAGTTTGCCCTGCTGATGCGGAGCAACAAGCGTATCTTTACCATGAATTAGGAGACACTTACGCTGTAGAACACAATGTAACAGCATCCATCTTGGTGCAGTGGTTGGAATGGCTGAATCAAGCGTGAACCAGTTTGAGCCGTTATTAGAGGATGCCATTGTTTATCGGGCGATACTGCGGAAACAGTGGATTGATGAGGATACAGGAAGGGTGAAGGCAGATGCCTATTTTCTACGAGCCAATGAGTATGGACTTTCCGTTAATTTGGCAAGCGTGTGTTCTCCAGAGCAATGTGCTGGCTTGTTTCGCAAGTGTTACGGGGTTGCAAGTCTTGAGGTTGGTCGTGTGAGAGAAATTGGTTTAGATGTAGAACAGGATTCCACAAACCATGCGAATATAATCAGGCTACCATATCGAGAAGATAACTTAGCTGAGGCGGAACGGTTAGCGGGTCTATTGGCAAAGCGATCGCGTATTGTATGGAAACCAGAGTGAAGCGATCGCTATTTTACTTCCAAATAGATCGATCGCTCCAAACATTTTTTGTTACAGAACCGTCATTTGTCATTTTGCGATGAGGAAGATGGCGAATTTGTAATTAAGTCGATCGCTCGTTCTTTTTGCGGATCTGCGCCTTGGGCATATTCTAGAGTAAAGGGAACGAGAATATCTGGGTTAATGGGCTTGCCTTCTAGTCTATATTTACCGTCAATTATCACGTCAGCAACGGCTAAATAAAGGACGCTGCCATCTGGCATGATAAAAGGACGACCTCCTACTACTGCGCCTGCTGTAGGGGAACCGACTACAGAGCCAATTTTATAGCGCTGGAAGCCAAACGCTAGAATTTCTTTACCGCTTCTACTACCTTCATTGACAACCATCACGACTGGTTTTTTCCATTGATAGTTTGCTGTAGATGGTTGGCGATCGCGTCCTGTCATGGTAACGCTGGGACCATTGGCAGTATATATATTAAGATAATTGGGCGATGCGCCACCCCATCCATCCCGCACGTCTAAAACTAACCCATCTGCATCTTTGAGGCGACCGTACATTAAATCTTCTTCAAGTTGCTGCTGGTATTCGTCACCTGCATACGACCAAATATGTACGTAGCCAATTTTTTTCCCTTCTTTTTGAATAATTTGGGTACTGGCTTGCTGTGCCTTGAGAAACATCGTCGTAGCATCATATATCTGCGGCGTAACCTCAATTTCTTGCTGAGTTTGAGTCTTGGCATTCCGCTGAATTGCGATCGCAACTGGCTTACCAATATTTGTAAAAGATTGGATTGGTTGGTAAGGTTTGCCATTGACGCTAATAATGCGATCGCCGACTTTCAATTTGGCTTTCGCCGCCGGACTTCCTGCTAAAATGCCGCTAATAAAAGTTTTGCCTTGAATCTCTTTGGTAAAAATACCAATCCCAGGATATTCAATCTTACCTTGGGGCAAGAATTTTTTTAACTGTTTCTGTAAGTCAGGATTACGTTTAGCAAAAATACCTAAAATTTGATAATAAGCTGGTTCATCTGCGGTGTAATAGCGCGTGTGAGAAGTTCGCAACTGGGATAGCATTTGATTGACAACGGTAGCAAATTCTGGTTTCGATTTCGCTCGAACTGCTTGAGACTTATATTGCTCTCGCATCGCTTTCCAGTCCACTCCATTCAATTTAGGATCGAAAAAGTTTTCACTAACCGTTTGCCAGACGCGATCGAATACCTGTGCTTGCGGTTTTGCTAGCAGCAATGGTATTGGTGAGACAAACCAGACTAGAAACAGAGTAGAAATACTAATTAAACAGGCGATCGCCCAACGATTTAACCGAGACAGTGTGAATCTCTGCATTATGGAAGGTTGAGAATTTCGAGCAGGATCTCTAGTCTAGTGCGATCGCCACTCTTATAACTGTCACGTTCTGGAGTTGTTGTAGCTGTATTGTTCGCGTCCTTTCCGCAGGCACGCCTCCGTTGGAGACTCAGGTTAATTTAGCGCGATCGCTCCTTATTTGAGGTAGTACAAGCAATAAGTGAAGAATAAGACTTATTGTAGATTTATCCACTGATAAGGGGTATAGAATGGCTACCTTAATGGCATGGTCTAAATTACTATCTCGTAAACGACTGGGAGAAACTTTTTTAGAAGCTTGCGAGGCAGAAATTCCAACACAAAATCGAACATCATTTCAAAGAGACTTCGATCGCATTGTTTTCTCTTCTTCTTTTAGAAGATTAAAGGATAAAACACAAGTCTTTCCTCTATTTAATAACGATTACGTTCGCAACCGCCTCATTCATAGTTTAGAAGCATCTTGTGTGGGACGTTCCCTCGGCACGATTGTCGGGGAAGAAATTATTAAAAGACATAGTAACAGTTTGCGTGACTATATTGCCTCTGATTTTGGCGATATTATTGCTGCCGCTTGTCTAGCGCACGATATCGGCAATCCGCCATTTGGACATACTGGTGAAGATGCGATTCAAGAGTGGTTTAAATCGGTTCGCGCTCAGCCAGTATTACAACAGTTAAATCTACAACAACAAGCCGATCTGACCTGCTTTGAAGGTAATGCCCAAGGATTCAGAATTATAACTCAAAAAGAGAAACAAGCCGATCGCATTGGTATGCAACTTACCTATGCAACATTAGGAACTTTCATGAAGTATCCTAGAGAATCTTTGATTTCTAGCGATATTTTTCCACAATATCAAGGTAAAAGTACAGCTAAGCACGGCTTTTTTCAAGCAGAAAAAAATTTAGTCGAACAAATTGCCGCTGAAGTTGGTTTGATTCGTCGCGATGCAAACTCTGCTTGGTGGTGTAGGCATCCACTCGTATTTTTGATAGAAGCGGCTGACGATATTTGCTATCATATTGTCGATCTAGAAGATGGCTTTCGCATGGGTTATATTACTTATGAAGAAGCGGAAAACTTATTAATGGCTCTGCTTCAAGAAGATAATCTGGAGTATTTAGGCAGCGATCTATTAGACAATATTAAATATTTACGTTCTAAAGCAATACATCAATTAATTTTGGAAGTCAAGCATGTTTTCCTAGATTTCGAGTCAGACATTCTGTCAGGAGAATTTGACGCACCTTTAACATCAGTCATTCCTTCGGCAAATAGTCTTAAAGAAATTGTAGATATTACCCGGAGAAAAGTATATGAATCTTGTGAAGTTATTGAGGTTAAAGTAGCAGGCTATGAAGTTTTAGGAGGATTGTTAGAAGAATTTATTACTGCTATTAGTCAAGAGCAATTTTCTAAGAGCTATTTAATTAAAAAATTACTACCTAATTTTAAAGCAGATGATGAAAACTTAGATTTATACAAGAAAATTTTGAAAGTCACAGATTATATTTCTGGCATGACTGATTCTTATGCCGTATCAGTTTATAAAAAAATCAAAGGAATTTCTCTGCCTCGGAGCGGGAAGTAAGCCGCAACTTAGTTCTTGTTAGTAAAGTCTTGATGTATCCTCGGATAGTATGAGATCGCGCGTACTATTGAAAGAGAAATCCAGCCAACAGTAAAGGTATCAGCAACAAAGCAGAGATAATTAACAGTAAAGTACCTGGTTCGATTTTGATTTCGTTTTTATCAGGTTCGCGCATTTTGCACCTACAAGTAAACACTTATACTACTTCAGGATAAAAGATTTTTGACTGCTATTTAAAGCCCTTTTAAGTTGAGAAATGTAAACATAGCTTGCCTCAGATGAGCATGAATGAGGTTGAATTTGGTTTGGATGAGCTAACTTACAGGCAGAATATGAGGCGATCGCATGAGAAAACTGTATTTCTTAGTACCGGGAACGGGTGGGAAGTTTGCCTGTGGTGGGCTGTGGGCGGAGTTAAAAACTCTAAATCTGGCAAAACAGATTTGTGATGCAGCAGCCGTAACATATCGTCAGCGAGAAAAGGATACGCCGTTCTTACAAGATCTATTGCAAAGTAATTTGAATGCAGATGATGTCATATTTGTACTGAGTTGGGGATTTGATGTCGCCAAACTCGCTAATCAGCTCAAACAATATCATGCGATCTATCATGCCCATAGTACGAATTATGGATTTAGGCTTTCAGCCAATATTCCAATTATTACCGTCAGCCGTCATACGATGGGGTATTGGGGACAGCGATCGCCACATTCACTAATTTATTATTTGCCCAACCAAATTAGCGATGAGTTTCAAAATTATAATCGCCAGCGCGATATAGACGTTTTAGTTCAAGCACGGAAATCCTCTCAATATCTCATCCAAGAATTAATTCCTGCTTTAGAACAAAGCTGTCGCGTCGTCGTCGTGAATTCTTATGTTGAAGATATAGCAGAACTATTTAATCGGGCTAAAGTGTACCTATATGATTCAGCAGAATATTGGGCGCAACAGGGTGTAACTGAAGGTTTTGGACTACAACCTCTAGAAGCGATGGCATGTGGTTGTCAAGTTTTTTCCAGTGTAAATGGTGGTTTATCCGATTACTTAGATCCTGGTTTTAACTGCTATAAAATTGCTGGATATGCGCGGGAATTTGACGTGCAGCGGATTCTCCAAGTTATAGAACGTCCTCAATTACCTTGTCTCTCTGAGGCTATTTTAGCTGAGTATCGGACTGAGAATATCTTGAAACGCCTACAGGTCATTTTGCAAGATATTAATAACTTTTTTGACAAACGATCGTCTTACGTTCATCCAATTCGAGATTTAACCCCGACAAGAATTGCTCAGCTAAACTTACAAAGATTCATGAGTAAGTTGAGCAAAAAATATTTTAAAGCGCGATAGGAGAATGCGATCGAATGCTTACTCTGCCAAATTTTGCACCGCTGCTAATAAGTGCTGGTGTACCGATTCTGATGCAGCCACTATGAGTCCTGGTAAGCTGTAGTCCTTACAGGTGTGCAAAGGAGGGGGAACAGAACCACTATGAGTGGTGACAATACAACCAGCTTCTCTGGCAAGAAAAGCGAGTGCAGCACCATCGATGAATTTACCAGAGGCGATCGCTGCTCCAGCTATTTCACCAGTTAAAATACCGTTGAGGTTAGGAACTTGAATTTCCCGCGAGTAGGCAGTGGCTATATCTATGACTTCGTAGTCCTGTTGTTTCAATCGCGATTGAAGCGCACTCATCCCCCATCCTAAGAGAATAGTTGGTTTTGGCTGCTCGACTCGTAATGGTTTACAGGCTGCTAAATCCTGTGTCAAAGTTCCTTGGAAAGCGCCTTCGCCACGTAGCGCGTAGTAGTAGGTATTTTGGGCGGGAGAGATGGCTATGACTGCTTCAAAGTCATCCCAATTAAGAATGCTGAGAATGATTTGATAATTTGCATGTCCGTCGAGGTAGAACTGAGTCCCGTCTATGGGGTCTAGCGTCACGAGATAGTCACCCTCGCCACCCAGATCGATCGCGCGGAAATATTTTGTATTGCGCGATTGTTCGTATTCTTCTCCGTAAAAGCGGATGTGAGGAAAGTTTGCCAAAAGTGCCACTTCCACTAGATTTTGAATCGCCAGATCTGCATCGGTCAAAGCCGCAGCAAAGAAATTATCTCCTTCTCCTTTTGCAGGGAGTGCGGCAATCTTAGATTGAATCCGATCCGCGTAGGCTGTTGCTACTTGAAGATGGGGAAATAAATTTTCGACGATCGCGCGTGGACTCGGTGTCTCTGACATGAAATTCAACTGCTAGAGGACTGAGCAATATTAGCAAAACCTCAAACTCTTGGCAGCGTCTCTAGAACACAAATTGCAACGCAAATTTCCACAAATTTAATTTTTTTCCAGGCAACGAATAGCGACTAAAAGACCCCTAGCTTTATTGAGAGTTTCTTCATATTCTTTGTCTGGGTCAGAGTCGGCTACTAGACCAGCACCAGCTTGAACGCTAGCAGCACCATCACGCACAACCATAGTACGAATGGCGATCGCGCTATTTAACTGCCCTTCAAAGTCGTAATAACCATAGACCCCAGAATAAACCCCACGACGGCACGTTTCTAGTTCGTGAATAATTTCCATTGCTCGAATTTTTGGCGCACCGCTGACCGTACCAGCCGGAAAACAAGCTTTGAGCAAATCCCATGCTTTCTTATCTGGCGCGAGTTCTCCTACAACATTGCTAACAATGTGCATGACGTGGGAATAGCGCTCGATGACCATTAATTCATCAACTTTCACCGTACCGCTTTTACACGCCCGTCCCAAATCGTTACGCCCTAAGTCAACTAACATGACGTGTTCGGCAATTTCTTTCGGGTCTTGCAATAAATCTGCGGCAAAGGCTGCATCTTCCTGGGGTGTTTTTCCCCTCGGACGAGTCCCGGCAATCGGGCGCAAAGTCGCCACCATTACCCCGTTTGGATCTCGTTCTGCTTTCACCATCACTTCAGGACTAGAACCGATAATTTGCCAGTCTTGGAAGTGGAAATAAGCCATATAAGGCGAGGGGTTAATCAGCCGCAGAGAACGATATAAAGCAAACGGATCTCCCTCGTAGGTTGTCGTAAGGCGTTGGGAGAGGACGACTTGAAAAATATCGCCAGCTTTAATGTATGCCTTTGCCTTATCGACGTTGGCACAGAATTGTTCCTTGGTAATGTTACTCGTGTAATTTAAGGGGAGTCGGGAGTCGGGAGTCGGGAGTCGGGGGTCGTCTTGCTTTCTTACTTCTTCTGGCGATTGCCATTCTAAAACTGTATCCCGATGGGAAAGAGGGAGTTGGAGTTTCTCAACCATTTGACGCACGCGATCGCCTGCTTGTTGATATGCTTGCTGTAGAGACGTTACATGTAACGTCTCTACATGGCGCACGTCGGCATAGGCGATCGCCCAGATTTTGCGCTTGACTTGATCGAAAATGAGTAATTGGTCTATCTGCATCCACAAGCCATCCGGCAGGTCGCTTTCTGTTGCTGGATAAACTGGAACCCTGGGTTCGATCCAACGGATCAATTCGTATCCCCAGAACCCAAACAAACCGCCAATACCAGGGGGAAGTTGAGGTAACTTCACCGGATGATAAGGTTCTAAACACGATGCTAGGGCAGCAAACGGATCGCCCTCAATCGTGACTTGCGTACCGTCGCGATAAGTTTGAATCGTGCGATCGCCTTTTGCCGCTAAAGTCCATAGCGGATCGCACCCCAAGAAGCTATAGCGCCCAATATTTTCGCCTCCTTCGACCGATTCCAACAAAAAGCTATAAGGCTGACCCGCACACACCTTATACCAAGCAGATACAGGTGTATCTAAATCCGCTACCCATTCTTGGTAAACCGGAATGAAGTTACCTTGTGTCGCTAACTGCTGAAATTGAGCAAAATCGGGAAAGACCATGATTGTAAGTCGTAAGTCGTAAGCCGTAAGTCGTAAGAATGTAGGGTGGGCAATGCCCACCCCACTCAGAAAGTTTTATATTATTGCCTTTTTTATCAACAAAAAACAGAGACTAGAAACTAAAAACTAGAAATCGTAATGTCCCTAGCCCCTAGTCTCCAGTCCCTAGCCCCGATTAGGGTGCGTCGTATGGCTGTACGCCGCTGAACTTCAACTTGGCTGGGCTGGGGTTGCTGCCAATGTTGCGATCGACGTAACGTACTTTTGGACGACCTTGGTTGACTTTTTCTGGGAAGACACCATCAGCTGGATGAATCATCTGAGTTTCCCCATTAGGATAAACTCGATAGATTTTGTAGTCGTTAATTTTGAATTTCGCCCGCAGTTGTTGCCCGCCCAAAGCGATACCATACTCTTTGCGAGCAATTTCTAGCTTATTTTTGCCCTGCCGCATGATGGCTGAACCACCTGTTGGCATTTCAAAAACTTGCTCCTTGGGGCTAGTCCAAGTGATAACGTATTTTTCTTCTCTTTCTGCTTTGGTCAGCAAGCCACCAGTGCCGCCACCAAATATAGGTGTTTGTCCCTCAAGTGTTTCTGCCATAGATTTCTCTCTCAAGGTTTTTAGGGCATCCTATCACTGAGATAGCGTCTATTTAGCCAGTATGTAAGGAACTGTAACAGTTTGTCAGGGAGTAGGGAGCAGGAGGCAGGGGGCAGAGGAGCAGAGGAGCAACTTACGACTTACGATTTACCATCAACTATTCCACAGTCGGAACTGTAAAGTGAAACGTACTCCCTTTGTCTTTTCCTGCTGATTCTGCCCAGATTTTCCCGTTCCAGCTATTGACAATTTGACGACAAATTGCTAAGCCTAAACCCGTACCTCCTGCGGTGCGACGGAGCGCGCCTTCTTCTTGGTAGAAGCGATCGAAAACAATTTCGAGCCGATTGGGTTCAATACCGCGTCCGGTGTCGGAAACGGTGACTTCTAGCGTCGTGCCACCGTTGGTACGTGCGGCGATCGCGATCTGTCCTGTGGGAGGCGTAAACTTGCAGGCGTTATCCAACAGTTTAGCGATTAACTCTACCAACCAGTCTCCATCAACCCTAATTAGAGGAAGTTGGACTGGAATTGTGCTGACGATCTGCGGTAAATCGTCTGGGTTAGAACGGGTGCGGACGCGGCTGAGGGCAAGCTCGACGCACTCATCTAAGGGTAAAGTTTCAGGATGCCATTCTACCCGTCCGCTTTCTAAGTTGGAGAGGGTGAGAAAATCTTGGACTAATTTGCGCATCCGCTCGGAGTCGGTAAGGGCAGTGCTGAGCATGACTTGCCGCAATTCCAAGGGCATATCTGGCTCGGTGGCAAGGCTTTCCAAACAAACTTGGATCGTCGAGAGGGGGGTACGCAGTTCGTGTCCAGTAATCGCGATGAGGTTGCTGCGGGTGCGATCGAGCGCCTCTAATTGCTGGTTGAGGTCTTCTAGATTTGCGTAAGCTTCGGCTTGAATCAATGCTGCGCCTACCTGAGTGGCGATCGCTTCGACTAAAGAAGTTTCATCTGCCGTCCACTGGTGTGGTTGGAAACCACAATAATGAGATTCGACTATTCCCAATAACTTACCTTGGTACAACACTGGCATTAACAACCAAGAACGAATATCCAGCTGTTTTACGAGCTGTTGTAGCAGGGGTGAATCAGTCACGCGGGAGTCAGTTTGAGTATCGACAATACAGATCGATCCTTGCTGACAAGTCATTTCTTGAAATAAGGGATTTTTTTGTAAAGGCATGACTTTTCCTACCACTGAGGAAATGCCAGGTTGTAAATATTCGTGAGCGATCGCCACCCTATCATCGTTAGCTTGGGCGCGATAAATCAAGCAGCGGCAGGCAGCCAGGGCAATTCCCAATTCGCGGACTGCGACTTTCAAAATTTCTTGGGGATGTAACGGTAGTCCAGTGGCGCTACCTTTGCGAATCGCAGCGGTAATCGAGTTGATGAGGCGTTCTTTCCGTTCTTGGGCAGCAATCGAGCGGTAGGCTTTGAGTAATTTGTACTGTCCGGCTTGCAGGTACGTTACTAATCTCTGGACGAAAGGATTGGTATCGATCGCCGCAGGATCTAGCGAGGGTAAAGTAATGGGGGCAGCAGTTTTAGACTTTTTCGCTGACGATCGCCTTTGTGGAAATATACCGAAGCGATCGCGCGCGAGTTCGATTTTAGCGGCTAATTCTGGTCTGTAATGTAAAATGCGTTGAAGTAATAGCTCGGCTGCGATACAGCTAATTTGTCGCTCGGAAGTCCAGATACCTTCAAACTGGCGGGTGGGGTCCATATCCACCGCTGGCAAATGAGGTGAGGGTTTAATCTGGACTATGCTGGGGCGTTCGCGACAAATCAGGCAAGTGCTATAATTTTGCCCGATCGCGACGAGATGCCATTCTTGACTTAATGATTCTGTTGGATCGAAGGCGATCGTTTCGTAGTATTCGGAAGCATTCGTAAAATCTGTCTCCGGTGCTGCTAGTACGTAGACTTGATTCGTTTGCCGAGCAAGGCGTTTGTAGCGGTGGGCTTCTTGACGATAGAAGCGTTCCCGCTGAAAGCTAGCAATCAGCAACGGTTGGTCTGAAGTCGAGGCAAGCACTTGGTCTTCCATCGCATGGGACAAAGCCGTTAAAGAAGCTTTGAAATAAACTTGGGTTCTCAGTTGAGGTACTGCTACTAGCAGATCGCTTAGCACAGAAGTCAAATTGCTCATGACTGTGTTTGTCGATCGCGTTACCTGCGTACCATCCTGCCAGGAGAACTAGGAAGCGCGATCGCTGCTTGCTTGCATCGAGGGTTCTCTATCAACCATCCTACCGATACTGGGGACTAGGAGCTAGTAGTCAGTTATCAGGGAGCAGGGAGTAGGGAGTAGGAAGTAGGGGAAAAGAGCTGAGGGAGCGATCGGGAGCTGAGGAGCATGGGGGAGAAAATACCAATTACCAATTATCAATTACCAACAATATCCTTAGATAGATAGATGTTGTAAAAGTCAAGTAAAAATAGTATAAGTTAATCTTTAGAACTAAAAATTCTAAGTATATAAACCTATAGAGGGTTGCATCTAGGCGAGTTTGTGCCTTTTATTAAAACTTATTAAGCGATGAGAGAAATCTTCTGTCGTTTGCGAGTTAGAAGGCTGCCAATTTGCTTCGGCAGCATTCTTCAGATCGATTCGTAGTTACTGCTAAATTGCAAGAAAAAATGAAAATCGCTCAGATTGCTCCTCTGTGGGAACGAGTCCCTCCCTTTCGCTACGGTGGTATTGAATTAATCGTTAGTTTACTGACTGACGAATTAGTTCGGCGCGGTCATGAAGTCACGCTGTTTGCTTCTGGTGACTCGATTACTACAGCTCAGCTCAAGTCAGTCCACAATAAAGCATTACGTCTCGATCCCAGTGTCAAGGAACCAGGACTTTACGAGCAAATGATGCTGTTCGAGGTTTTTAGCAACGCCGATCGTTTTGATATTATTCATTCCCATGTTGGCTGCGCTGCCTTGCCTTACACTGGTTTTGCGAAAACGCCTACAGTACATACAACTCACGGGATTTTTACTCCTGATAATGAAAAGATGTTTCGGCGTTTTGCTTGGCAACCATACATCAGTATTAGCGAAGCGCAACGAGAACCTCGTCTGGGGTTAAATTACATTCAGACTATCTATAACGGTATTGATACCTCTATCTATCCGTTTCAGGCTCAACCTAGTCAACCAGCTTATCTGGCTTTCGTCGGTCGCATATCTCCTGAAAAAGGTCCGATTGAAGCGATGAAAATAGCCCGCGCTGCTGGTTTACCATTAAAAATGGCTGGCAAAGTCGATCCGGTGGATCGAGAATATTTTCGCGATCGCGTTGAGCCATTAATTGATGGTGAGCAAATTCAGTACCTTGGGGAAGTATCTCATGAAGAGAAGGCTCAGCTTTTGGGTGGAGCTACAGTAACTTTGTTTCCGATTACCTGGCGAGAACCGTTTGGTCTAGTCATGATTGAGTCAATGGCAACAGGCACGCCTATAGTTGGCATGGGTTTGGGTTCCGTACCAGAAGTGATTGCTCATGGTAAAACAGGCTTTGTTTGTCATTCTCTAGAACAAATGGTGGATGTGATTCCCGATGCTATGAAAATAGATCGCCAAACATGTCGCGACTATGCGATCGATCGCTTTAGCGTCCAAGCGATGACGAGCGCATATGAAAAGGCGTATCAAACTTGGAAGGGGTAGGAGAAAAGTCAAAATTGAGCAGACGGTTGACAGTTGACAGTTGATGGTTGACAGTTGACTACTCCCTGCTCTCTGCTCCCTGATAACTGTTTGCCTTTGTTACTTTATGAGTTGACCCCTGTATTGAAAGCTAAGATTTTTTAACTTTATTGCAAACATCTTTAATGAGTTGTATTTCTATTTAAAATCTGTTTACAATAGTTTACATCATGCGAATTAGTGTAATTAATTATTGCTGACGCTTATAGAAACTACAGAGATAAGCTGCAACTTTAAGCGCAAAAGTCAGAGAGAAAAAGTTGTTGCTGAAGGTAGTAAAGCCAATAAAAAAATTGCGATCGCAGGCTCTACTAAGAAGGTTGATAATAATAAAACTGGGTCGCACACCTATAACAGCAAAAAGCCTTTGGTATGATACTGGATACGATAGCAACGCAAGACAGATTAGAAATAAGTGGTAGAGTATTCGTTCCCGCAGAACAATTGCCAATTCCAGAATGGCCCTGCGTGTTGAGCGAAAGACCACAGCCGACTTTGACGATTAAAGACGACGATCTATTTTTGGTGACAGATACGCTAGGAAATATTGCTGGCGGCTGTTATAGCAATGATAGTGCAGCTAGCATGGGGTTATTTTGCTGCGATAGCCGATTTCTAAGTCGCTTAGAATTACAGATTGAGGGGCGATCGCCTGTTTTACTCAGCAGTACCGCCGATAAAGGGTTTTCCCTTTCAGTCTTATGTACTAATCCTACAGTAGACAATCGCTTGAAAGCTGACACCCTTGGCATTCGTCGCGAACTGGTTTTGAATGGAGCACTATTTGAAGAAATAGAAATTTCCAACTACAGCACGAGTGCCGTCAGCGTTTCTATTAGCCTGAGTTTTGATGCTGATTTTGTCGATTTATTTGAAATTCGCGGCTTCAATCGAGAAAAGCGCGGTAAATTGCTACGGCTTGCCGCAGTAGATGGAAGAAGACAGAGGGACAACAGAGCTGATGGAGCTGAGGAAGCAAGGGAGAAGTCGCAAGTCGCAAGTCGCAAGTCGCAATTAGATCGCGCACCACTCTCATTTCCGACTCCCACTCTCCCACTCCCGACTCCCGATTCCCAACTACCAGAAACGCTCACCCTTGCTTATCAGGGTTTAGATAATTCCATCATGGAATCGCGGTTGCAGTTCCAACACACTCAGCCAGATTCATTCAAAGGCTATACGGCAATTTGGCAGCTAGACTTAGCTTCCCACGAAACCAAAAAGCTCGGTTATCGATTGTCAATGACAATTAACGATCGCTCGGCATCTACCGTTCACGCTCCCAATACGTTAGTCCAAGCAAGAGCAGCAGAAGACTCAGAGGAACAGCACTGGTGTCAGCAAAGCACGCGAATTCGCTCTGATAAAGCTGATTTCAATCATGTCGTCGAGCGAGCCGAGCAAGACATGTATTTGTTACGGCAATCTTTTGGTAAGTATAAAACTGTTTCCGCTGGCGTACCTTGGTTTTCTACTTTATTCGGACGAGATTCGCTGATCGCGGCGGCTCAAACTTTAATGTTAAATCCGTCGATCGCCCGCGAAACTCTAATTTTACTCGCAGCTTATCAAGGCAAAACTGAGGACGAATGGCGGGAAGAAGAACCAGGCAAAATTCTACATGAAATCCGCATGGGAGAAATGGCACGTTGCCAGGAAATCCCCCATACGCCTTATTACGGTACGATCGATGCTACTCCTTTGTGGTTAATGCTCTATGCCGAATACTTTGCCTGGACTCACGACTTAGAAACCCTAGATCGTTTGTGGTCAAATGCTCTAGCAGCAATGGATTGGATCGATCGCCGCCTCAAGCCAACGGGATATTTATCCTACTTCCGCAAGTCACGCGGAGGTTTAGCCAATCAAGGTTGGAAGGATTCTGGCGATTGTATAGTTAATCGTCAAGGAGAACTAGCCACAGGGGCGATCGCTCTATGCGAAGTGCAGGCTTATGTCTACGCAGCAAAAGTGCGACTGGCAGAAATTGCTCGGATGAAGAAGCGGCTCGATCTTGCCGAAAAGTGGCAGGATGAAGCCAGAGAGCTGAAAGTTCAATTTAATCGCGATTTTTGGCTGTCTGACCAGGATTTTTGCGCATTGGCGTTGGATGGGGAAGGCAAACCAGTAGATAGTATTACCTCTAATCCCGGGCATTGTTTGCATCTAGGCATTTTTACACCTGAAAAAGCCTACAGCGTTGCCGAACGGCTCCGAGCGCCTGATATGTTTAACGGTTGGGGAATTCGCACTTTAAGCAGTTTATCCCCTGCCTATAATCCGATGGGCTACCATCTCGGTTCGGTCTGGCCTCACGATAATTCTCTAATCGTGCTGGGACTGCGATCGCTTGGGCTAGTGGATCAAGCCTTGGACGTATTTCAGGGGTTATTCGATATGACACTTCAGCAACCCTACCAGCGTCCACCAGAACTATTCTGCGGCTACGAACGCAATGGCGATCGCGCTCCCGTCCAGTATCCCGTGGCTTGTTCTCCCCAAGCTTGGGCAACGGGAACCATTTTTCAGTTATTGCAAACAATTATCAATCTCGTACCTGATGCCCCAAATAATTGCTTGCGAATCATCGATCCGGCTTTACCAGACTCCATCAATCGCCTATCCATACACAATCTACGTGTCGGTCCTACCTTACTCGACCTAGAATTCGAGCGTGCTGGCAATACGACTGCCTGTCGCGTGGTCAAAAAACGCGGCAACCTGCGTGTGGTGATCGAAGCGTAAGAGAGGATAGGAGTGAGGAGCGAGGAGTGAGGGAAAGAAGTCGGGAATCGGGAGTCGGGAGTCGGGAATCGGGAGTCGGTGATAACTGGTAACTGGTAACTGATAACTACTCCCTGCTCCCTATTCACTGACCACTGACAACTGACAACTGATAACTGATGCCTCATCAAGTATGATTAACACTAGAGTTGTTTTGTGAATTTGTTGTAACAGATTGTTATGGACGCTATTTTGACACTGGGTTGGGTTGGATTGCTGGTAACTTTTACTTGGTCTATTGCTATGGTCGTTTGGGGTCGTAACGGACTGTAATAAATCCCGTGGATACAATACCAGTTTTCAACATTCTGGCGATCGCGGCGTTTGGTCTTTTACTGGCTGTCACTGGTGGTATCGGCTACCTGACACTGGTAGAATGGCGCGATCGCCGTCGTCGCGATCGGGAAAACAAAGAACTTCGTCGTTCTAGCAAAGCAAAGAAAAGAGGGGCTAAGAGTTAGGGGTTAGGAGTTAGAGGAAGAGAGTCGATGGAGAAAAGTCAATTCGCAATTGAAACACTCATCACCCACCACTTACCACGTTCTTTCCCTCACTCCTCACTCCTAGCTCCTCACTCCTAATTCACCGTTCTCCACGACGAATGAAGCAAGCGTTCTCACACTGGCTTCGGGTTGCCGGATGGTTGAGACAATCCGATAGTTGGTTACTAGGCGATCGCGTGTCAAGTGGCATCGAACGTACCCCCGATAAGTTCCGTTAAAAAATTTGGTGTGGGGGTTTCTGCTCATCGCGATCGTCGCAGTCGGAATGAACTGCTTGGGGAAATTGGAAGAGATAGAAGTGCCGACAAACTCAGTGCCAACGGTGGGGGAATTAGGATTTTTAAAGTCAAGTTTGAGGTCGTGTACCCAACTGGAATGCACGTCGCCTGTAATCACGATAGGGTTAGCAGGTTGGCGTTGTGCTAGAAATTTTAGCAATCGCTGACGCGCTTCGACATAGCCGTCCCACTGATCGAGGTTGAATAACTCCGAACGAGAGCGCGGATCGACATCGAATTGAGCGAGTACGGTTTGTTGAGCCAGAATATTCCACCGTGCTGCGGAGCGAGTTAAGCCTCGAAATAACCATTGTTCTTGCTGGTGTCCCATCATCGTCGCGTTAGCAGCGAAAGCTTCCTGACAGCGAGATTTAAATCCGCCGCCGCAGGGCTGCTGAGTCCGGTACTGGCGCGTATCTAAAATATTGAATTCAGCTAAGTCACCAAACGTAAAGCGCCGATAGAGCTGCAACCGAGAGCCTTGGGGTACGCGATCGCGTCGTAAGGGCATATGCTCGTAATACGCTTGGTAAGCAGCCGCCCGCCGCCGCCCAAAAGCAGATGGCGAGTCGCCGAAGCTAGAGCGATCGCCTGCATAGTTATTTTGCACCTCGTGGTCGTCCCAAGTCACGATCCAAGGAAAGGCAGCATGAGCCGCTTGAAGGCTGGGATCGGTTTTATATAAAGCGTAGCGGTTGCGATAATCGGCAAGGCTAACAGCGGCGGGAGTACGGTGCGATCGCACGCTATCGGTGCGGGAGCCGCCATCATAGATGTAGTCACCTAGAAAGACAACTAGCTCCACATCTTCCTTGGCTAAGTTTTGATGTGCCGTATAATAACCGTTCTGCCAATCTTGACAGGAAGCAAAAGCAAAAGTTAGTTGTCCGAGTGCCTCATTCAGCGCGGCAGTGGTGCGCGTGCGTCCAATTGGACTTTCGGCATCCCCTGCTTGAAATCGATACCAATACCAACGTCCGGGTTGCAACCCTTCTACCTCAACGTGGATGGCGTGGGCGAGTTCTGGAGTGGCGATCGCTTCTCCCTGCTGGACGATTTGCCGCATATTTTCATCATCTGCCACTTGCCACTGGACGACAACCGATTCGGCAGGCATCCCGCCACCTTCAAGCGGATCGGGTGCGAGGCGAGTCCAAATGACGACACTCTCTGGCAGCGGATCGCCGGAAGCTACGCCCAACTTAAACGGATACTGGGAGAATTTCGGTTTCGCGATCGCCGTTTTTGTCTGCCACTGACTCGCGATCGTTCCAGCCGCCAAAGCCGCTGTACCAAGCAGCAACTCCCGCCGCTGCAATTTGTTATTCGTCATTTGTTATTCGTCATTTGTAACAAGTGATGCGTGTTGATAGGGTGTAGGGTGTAGGGTGTGGGAAGTGTGGGAGGACACTCGAAGAATTTGCTCTCTCAGCTCTCTTTCTCTCCCTCAGCTTCCTCAGCTCCCTCAGCTCCCTCAGCTTTCTTTTCTCCCTTGTCTTCTTTCCCTCACTCCTCACTCCTCACTCCTCACTCCTACCGCGACAGCAATTGTACGATTGTTAAGCCAAGGGCGATCGCCACTGTCAAGCCAGTGATCGTGGTAAAGTTACGGATCATTTGCAACTGGCGCTCGGTATCGCGCAAAGAGGATTGCGTCAGACGTAACTCTGTTTCAAGGTTTTGTTGTTTTTCAAAATATTGGGGACTAAAGCCAGCTTGCTCTAATTTTTGAATAAAATCTTCTAATTCTGCATTTAATTTAGTATCGACAATTTCGCTAATTGCCGCGTGCGTTGCCTCGTCAGCCGTCCATTCTTGCCAAAAATGCTTCAGTCGCTTCGACACCTCTTCCCGTAATTCGCTGACTTGCTTGGCGAGTTCGGCATTGTAGTTACTTAAATGAATATCCGCGCTACCGAGTTCGTCTTGTAAATGTGTTAATTCTCCTTTAAATTCTCGCCAACGGACATCAATTGCAGTTTCGATCGCCGCTAGACGTAAGTTAACATCCGTTTCTAAGTTGATGAGGTCTGCTTTATTTGCTTTGACCTGTTCTAGATTTGCTTGTAATTGTTGGTATGATTGCCCTAGAGCAGCAAATTGAGCTGGAATTTGTGTGAGTGAATCTAAGACAGCAAATGATTGTTTGAGGCGATCGCGCAGCTCTGTTAGTTCTTGTTCCACAGACAATAGTTCGGTCAAATTATTTTTCATAAGATTTTTTTGACTCAGGCTTTAATTCGGACTTTAAATAAATTATCCAAAATTCTTCAGTTGCGCCAAACTTTGACGAAGAGCAATGATTTTCTCGTTCAAAGCATTGCAGTTTTCACTAACGGCACGAAGATCCCTGATTTGTTTTAGGACTAACAAAGTGCGATAAGGTTGCGAGCTATTGCCAAATAAGCGCAAAGCTTCTGTAAGTAAAAAAGATAAATCTTGGTTCTGGTTCCAAGGAGCATTGATATGGGTTAACCAGTTAAAGGCAGTAGCTGGATCGACATCTACGCCCGCTTGGTAAAATAACAGTAAATCATCAGACGACAATTTCTGGTCAATTCCTGCTTGAAAGCCAACACCGAGATGTCTTAAGGCTGCATTGCGGTCTGGTGAGTGGCTCTGAGACGACAAAACGCCAGCTAGGTAAAGGGCAGATAAATTGAGCGGTTTTTCCCACAGCTGTTGCTTAACGTAAGCTAGCAATTCTTCTACCCAATTTTGACTGATGGCAAGGTGAATCGTTTCTGATAGAGACTCAGGATCGAAACGATCTAATTGTTGTTCTACCTGACGCTGCCATAGCGACAGCACCTTAGTCTCCGCAGCTACAGTAGTTTTGGTAATTGGCATCCCTTGGATGCGCTCGGTATTCCGCCCGGTAATTTTTCCGCTAATTTTCTCCAGTAACCCAGGACCAATTTGAGTGTATCCTTTGTGTACGGCACGAATCACGTTGACCAGTTCTTCGGCAGGGGTATCTTTCAACAGATAACCCTTGGCTCCAGAGCGCAACGCTTCAGCTAAGTATTCCTCGTCGTCGTAGCCGCTAAGAACGATCGTTTTTGTGGCTGGAAAGCGTTCGGAAATGATGCGCGTTGCTGTCACTCCGTCCATTCCAGGCATCCGAATATCGATCAGCGCGATATCGGGATTGAGCATGTCTACTTGTTCGATTGCCGCTTGACCGTCGCTAGCACTGCCGATAATATCCATCTCAGGATCGAGTTCTAGCAATGCTTTCAGCCCTTGGCGAATCAGTTTTTGATCGTCTACCAGCAAAATCCGAATCATGCAGCAAACATTGACAAGTTAAAGGGTGGTGACTGGCAAGAGGTTGGCGATCGCTTGCAGTAAGTCGTCCGTGCAAAAGGGCTTGGTAAAATACTCCGTCGCACCCAGACTGAATGCTGTTTGCCGATGCCACTGATTTTCCCGCGAGGTCAATACGATGACTGGGAGTTTTTGCCATTGGGAGGAAGCACGGATTTCCCGTAGTAAGGATAACCCATCTACGCGGGGCATCTCCAGATCGGAGATGGCTAGGTCGAAGCGTTCCTCTGAGGAAGAGAGCTTTTCTAGAGCCTCTTGCCCATCACGACACTGTACTACTTTATACCCTGCTGCCGTGAGAATCCGCTCTAAAATTCGCCGAAATGCGATCGCGTCATCTACGATCAAAATTTTGGGAATCTCTTCAGTTGTAGCTGAAAATGTCTCCTGTCGGCTGCTTTCTTGACGAATTGTTGCTGGTGCAACCGAAAACTGAGATAGCAGTTCTTGAAACCGATCGGGTGAGAGAACGGGAACGATTTCCCCCGTACCCAGCACCGTACAACCGAGCAGGTAATTCGGTACTTTCACTGTAGCGTCAAAAGGCTTGAGAACTAATTCTCGCTCTCCCAACATCTGATCTACAGCCAGCACGACTGTCTCTGCCTCAATCTCCAACACGAGTCCCAAACGTTGGCCTAGTTCGGTAGCGCTCGCCCCGCGCCGCCATTGGTAAGGTAAAAACTGTGCCAGATAGTATAGTCGAGCTGGGAGATTGCGCCAAGCGATCGTGCTGCCATGCTGCAATCCCGTTCCGCACTCCGACAAGACGACAACCTCTTTAACCTGAGAGGCAGGAAATGCCAAGGTTTGCTGCTGGCATTTACATAATAGCAGCGGCAAAATATTCAAAGACATGGGAATGCTAATGCTAAACTTAGTCCCTTGCCCTGCCGTAGTTTCCACGCCAATCGTGCCGCGCAAGCGCTCGACTTGCAGGCGGACGATATTTAGTCCTAAACCGCGCCCTGATAAAGTCGTAACTGTGGTGGAGGTGGAAAAACCAGAACGAAACAAAAATTCCAAAATTTGCTCTGAAGAGAGTACAGCAGTTGAGTCGCACAGTCCGAGTGCTTCAGCTCGTTGTCGCACTGCGGTCAAGTCAATACCGCGCCCGTCATCAGCAAGAGTAATAATCAGTTGATTACCTTCAGTTACAGCAATCAGACTCATCCGCGCTATGGGAGATTTACCACTTGCCTGCCGCTCTGAAGAAGATTCGATTCCGTGGTCGAAAGCATTGCGGAATAGATGCAACAGGGGAATTTTCAACTGTTCGAGGATCGCCCGATCGATCGTGGTTTCCCGTCCTTCGATCGCCAACTGAACGGATTTGCCGTAGCGTTGGCTGAATGATTGTTGGGCAGCGGCAAACTGGTTTGCCAAGCTGCCAAACTTAACTAGGCGCGACTCGGTTAAATCTCCGCGTAAATCGTCGAGTTGCTGGCGTAACTCTACCAAAGCTTCCCGCATTTCTAGAGAAATAAATTCCACATCCGCCCTAGCTTCTTGCACCTGGACGATCAGCTCTTGCAATTCTTGTAAAGAATCAGATGTGGGTATTTGGTAAGTCGTAAGTCGTAAGTCGTAAGTTGTAAGTCGGGAGTGGTTAGTGGTTAGTGGCTGGTGGCTAGTAGTAGATAGGATGTGGGGTGTGGGGGAGCCAGCGCCGTGCGGGGGTGTCCCCCGTTGAGGTGACTGGCGTTGTGGGGTGTGGGGTGTAGGGTGTGGAGATTGTAAATTTCTTTCTCCCTCAGTTCCCCCTACTCCCCAGTTCCTCTGCTCCTGGTCTCCTCTGCTCTCTTCCCCCTGCTCCCTGCTCCCAGCTCGTCCCTGCTCCCTGCTTTTCCTACCAAGTGCAGCAAGTTGGTTGTAAAGAGCTTGCATGTCTTCGCTAAGGGGGTTGAGCTGGGCAGCCCGCTGTTTTAGCGTTAGATCGACCTGATGTAGCTGTTCTTGGTACAAAGATAACCGTTCGTAACTGATAAACAACTCGCCGATAGTGTTATCGATCCGCTCCAGTCGCGATACGGGTATTTTTAAATTTAAACTGCGGATGCCGGAGGCGATCGCCAGGGAATCGTTCAGGAGTTGGGAATCAGTAGGAGGAAACTGCGGTGCGCTCGGATTGAAGGTTTGGGAGTTGGGGAGCAAAAATTCTTCTCCAGTTACCTCAGCTCTAGGACTCGGGGGCAGCGATTGCAATAAATTTTCAATTGCTGTTGTTGTAGGTAGTAAGGTCGTTGCTTCTAAGCGATCGACTCCTTCGGGATTGCCGATCGCAGTGACAATCAAGCTACCGATCTGTTCGATGCTCAGGGAGATCAACTCATGGGCTAACTCCTGCTGCTCTACCCGTTCGTGCTGTAAGGCTTGTAATAGGTCTTCTAGGTGATGGGATAGGCGGCTGAGCGTGGTAAATTGAGCGATTCCCGCTCCACCTTTAAGGGAATGAGCTGCCCGCAGCATGGTGGAATATAACCCGCTCAAATTCACTTCGGGATCTGTTGCTTGCAACTGGCGAATTCCCTGTTCCAAGACTGACAATTGGTCTGGGGCATCTTCGTACAGGAAGCATGTGCGTATTTCTTGAGTAATTGCTTCTAAGCTTGCAGCATCCAGCACCATAGTTAATCTTCTACTCGAAATCGGGACACGGAAAGTTGGAGTTCGCGGGCGACCTCAAGGAGTTCCTGTAGCGTAGATAGCACGGCAGCGGATTCGGTCGAATTTGTTTGGGCGATCGCTGCTACTGTTTGCATGGTTTGATTGACCATACAGGAGTTATCTGCTTGAGAAACTGTCCGCACGGAAATTGATTGCAACAATTGGTCGATTTCTTGACCGATCTGTGCCATATCTTGCAAGTTAGTTTTCGTTTTTGCCACCAGTTGAGTTCCTATTGCTACAGAGGCGTTGCTAACTTCCATCGTTTTTAGCACATCGCTGGTTCCTTGCTGGATAGTTCGTACCAGTCGGTCAATTTCTTTAGTTGCGTCTGTGACTCTTTCTGCTAAGCGCCTGACTTCGTTAGCTACGAGGCGAAAGCCTTTCCCATTTTCTCCAGCTCTAGTTGCTTCGATCGCGGCGTTGAAGGCGAGGACGTTAGTTTTTTCAGAGATTGTCGAGATAATGCTGACGATTTTAGAAATTTCTTGGGAAGATTCCGCTAGCCGTTTGGCTTTTACAGTTGTCTCCCAAACATTAGCGCGGAGTGTTTCCATGCTATTGACAGTCTCGTCCATCGTCCGATCGCTATCTTGGGCTGCATCTAGTGCCTGACGAGCGATGGTGGCGGCGGTTTGGGCGGAACTGGCGATCGCTTGAATCGACTGTTCCATTTCTTCTACCGATGTCAATGCTTCTGCCACTGTTTCGGCTTGGGTGTTAGCTTCACAGGCAAGTTTTTCTACAGAAGCTTCGCTGTCTACTGCTGAAATTTGCACCTGTTCGGCGGCTGATTTAACTTGCAAAACTATGTCGCGCAAGCTGGCAATAACTGTATTAAATGCATCAGAAATTGCGCCTGTTTCCCCCTGCGAGACTTTAGCTCTGACAGTTAAGTCGCCGTGTTTGACTGTTTCCGTTTCTAATAGCAAGTTTATCATGCCCCGCTGTAACCTTTCTTTTTCCTGACGCTGGCGGGTTTCTGAGGTGCGTGTTGCCTCTAGGTTCGCTTCAATGTTTGCCGTCATCGCATTTAATTGCCGCGCTAGAATGCCAATTTCGTCGCCGCGCTGAGAATTTTCTAATCTCTCTCCCTGCTTGCCCTCACCTACTGCCTGAGCGAATTCTGCTAGTCGTCTGAGCGGGCGGGCAAAGGTACTGGCAATTGGAATTGCCATCAATGCTGCTATTAATAGCATTCCCGCTCCAATTCCATAGGCTGTTTTTTGCTGTTGGGCAAGCAGCTCGTCTAATTCTGACATTGGGCGAGCTACAAAGGTCATGCCTACAGGCTTGGCTTTGGTCGGATTGAGTTCTTGCTGGTGGTCGTACAATGGTAGGTATATGCCCAGATATTCTGCACCAGCAATTGTTGTTTTAGTAATGAATTCTTGTCCTTTACCGAGAACGGTGGCGGCTATAGCTTGAGGAGATCGCGTGCCGATATCTCGGGTTTTGCCGTCGCCAGCCGGAATATTAGAGGAAATCCGCCAGTCTTGGGCATAGACTGCCGAGATGGGAATGCCCACCCGTTGTTTTATACTATCGTTATTTAAAAAGTTCCGGTTTTCCACCGAGCCGACAATGACAGTGCCTACGACTCGATTGTCGATTTTGATGGGGTGGACGACGACACCCACTAAAGCAGCTTTCCCACCATCAATGCTGGATTGACTTGCAGTTGAAGGCTGTGCTGCTTGAGCTGGCGACCGTAACCTGATATTTGCTTGTTTGTCTTGCCCCAAACGTTTGAGAAAATCTCCCTTCCATAACTCCATGCCTTGCAGCGTTTTGCCCGTGCGCAAGGTATTTTGAACGATGGGAATATCTGCCACATTTATCCCTAAGGGCAAGGACACGGGCTGATATTGTGGTGAGAGTTGAAGTTGTTCGGCGGAGGGGTTGAACGATGCTGGGGATAAGGTTTGAATGTATTGGGCTACCGTTCTACCCCGAGCATCGGTGACAATTCTCAAGTTTTTTTCTACCGAGTCGCTTTCATCGGAAACTTTCAAACTTTCCATGTAGGTTTGCAATTGCTGCCGATACGCGCTGACTTGTCTTTGACTGTTCAAATCGATCTTCAAAGTTTCGACCAGCCGAGCGATTGTATCTGCCTCTGTCTGTGCCTCGTCCACACCCCACATCACGTAGTCTTCATTGAAGTACGACCCATCCCTTTGTAACGACTGTCTGGCTTTTTGCAGTAAGGTGTCTCGGGTGACTGTGACAATTCCTTGCGTGATGACGACGATTGGGAGGGCGGTGCTAACGATCAGAACAATGGCGAGTTTGGTGCGGAAGTTGAAGTGTTGCCAGACGTTGGTAATTCTACTGCCAGCTACTCTCATTCTCAGCATGAGTGGCTGTGGGCTAACAGTGCTTTCCAGCCCCTCCGCCAAAGTTGATTTGGATTCTGACAGTGGTTTGCCCGTTTCCGAGCTATTCGCCTCTCGCCACCCATCAGATTTTTCTAGAGTTTCCAGCGCCTTTCGTGCCACAGAGCCGTAAATCCCATCGGGATCTTGCGCGATCGCTTCTCGGTAAAATGCGGCAGCTTTGATCGCATCTCCCCTCTGCTCTAAGGCATTCGCAAGCGTAATTTTATTCACCAAATCTTTTGGTTCGCGTTCGACTTCTGCTGCTAGCGCCGCAATGTGCTGTGGCGTGGGCAGATTTGGATAACTTTTGCTAGATGCTGTCATGGATGTACTGAGGTGCGATCGCAGGTGGATAGAGCCGTAAAAATAGCATTCACATTCAGAGCAGTTACGGGGCGTTCGATCTGGGCAACACCAATGCCATAGAGCTTTAAAGCTGGCGGAAATTCTGCCGGTACGGGCTGTAATTGCTCTGAATCAAGCGATACAATTCCCTTGAGCAGCGACACCACACAGCCGACTTGCCGCGAATCTTGCTCTCTTGTCGCATGAACGCTCCCGTTCAGCACGACAAGAGTTAAGTTGGTCTTGGCATGAGCGTTTCTGACCGAACTAACTAGCCCCAACAACCCGCTTAAATCTAGTATCCACAACAACTTACCGCGCTGATTTGCTACCCCTAACAATGTTGATGCTACGCCAGGGATGGGGCAAATTTGCTCTAGCGTTAAGGTTACTACACCTACCGTCTGTTCCAACGGTAATAACAGTTCGATTACCGGCGATAGCTGAATGTGAAAGTATTCGGTGAGCATTAGAGCCAACTAGGCAGTGGAATGCGGTAGACTAACTGAGATGACTACATACTGTCTGGACTAGATCGAGTGGTGCAAAAGGTTTAGCAATATAAGCATCTCCTCCTTGACGTAAAGCCCAAAACCGATCGAATTCCTGATCTTTCGAGGAACAAAAAATAATTGATATATCTTCAAATGCCGGACTAGCACGCAGTTGGCGACATAAATCGAGTCCGCTGATCCCAGGCATAACAATATCTAATACGATCAGATCTGGTCGGTGGTTGGCTGACAACCAGTGCAAAGCAGATTCTGCCGAGTCAACACAAACCACATTTAAGCCAACTTGTTGCAATAAAGCCACTATCAACCGTCGATCGGTCGGGCTGTCTTCAACAACTAAAACGGTTTTCATCTATAAATTTCAGCTAAAGTAAAAAATATCTGGTTGTAGTTGTTGATAGTTGACTTTTTCTAGTTTTCCACCGTGGAAGTAAAATTGGGTTTTGTATTTACTAGGTTATATTTGTTCAGGTGTTAACTTAACTCCTAAAACAGGAACTTATCAAAATTTTGTAAACTTGTCTAGAGATAGCAGCAGATCTTAACCGTAAAATTGTATACAGGTAAGTAGCGAATAGGTAGGCTTTGGGTAGGGGATAGGAAAGAATTTATACTAATTACTCACGACTCGCCAACCGTCACCGGCTACTCGCTAAACTACCGACTCGCTCATTTACGGGTTATCGATAATGACTTGAATCCCTCGGTCAATTGTTGCGTCTGCTTCTGCTGGCGTGACTGGTCTAGGGGTAAATAAATCTCTTTGTACTGGCTTAATTTGGATGACTCTACTGGCTGGCAGTTTGGCGGGAGCAGGCGATCGCTTTGTTGTGGTTTCTAGTTCTATCGTGCCTAAAATTTCTGCATTTCCTCGGGCGATCGTTCGCTTCTGTAAACTTTCAACTGTTGAGATTTTATTTATACCAGAGTTGACCTCTGTTTGAGCTAAAACTGGTTGACCCAAGGCGGCTGTTACTAGCAATATAGCAGTTGCAATAAGGGAAAATCGTAGGTAGAGCATAGCTTTAGCTTGTCAAAACAAGCGCGAGGTTTGAGTAAACTTCTACACTCCATAGGTCGGCAAATAAGTACGTATATTGCAGACGCGCACCAACCTAATTCGCACCACTTCTAATTTCAATTTTAGTTGTGCTTGATTAGATTAGAGTTTTAGTTTATTTAATGGTACTAAAACCGCTCAGTAAAAATCTGTATCGAGACTAACTTACTTTTTCTCTTATCTGTGAGGGGAGCCGGAAGTCGAGAGTCGGAATTAACACTGGTAACTGGTAACTGGTTACTGGTTACTGGTTACTGGGCACTGGTCGCTGATAACTGAAAACTGCTGCCAACAAAGATAGAGCGCTCTGGGAACGTGGAAACAACCTTTCCATTTGCCACCTTTAAGGTTTAATAAGACTTGTCCCTGGCGATCTAAGTAACCGAACCATTCGCCATATTCAGGATCGGCAAAATGCGACCAAGTGTAATCGTGCATTTTTTGATACCACTCCCAACATGCTTCGCGTCCCGTCAGGCGATATCCCATTGCCAGTGCTACCAATGACTCTAAATGCACCCACCACAGTTTTTGATTCCATTCCAGTTGCTGAGGTGGATGTCCGTTAGCATCCATAAAATAGTATAAGCCACAGTATTCGTTATCCCAGGCAAAATTGAGAATGTTGACGATTACGTCAACTGCTTGGTTAATCGTTTTCGGATCGTTGTGGCGGCGTGCAATATCCATGATGAACCACATGGCTTCAATTCCATGACCGGGGTTAATCAGCCTGCCATCAAAACAGTCAATATGGGAACCACCAGGAGTCACGTTTTCATACATTAACCCGCGATCGCGATCTAAAAAATCGGTCATGACTTCGCGTACGGTGGCAGCTAAAATTTCTTCTAGGCGATCGCTGGGTAGCAGCCAGTCCATTTCTAGGGACAAGTTGGCTAAGATCATCGGTACTGCTAGCGATTTGAGCGATCGCGTCCCAGGATATGCTTTGTTATATTTGCCTTTGGGGTTATTCTGGCGGCGCAAGACGTTGTTGTAAGCTTGCAAGGCGACATCTTTTGCCCAATCCTCTCCCGAAGCTAAAGCATACTTACTAAATGCCATTGCCGCGAAGCAATCAGAAAAGATATTGTATGGCTGTACCAAAGGATTACCAGCGCGATCGAGAGCAAAGTACCAGTTCCCATCAGCATCTCGTCCGTGTTTTGCCAGAAAATTTGCGCCATTTGCCGCGATTTTAAGCCATTCTGGACGTTTTTCTAGCTGGTGATACAGCATGGAGAAGATCCAGACTTGGCGATTTTGCAACCAGATAAACTTGTCGGTATCGTAAACTTTCCCCGTGCGATCGAGACAGGTAAAGTAGCCGCCTTGCTGCCAGTCAACTGAATGCCGTTCCCAAAACGGAATAACATCGTTGAAAAGAGCATTTTCATACAGTTCAGCTAGTGCTTGAAAATCTTGCTGCATAAATCTTGGGATAGCACGAGGGAGCGATCGCCACTCATTATCACCTTGCTATAGATAATGCACAAGGGTTGGATCGCAAGTATTCACGAGCGATCGTAGATGACAATATTAAATTGCTCATCCTCAGAAGGAGGCTGAAAGTATTTGGTTATTTCTTCAAAAACTGTATCGCTGACAAAAGCTGATTCCGATTGATTTTTACTTCGCTGCTTTAATTGACGTTTGCAAAGGTCATCAGTTGCGTTAATGAAGTATAGCCTATGGGCTGCATTAGCTTGCTCAAATAGTCTGCGAAACCACTTGCGTTGGTTGATTGTGTTGGCTGAAAAATCTAGAACGACCGATATTCCTCTGGAGAGAAGCTCGCTGATATGCGATGCAATCGCAGCCCGAAGGCGTGGCGAGTATTTAATATAGCTTGGAATATCGACAATTTCTTCAGGGTAAAGTTGGGCAAGTAACTCGTCTTCAACGAAAAGAATTGCGTTGTATTCTTTAGCTATCTGCCTTGCTAACGTAGATTTTCCCGCAGCCATTTTTCCACAGAAGAAAAATAGAGTTGATTTAGTACTCACTTTCAATCTTGCTTAGATTTGGCGATCGTACTTCACAGTTATGACTACACTTCCCTTTTTGTGTCCTTGTTCGACATACCTGTGAGCCTCGGCAGTTTCTTCCAATGGATAACGCCGATCGATAACTGATTTTATCTTCCCTGCCTCAATCAGCTCTTTGAGGAAAATTAGGTGATGTTGTCAATTTGTTGTTTGTCCCTAAATTGGTAGTCCAAACTCATAGCAATTGATGAATAGACCAATCACTAAATCGTGCATCTCCTCAGATTTGGAAAAACAAATAGTCCTACGCGCAAGTCGCTTGATTCTAGTTCTGAGTCGAAGATGTTTGCGCTCAATCCTTTGAGTCTTCCGTTTACCCACTTCATGCATTTGTGCTGGTAGATGTCTTTGGTAGGCACCCCATGCATCAGTACAGAACTTTTTGATACCAAAGGGTTCAAGTAGCCTTTTGAGTTGAAGAAACACTTCATCCTTACGCCTACCGAATACATACGCTAAGACCTGACCAGTTCGGCGGTCAATTGCATGCCATAACCATCTGGGATTAGTTTTCTTGCCTACATAACTCCACATTTCATCTAGCTCGGATTCCTCAATCCCAAGTTCTGATTCAACTTCTACTTTTTCAAATATTACCTCGACTTGCTCTGGCTGGAGTTGGCTTAATAGCTTTTGGTTAACGGGTTTGAGGTAAGCGAGTTTTTTTTAATTCCCGAATAACTGTTGAGGTGCTGATACGCAAAACCCTGGCAATATCTCTTACTCCACTCCCATTGAGTGTCATCTCCACTATTTGCTGCTTTACTTCTCGGTTCCGTCCAGGGTAAGCAGAGTTCAAGCTAAAAGTCTGATATGGGCATTCTGGTTCCAGACAACGGAAGCGTTGCTTGCCATTAGTTGATTTTCCATGCCTAACTACTTCACTACTTTGGCAATGGGGACAACGAACCGCCACTAAAACTGTCATACTAAACTAGCCTACTCCTAGATTTTGCTCCTTTACTCTTAGTCTATCCACAAATCGATAACATTACCCTTCCCTGAGTCAGTTGATAATACTCTTTTAACAACCTTAGCAGTTCAGTTTTCCAAGAATTTGCGCTTTTCGGTTTATTTTTCACCCATCAATGAAAACTCTAGCCGTTCCCGTTATGGTGCTAATGGGACTTTAAAACTTTCTAAGCCCAAATATAGCCGAACTTAGCTCTGTGAGAGGCAAATACATCAACATGCTCATTAAGCCAGCGGACCAAACGAAACTCGACTGCGGTGCGGAATGCCTCCAATGCTTCGGCAAAGGTTTGTAAGGGTTTGGTTGCCCAACGTCTGCGGAATCCGCCGGTCAACTGATGCCAAAGGATGAAGGTGTAAGCGATGAACACTAAAACCCAATGACGCTTCATACTCAGAGCATCCCGAACTTGATACTCACTCAAACCCAACCAGCCCTTGGCTTCTCGATAGAAGACCTCCACCCAGTTGCGAGCAGAATATGTTTGAGCTACCCAAGCCGCACTGACTTGGTTGTCAGAGGCATTGGTGAGAAAGTAATCCACCTCCGTCGCTTGCTCGAAACTAGAGGCATTGAGTTGAATCGCCAGCCAGCGAGTGCCTTCGAGCTTCGGAACGTGAACTGGTAACAGCGCCACCCAAACTGTCCGGGGCTGCTCCAGATTGAGTTGCACAGGTGTGAACTGCTCCACTGCCAAGGTTTGAGCAATAGCTTCTAATCCCTGCTTACGAGCAGACTCATCACCTGATGTTTGAGCAGTAACTTGGCGGTTTTTGGCGATTGCTGCCACGTAAGTTAGGTTTCTCGACTCCAACTGCTTGAGAAAAGGCGTGTTATTACCGTAGCCTGCATCAATTACAGTCACACCCGGTCGATAACCGCGCTTCAAGCATTGGTCAACCAAGTCTAGAGCCAGGTCAGGTTTTTTCTGGAAGTTGGGGTCTGCCTTGCCTTGCTCGAATAAACTTGCGTGTTGATAGAGTGCAACATCTAACGGCAGACGTCGCACTCCATCATACAAGTAGGTAGTCAGCAGCACAATACCATTGTCAGTCTTGCCAATCTCCCCAATGTACTGCCGTCCTACCCCATCAGTAGCCGCACCACTTTTGCGATGTCCCGAATCATCTACAATCAATGTGAAACCTTGACTCGGGGTCGTCTGGCGACACTGGTGCATCACCTCCAACCGCCGATTATTTAGCTTGACTTCATCCCAAGGGGCATTGTTGAGAAAATGTCTGAGGCTGTTGTAGGAGCCATCTACTGTATTTGTGACCAGTTGGCTCAGGTTTTTGCGCTGACTCTCACCCAGCAGTCCCCCTAGATAAACACGAAATTCCTGCCGCTGCTTCTGACGCGAAAATACATCATCAAACCGACGACACCAGTTCTCAAAGCACTGCGGCATCGCTGCTGGTACTTGATCTTTCACCTTACGTTGCTCCTGTCGAGACTGACGTAAAACGCAACTCCTACCCGCATTCTAGCTCAATTTGCTCCATCTTTCTTACAAAGTCCCACTAATCTTCAGTGGCGGCTAGGTAAGCATAAAAATAGCCCCAGCTTAGCAATCAGCTGGAGCAAATACGAGTACGATTTTGGCGAGATCTCTGGACGAGATTTACAAACAAACGATGATATCTTTACCGTTCAGCTGCAAATTGGCTCTTAGTTGCGATCGCCAACTACCAACGACCCATTTCTCATACTAAATTAAATCTTCGTGCCACACTCAGGACAGAAGTTATTGCGCGAGAGATTTTGTGCGCCGCAATTGCTACAATGGACGACCCCTACAGCTTTTTCAGCTTTAGGTTGTTTTGGTAAGCCCACCATTTGAGCGTTGCTCTTACCGGGGGGAACCATTGGGTAGCAGTTCTCTTCGCGATTGACATGCACGTCCATCAAGACGGGCCCATCGTGAGCTAGCATTTGGGCGATCGCATCTGCTAATTCCTCTCGCGTGGAAACCACCATCCCTTTAATGCCGTAGGCTTTAGCCAGCAGCTCGAAATCTGGCATTGAAGGTTCCATATTCGAGGAAGAATAACGCTCTCCGTAGAATGCTTGTTGCCACTGGCGTACCATTCCCTGCCAACCGTTATTAATAACTACGGTTTTGACATTAATGCCAAACTGTGCTAGAGTTCCCAGTTCTTGTAAATTCATTTGGAAACTCGCATCGCCACTGATACAAATAACTTCTTCATCGGGCAATGCCACCTTTGCACCCATAGCCGCAGGCATTCCAAAGCCCATCGTTCCCAAGCCTGCACTGGAGATCCAGCGGCGGGGACCATTTTTCAAAAATTGCGCCGACCACATTTGATGCTGTCCGACATCGGTCGTGTAGTAAGCATTCGGTGCTTGCTGGCTCAGTTCTACAATCACCTCTTGGGGTGAAAGGCGATCGGCGTGACGCGGCACGATTAAAGGATAATCTTCTTTCCAACTCTCGATTCGCTTGAGCCATGCTTGAGTTTGGTGAGGATTTTGACATCCCCCTGTTTCCTGACATCGCCGCAGCAACTCGACTAAAACTGTCCGCACGTCGCCGACAATTGGCACTTCTGGGGCGCGATTTTTGCCAACTTCCGCCGGATCGATATCGATGTGGATGACTTTAGCGCGGGAAGCAAATTCATCTAATTTACCAGTGACGCGATCGTCAAATCTTGCCCCAACAGCAATTAATAAATCGCACTCACTTACGGCAAAGTTAGCGTATGCCGTGCCGTGCATTCCCAACATTCCCACAGCCAAGGAATTGTGTTCGTCAAAAATCCCTTTGCCCATCAAAGTTGTGGTGACGGGGATTTGGAACATTTCTGCTAGTTGCTGAATTTCTGCATGTGCGCCAGAGGCGATCGCACCTCCTCCCACATATAGTAATGGGCGCTGGCTCTCCCGGATCAACTGCACTGCTTGCACGATTTGACGTGGATTTCCCTTGACAGTAGGGCGATACCCAGCCAACCTCACCGTTCCTGGTTCTACAGGTACGTAGTCAAATTCTTCTAGCCCCACATCTTTCGGCACGTCAACCAAAACTGGTCCTGGTCTACCCGTACTGGCAATGTAGAAAGCTTCCGCCACAATCCTCGCCATATCGGCGGGATCGCGCACCACGTAGGAATGTTTGACGATTGGCAGGGTAATACCATAAATATCAGTTTCCTGAAATCCATCCGTACCAATTGCGGCGCGGGAGACTTGTCCCGTTATAATCACCATCGGAATCGAGTCCATATGGGCTGTCGCAATTCCCGTCACTAGGTTTGTTGCCCCAGGTCCAGAAGTGCCAAAACACACGCCTACCTTACCAGTAGCGCGGGCATAGCCATCAGCCGCATGAGCCGCGCCTTGTTCGTGTCTGACCAAAATATGTTGAATCCCACCAGCAGCCTCCGCCCGATATAGCTCATCGTAAATTGGTAAAATTGCTCCGCCAGGATAGCCGAAAATATGTTCGACTCCGTGACGCTTGAGACTGTCAATCAGAGCATAAGCCCCAGTCGCCCGTTTGGGCGTAACTAGAGGCGTAGTAGAAATTGCCGATGAATTCAGATGACCGTTTTTGATGGAAACACTGTGGGTACGAGATGCTCGCACGGGAAACCTCACGCAGTACTTAGTTAACTAGGGGGATACCTGTATTTATATTTTGTATTTTAAATTGCCGATCGATTATTAAATTTACTCCAGTATCTAATATTCAGGATCTCATGACATAGATAAAAAGCGCTGAATCATAGGATAAGTTTTATCTATGCGGGAGTTGGGAGTCGGTAAGAAGACAGAGCGCGATCGCTCACTGTTTACTAATAAACTCTGTTTTAGAGAGTGATTCCTCATCCTTTAGCAGCAGATCGACATCTTCTCTTATTTAGCGATCGCACTCAAAGTTTTCATGACTTATTTCCCTGCTCCCTATTTAAATAGCATCTTTCAAAACTCTACGAGTATTTTGCCACGCCCAGATCCCGATCGCGGTGACGGCGACGCTCATCCCGATCAGAACGCTGCGTAAGCCAAAGGCAATGGTTAGCCTTTCGGTAATCAGCAAAGGTGCGGATAAAGCAATATTGATCGCGTGGTTTTGAAAGCCGAATACCTTCCCGTGCATTTCCGGTGGAGTTTGCTGTTGAATTAGGGTTTGCATCGGTACGCCGATAAAACCAGCCCCAACACCCAGCAACACAGACAATCCCAGGGCAAAAACTAGACTGTGGGTAAATGTAAATATGCCCAAGACAAACGCCATCATCAAAAATCCGTACAAAGGTAGAGGCTTGTGATGCAAGCGATCGCCCCAATGACCTAAAATTGCCGCACCGAATACCATACCTACCCCAGCCGCTGCTAGGAAAAAGCCGAATTGCTTTTCTTTCAAACCAAACTCTGCTGCTAGGCGAATCGCTAACACGGTTAAAGCAGCAAATACGCAATACAAAGTTGTCATTTGCAACATGGCATTCAACACGAGCCGATTCCGTCGCAAATAGCCCAAACTCTCTTTAAACTCAGTCCAAGCATTTTTTTTCGGTCGTTCTTCTCTGGGGGACTGGCGTTCTTGAAAGCTTATCGGCTGCATGATCCCCGCCGATAGTAAATATAATCCACCCACAACTAATTCTTGTCCTGAATCACCCAAAGAAGATTTCGCCCAGCTTAACAGCGGTTCCCCCACAGCAAAACCAACAATTAACGCGCCCATCATCGTGCTGCTGAAAAGGGCATTAGCAGACATGAGTTGTTCTCGCTTAACTAGCAAGGGAATCGCCGTTTGTTCGGCTGGGGCAAAAAATTGCGTCACCGTAGAAATAGCAAAAGTCAACAATAGCAAAATCAGAAATTGCCGTGGTAGCAGCGGAATCATCAGCGTCAACAGCCCTCGTACCACATCAGAGCCGACCATAATCGGCTTCTTGGGGACGCGATCGACCAAGATACCCCCAGCAGAACCAAACAGAATTGCTGGTAGGGTAAACGCCATAAATAGGTCAGAACGCCTGGTATCCTCTATGCCTGCGGCAAGGGGATAGTTTTCCAACAGGGCGATCGTCAGGACGAGAAAAACTTTATCTGCTAGCTGGGACAGCAGTTGCCCGATCCACAGCAGCATAAAATTTCGGTTGTGCAACAGGGCGCGAAACCCATTCGTGTTAGCAGGCGGTTCGGTGGGAAACATTTAGATGGAGGGGTGAGGAGCGAGGAGCGAGGAGCGAGGGAAAGAGGACAAGGGGACATAAGAGAGCTGAGAAAGCAATCGGGAGCTGAGGGGCTGAGGGAGAGAAGAGAGTTGAGGGAGCATTTAAATACATTTTTCTGACTCCTGGCTCCTGACTTCTGACTTCCAAATTCCCCTCACTCCTCGCTCCTCGCTCCTCACCCCTCGTTCCTATGTCGTTTTAAAAGCATAGACAAAAATTCAGCTGCCGTCAGGTAAGTGCGGTGTTGCGCGTGACTCTCATCTGAGTGTACCCACCAACCTGTGATTGTTGGCAGCGATCGCCATAGTAGCAAATGCTCTACGGGCGGATCGGCATAAAAGCTATCGTTGCTCTCACCTAAGAGGGCGGAACTCCAGTGGGTAAAGTAGTCGTGGCTGAGGCGATAGCATGGAAAGTTGGTAAATAAAGGCACTCCCCAGCCGTCTACCGCGATCGCAGCGCGTACTTTGCCTCCCATTAGCTGCCATCCCCAGGCTGCACCAAGTGCGCCTACGACTCCGGCGCTAAAACCGAGGAAAATCAACGGCGGCGCTGTTTTTGAACTGCCGAGGCGATCGTGAAGAAACTGTAAAATGCCTACGGCAGATAGGGATAAATACGGATATGGCGGAGAATAAACCAGTAAATTTCCCGTTTCTTTTAGCTGCGATAGAGAGGTAAAACTTGACTCGAAGGCTGTGATTAACGCTTGAGTCAGATGCAAATCGTGGATTCCCGCACAAATAACGACTTTCATGACTTGAATTTAGAAAGTTTTAAGAAGTCTTTCAGTGTTCTTACTGTAGTTACTCCTGGCTTCTCGAAACGAAACTTTGAAGAATACAAACCTTGTTTTTAAGTATCTAGAGTTTAGATGATTACCGCCGCCCACCAACGGCTGAATGCCTCAGCAGAAAAGTTATCAAAAACAAAATCTTTTATTGGAAATTCAACGCTGTTAGAAGATGAAGCCGCCAGACTAGCAGCTCTCCATCGGTGTCAAATTCTCGATACACCGCCAGAACTAGAGTTCGATGAAATTGTGCAATTGACAGCGTTAATTTGTGGTGTTCCTATTGCTAGCATCAGTTTTATCGATCTCGATCGCCAGTGGTTTAAGGCGTGTTTTGGTTGGCAGATCGAGTCCCTCTCGCGCGATCTGGCGTTGTGCGGACGAGCGCTACAACAAAAAGAAGTTTTCGTTGTCAGCGATGCTTCAACAGACTCTCAGTTTGCTACCCATCCCTTAGTTTATTCCCAGCCCTACATTCGCTTTCATGCTAGCGTTCCTCTGATTGTGGCGGAAGGATACGCAATCGGGAGTTTGTGCGCGATCGACCGCACGGCGCGAGAACTTGATGTGCAGCAGATAGAAGCATTGCAGTCTTTAGGTCGTCAAGTTGTGAAGTTGCTGGAACAGAGAAGCGATCGCCTTTCACCGAAACCAACTATCAATCGCCAACATTCCAGCAACAAGCGCTTTTTTACCCGCATGGCGGTTGGCTTGGGTTTAGCTTCAGCAACGTTGGTTGGGGTAGGAGCAGTGTCTCATCACACTCTGACTAGTCTAGGGCGAAATCACGACAAGCAAATCCAGCACTATCGCGTCCTCGAAGACTTGAAAGACATCCATGCCTCCATGCAGAAGGCAACGATCGCCAAACATCGCTATATCGCTACTGGACAACCTAGCTATTTAGAACCGTACTACGACGCGGCAAGAGATATTCAAACCAAAGTCATCCATCTTCAGCAGGAAACTGACAACAATCCTCACCAACAGCGCCGTTTGTCAACTCTGCAACCCTTAATCGAGCAAAAAATTACGGAAATCGAACAAGCAACTTTTTTAAGAAAAACCAAAGGAGCCACAGCCGCTTCTCAAACTACCCTGTTAGAGAAATCGAAGCATCTCACGGATAAAATTGAAGCGATCGTCCAAGACATGGAAAGCACGGAGTACGCTCTGTTACAGAAGCAGTCGCAAGCAGAATTTACGCGCACTCGTCAAACCATGTTTGCCTTTGCCGCTGCTATTTGTTTGAATATGTTGCTCTTAACTGGAGTTTACGGTTTTACCGATCGCGAGATGAGAGAGCGCCAGCAGATGACCGAGGCGATCGCCCAGGAACGAGATTTTTCTGAATCAATCCTTAATACCGCAGGCGCTTTGGTGGTGGTTCTCGACCCGCAAGGGAAAATTCTTCGCTGTAACCGCACCTGCGAAGAAATGACCGCTCGTACGGCAACAGAAGTTAAAGGAAAGTTTTTTTGGGAACTATTTTCGCTCCCTGGTGAAGCTGAATTACCCAAAACCCACTGGGAAAATTTACTGACCGGCCAATCGGCAAGCCAATACGAAGGTTACTGTCTCAACCGAGATGGTAATACTCGCCGCATTGCTTGGACAAATACGATCCTGCGCGATCGCCAAGGGTTAGTAGAGTACGCGATCGCCTGTGGTATAGACGTTACGGCTCATTCCACTACTGAAGAAAGCCTGCGTCACAGCGAACAGCATTTACGTAACATTATCAATAGCTTATTCTCCTTTGTTGCCGTTCTCTCGGCTGATGGCACGCTGATCGAAGCTAATCAAGCTTTATTAGATGCAGCCGATCTTCAGCCCAAAGATGTTTTGGGTAAATCCCTGATTCAAACTTACTGGTGGTCTTACTCTCCCACCGTACAAGCCGAGTTGCGATCGGCGATCGATCGCGTCAGTCAGGGTGAAAAAGTGCGTTATGAAGGCGAAGCAAAAGTAGGCGACGATCGATTCATCACAGTTGACTTTGCTTTCACACCGATGTACGATGCCAGCGGTAAAATTAGTTACATCATTGCCTCTGGTACTGATGTAACCGAACGCAAGCAAGCGGAAGCAGAAAGAGTGCAAGCTAACGAGCAACTGAGTAATTGGGTCAACGAACTCAAACAGCGCAACCACGAAATTACTTACCTCAGCTATACCGTTGATGTACTACAAGCTTGTCTGACGCTGGAAGAAGCTTGCACCACCCTAGCTCAACTCGTGCAATCTCTGTTCCCGCAAGCATCGGGGGGAATTTTTCTCAACCGCAACACGAAAAGTTTACTAGAACCAGTCGCTACCTGGGGAGTTCCTCTCTTAGCAAATCAACAAGCTTTTAATCCCGATGACTGTTGGGCGCTCCGCTTGGGTAAACCTCATTGGGTTGATGATGCCGACGATGGTTTGCTCTGCAAACACGTACACCACAGCTTACCAGCTGAGTCCTTGTGCGTGCCATTGATGGCGCATCGAGAAACCTTCGGCGTGCTTTATCTCGGTTCGCTAGAAAAGGGCGTTCTTTCCCCTGCCAAAAGGCAACTGGCGATTGGAGTCGCAGAACATATCGCTCCGACTTTAGCTAATTTAAAACTCCGCGAGACTTTGAAAAACTAGAGCATTCGCGACTCGCTGACTGGTTTATTCAATCGACGTTATATGGAAGAAGCTTTAGAGCGGGAAATGCTACGTTGCGATCGCAAGCAACAGCCACTTTCTGTAATTATGCTCGATGTCGATTACTTCAAGCGGATCAACGACACTCTCGGACACGATGCTGGCGATGCCGTGTTACGGGAATTAGGACGCTGCTTGCAAAGTTACGTCCGAGGTTCGGATATTGCTTGTCGTTACGGTGGAGAGGAATTTCTGCTCATTCTGCCCGAAGCCTCCCTTGGAGTAACGCAATTACGTGCCGAACAAATTCGCGCCGCTGTCAAACAACTGCATGTCGAATCTTCCGGTCAACCCGTAGGAGCAATAACTCTATCTTTAGGAGTAGCTAGCTTTCCCAAACACGGATTAGAGGGAGAAGCCATTCTCAAAGCTGCCGATACCGCTCTCTATCGGGCTAAACAAGAAGGACGCGATCGGGCGATCGTTGCTTGAATGAGGAGCGAGGAGTGAGGAGTGAGGAGTGAGGGGACAAGGGGGACAAGAGAGCTGAGGGAGCTGAGGAAGCTGAGGGAGCTGAAGAGGCTGAGGAGATAAAATAACTAACTGGTCGCTGGTCACTGGTCACTGGTCACTGGTCACTGTCACCCCACACCCTACACCCCCCACACCCCACCCCGCACCCGCATCGATCGCACCACTTTTTCCCTCGCTCCTCGCTCCTCACCCCTTCATAAAGATTTTCTCCATAGATAGACCAATCCCCCCATAGGGGATGCTAACCTAGTTTGAGTAAGAGTAGTACCAGCGATCGCGGGGTATGAGAATTTGTACTCTCCCTGCTACAAGCATCAAAGACTGGCAGAACATTTATTCAGGCGAGGCAAGGAAATTGGTAGCAACTCCAGAGAAACAACAACCTCAAGCGCCAGCTCCAAATTCTAACCAAGACAGAGTTGCCGTTTTACTAATGGGTTATGGTGAAGTTGAAAGCTATGCAGATTTCGCCAACTATAACGAACAAGCTTTAAATCTACTTACAGCTAAATTTGCCCCCGTGCCAACGTGGATCTATCCTCCTTTGGCAAAGCTATTGGCAATGTTTGACTTGCACGAGTGGCAGCATCAACACAACCACTTTGTTTCCCCCCATAATGCGATTTTCGAGCAGCAACGGGCGGGGATCGAGCAAGAGCTACAAGCTAAATGGGGCGAGCGCGTCCGAGTTTTTAAAGCCTTTAACTTCTGCGCTCCCTATCTTCCAGAACAAGTTCTCACAGAAATCAAGGCACAAGGATTTGACAAACTACTGATTTATCCTCTACTGGTTGTCGATTCTATTTTTACCAGCGGCATTGCTGTCGAACAAGTCAATAATGCCTTAGCAAAGTTAGCTGATGGTGAAGAACACTGGCTGAAGGGTCAGCGCTATATTCCTTCTTTCTACAACGAACCTACATACATCAATTTGATGGCGCAGTTGGTAGAAGAAAAAATCGCCGCCGAGCTTGCGTCTGCCTACCTACCTTCGCAAATCGGCATCGTGTTAATGAATCACGGTTGTCCCCACAAAGCAAAGGGTTTCACGTCGGGGATTGCAGAAAGTGAAGCTCTATACGAATTAGTTAGAGAAAAACTCATCCACCGCTACCCACTAATCTCTGTAGGCTGGCTCAACCACGATACGCCTTTAATTGAATGGACGCAGCCAAATGCATTCCAAGCAGCAAAGAATCTGATCGATTTGGGAGCAACGGCGATCGTCTTCATGCCAATTGGTTTTGCCACAGAAAATCATGAAACTCTACTAGACGTAGACCACATCATTCACAACTTGCGTCGCAAGCATTCCACAATTAGCTACGTGCAAATGCCTTGTGTAAATGCTCATCCCCGCTTTCTGCAAATGGCAGCAGAATGGGCGAATCCTCAAATCGCAGCACTGTTATCAGAGCAGGCACTCTCAGTTAATCCTCAGTTAGCGGTTGTGTCCGCTCACCACCATCACCACGACCATCACGACGGACATCATCACCACGACGGACATCATCACCATCACCACCATTAGAAATGTAGAGACGTTGCACGTGCAACGTCTCTACATTTTTAGGAGACACCGCGTAATTTGCGCGTATTCTCGACTAAACTTTGAGCAAATTGGTCGAAGCGTTGCGATAATTTTTCATCCAATAGCTTGCCATCAGCTCCAAAAGCTTTCCACGCTTGTCCGATCGCAATTTGTTCCGGTATCACCCAAGCGTGAACCCATCTCATGATTAACCGCAGATCGTTGAGAGCGTTGCTATTTGGTTGACCGCCTAACACGCTGATCAGTCCTGCAACTTTACTATCTAGCTGGTCGAAACTCATCAAATCCAAAGCATTTTTCAGTACGCCGCTAACGCTACCGTGGTACTCTGGTGTAGCCAAAATTAAGCCATCAGCCTGCTGGACGGTATTCTGCAACCGCTCTACATCTGGGTAGCCTGGATACTCATCGCCCCCGTGACAAAACGGTAATTGCATCTGCCTTAAATCTAAAATCTCTACCTCTGCTCCTACTGCTTCGACTCGCCTTGCTGCAATTTCTAATGCGAGTTGGCTATAGGAATCTTTCCGCAAGCTGCCACCAATACCCACAATCTTAACCATATCTCAATCCTTGTTGACGATATTTGCTGACTATTGCAAAAGTGAACCAAAGATTTTCAGATTTCTCGGCACACTACAGACTTAGCTTTTATTTTGCTATTGCTATTCATAGTCATTACGAGTATGCTTAAATTAAATATAGCGATTTCTACCTTGCTATGTCAAATTTCGGGGAGTGGGAACTGGGAATCAGTAATTGGCATATAGATCGCCGATCGCAAGTCATGAGTCACAGGTCAACACTAACTGATAACTGTTTGCTGACAACTAATAACTGACAACTGATTCAGGAAGTTACACTAGAGATTGGAAGAATTGAGTTTATAGCTGGAGCTAAGGCAAAATATCTTCAATCTGTTAAGTATGAAATAGAACGGTGGATCGTACCTACCGTCTTTTGCAAAACAGTTTATGGGTCAAGGCAGCGACAGAGGGCATTCTAATATGAGAGGTTCGCGCAAACAGTCATCAGATCGACGATCGCCAGCAGGTAGTAAAGCTATGAGTATGGCGAAGCGAAGTCTATGGCATTTGGCAGCAAGCGGAATGATATTGCAGTCAATGCTTGTAGGTACTCCGGTACTGGCACAAAGAGAAAATTCCAATACGCTGAATTACGGCGAATTGTTACGCAGCATCGATCGCGGAGATGTCACCAGAATAGAGCTTGACCCAGCGCAGAATATTGCTAAAGTTCAGCTCAAGGGACAAAAGGCGGACGAACCACCTAAAGAAGTATTGTTATTACAACAAAATCCAGAATTAATTAACAAAGCAAGAGATAGACAAGTTCCATTGGAAGTCAATTCTTCTGCTGATAGTAGGGCTGCAATGGGTCTGCTAGCAAATTTACTCTGGATCGTGCCTCTGATGGCGTTGATGTTGCTATTGTTACGTCGTTCAGCTAATTCTTCTAATCAAGCCCTGAGTTTTGGGAAGTCTCGCGCTAGATTTCAAATGGAAGCTAAAACGGGCATCAAATTTGATGACGTAGCGGGGATTGATGAAGCCAAAGAAGAATTGCAAGAAGTGGTGACTTTCCTCAAACAGCCAGAGAAATTTACCGCAGTCGGGGCAAAGATTCCTAAAGGAGTATTGTTAATCGGACCTCCAGGAACGGGAAAAACATTACTAGCGAAGGCGATCGCCGGGGAAGCAGCAGTCCCATTTTTTAGTATCTCCGGTAGCGAATTCGTCGAAATGTTCGTCGGTGTAGGTGCATCGCGGGTACGGGATTTATTTAAGAAAGCGAAAGAAAATGCCCCTTGCTTAATATTTATCGATGAAATTGACGCAGTGGGTAGACAAAGAGGTGCGGGAATTGGCGGTGGAAATGACGAGAGAGAGCAAACTCTCAACCAATTACTCACAGAAATGGACGGGTTTGAAGGCAATACGGGAATTATCATCATTGCTGCTACCAACCGTCCTGACGTACTCGATGCAGCATTATTACGTCCCGGTCGATTCGATCGCCAAGTCACAGTCGATCTGCCAGCTTACAAAGGACGATTGGGAATTTTACAAGTCCACGCCCGCAATAAGAAAGTCGATGATTCCGTCTCTTTAGAAGCGATCGCCCAACGCACGCCTGGTTTTTCTGGTGCAGATTTAGCAAATTTACTCAACGAAGCGGCGATTCTGACGGCAAGGCGGCGCAAAGAGGCGATTACACCGTTGGAAATTATGGATGCGATCGACCGAATTACGATTGGATTGTCGCTGACACCTTTATTAGATAGTAAGAAAAAGCGGTTGTTAGCTTATCATGAAATCGGACACGCCTTATTAATTACGCTGCTGAAAAATTCCGATCCTTTAAATAAGGTGACGATTATTCCCCGTTCGGGTGGAATTGGTGGTTTTGCCCAAAGCGTACCCGATGAAGAAAATGTAGACAGTAGCTACTTGCGGAGTCGCGCTTGGATTTTAGACCGAATTGCGATCGCCCTGGGAGGATTAGCCGCTGAAGCCGAAGTATTTGGCGATTCAGAAGTCACTACGGGCGCTTCTGGAGACTTAAAAATGGTTGCTAACCTAGCGCGAGAAATGGTGACATTATACGGAATGTCAAATTTGGGTCCAGTCGCTTTAGAAAGCCCCGATAACGAAGTATTTTTAGGGGGAGGGTGGATGGAGCGATCGGAATATTCCGAAGAGATGGCAAGAAAAATCGACAATCAAGTTAGGGCGATCGCGACTGAAGCATTTACAAAAGCTCGGACGATTATCCGCGAAAATCGCGATTTAGTCGATCGATTAGTGGATTTGTTAGTCGATAATGAAACAATTGAAGGCGAACAATTCCGGCAAATCGTCACCGAATACATGCAAGGAAAAGAGCAAAAATTATCCGTTGTTTGAACTTGACTTGTTAGTAGGGTGGGCATTGCCCACCCTACTTTTTTGTGACTGAATAATGATGCTTTATTTGGTAATGTTATCGATTTGTGGATAGACTAAGAGTAAAGGAGCAAAATCTAGGAGTAGGCTAGTTTAGTATGACAGTTTTAGTGGCGGTTCGTTGTCCCCATTGCCAAAGTAGTGAAGTAGTTAGGCATGGAAAATCAACTAATGGCAAGCAACGCTTCCGTTGTCTGGAACCAGAATGCCCATATCAGACTTTTAGCTTGAACTCTGCTTACCCTGGACGGAACCGAGAAGTAAAGCAGCAAATAGTGGAGATGACACTCAATGGGAGTGGAGTAAGAGATATTGCCAGGGTTTTGCGTATCAGCACCTCAACAGTTATTCGGGAATTAAAAAAAACTCGCTTACCTCAAACCCGTTAACCAAAAGCTATTAAGCCAACTCCAGCCAGAGCAAGTCGAGGTAATATTTGAAAAAGTAGAAGTTGAATCAGAACTTGGGATTGAGGAATCCGAGCTAGATGAAATGTGGAGTTATGTAGGCAAGAAAACTAATCCCAGATGGTTATGGCATGCAATTGACCGCCGAACTGGTCAGGTCTTAGCGTATGTATTCGGTAGGCGTAAGGATGAAGTGTTTCTTCAACTCAAAAGGCTACTTGAACCCTTTGGTATCAAAAAGTTCTGTACTGATGCATGGGGTGCCTACCAAAGACATCTACCAGCACAAATGCATGAAGTGGGTAAACGGAAGACTCAAAGGATTGAGCGCAAACATCTTCGACTCAGAACTAGAATCAAGCGACTTGCGCGTAGGACTATTTGTTTTTCCAAATCTGAGGAGATGCACGATTTAGTGATTGGTCTATTCATCAATTGCTATGAGTTTGGACTACCAATTTAGGGACAAACAACAAATTGACAACATCACCTTTTATTCCAAGTAAACGTTTTTGAGATGCTGCTAGCTAAATGGCTATAATATTCGCGATCGGGGTTGATATAACCGATCGCCAGTGCTTGATAATTCCAATTATGACGAGCTTTTTTGGTGTAGTCTAAACCGATGTATGGTTTCAGTTCTTTGGCAAAAATTATTCCCGTATAATATCTAAGAACATTACAGTAATCTGTCAGATTACCACTAAAGCTAACATGAGGATAGTAACTCGTTTCCTCAGTTAATTTAGTTGAATTAGCTAGATTGACATCTTGCTCGAAAATTTTCAGATAAATTTGTGTATAAAAATTTTCTAAGGTAGGTGTGGAGAAAATTTCGTTGTTGACTGCGGAAACAAAAGCAATATTTTGATTAACTCCACCTTCGGCAGCCGCATCTGCTACAACTCTTCGATCGCCAGACAGCATGTAACGAATGCGATTCTTATAGTGTCGTTTTACAACTGGAGAAATACCAACCTATAAACTATTAAATTGAGCTTTAGGAGCGCTCTGTTTTTGATGACGAGATGCTGAACTAGCCGCTTTACCGATCCCCGCATGATATGCAGTAAAACTATTAGCAGGAAGTCTAGCATTTCTAGCCGCTAAAAAGAGGTTGATATTAACGTTTTTGTTAGCTTGGAAGGTTGAGCCATTAATCTGAGGTATAGCATCGGGTAGTAACTCCGTACCAAATTGAACGGCTGAATTTAGTAGTGTGTTTTTATCGTCTAAAATTCCCGTCCAACCGCGAATAGTCAAACCAAGTGCTGCTTCTCGATCGTTGGCTTTGATGATTTGTCTGACTCTAGAAAAAGTTAATCCTGGTTTGTAGTCTATTGTTTCTGTACGAGTAATCGACAATTTTTCAGCTTGGCGATCGCTCGTATACGTACCTGCATTAGGAAAATAGAAATCTAATCCAAGTTGCTGATCTTTGGTTCCCATTTGAAACCCTGGTTGCATAATTACAGCTAGCGTTTCTGGCTTCACAATCTCACCTACCTCAGATGTTTGGAGAAGTTGAGTAGGTACTAAGAAATCTCGATCAATGCTATTTCTATCTGTAATTAGACCTGGAGTATAACTGCATATATCGCCAGAAGTAGAGTCGGGAAATAAACAAGCAGCAACTAAGCTCATCTGCATTTCCATTCCCGTCATAGTTTGAGGCTGTTTTCTGTCAACAGTTACCTCTCTCAACTTTTTAATTGAATGTATTTGTATGTATTGCCCAGTTTGCTCGATAGTAAAAATATTCTTTTTTGCCAAGCTTTCCTGAATTTCACTATTAATTTTTACTAAACCATGAAATACAAAATTATCGCTAAAACGATCGCCAAATTCTAACCAAGAGCGCGTTTGCCAATCTGTTAAGTGATTGATCGGCAACTCGTTAAGAATAATGGTAGTTGTGAAGGGATGAATTTCTCGATCGCTAACCTTATGAGGTGAAACAATAAAGCTTGGATATTTTTTCTTGTTTTTAACTTATGTAATAGTTTATCTATTGATGGGCGATCGCTAGTTAACTTTGTTGCGGCTACAGAGGTTTGAGCTAAAGATTTTAGAGTATTTAGGTTAGTAACAATAGTGAATAAGAGCGTTACAGTTATCAATTTACTAAAGCTTATGGAGCGCGAGATTATAGAGATTCGATCGTGCGAATATTTTAATAGCAATCGATCTGTCTTGATATTCCATATACTTTCTAGTCCATTAAATCTTGATTGAATAAAATTATTGTTTTTGACAACTATGGTTAGTATTAGTAGAATACCCAGCCAAATAAATCTACTTTCAAATAATCAATGAATTATTGTGACCGAATTATGAATTTAGGCAAATATGAGTAGAAATACTAGCCAATAAAAAAGAGATGCAACTGCTTGCATCTCTTGTAGAATCAATTAGTTTAGTGAAAAGTAATATTTTCTCGATCGCTAAACCATTGATAATAGAAAGTTGTTCAAAATTACTCTGGAACTGTGTTATCACCAAAATCTACAACATCTTCACCAGATGCACTACCAATTTTAACGGAATGAGGTGAATCTAAATCATTATTCTGCGATGAACCGAGTGCATCATCATCAAAATTCTCGATAGTAAATTCTCCAGTAACTGAGTCGATCGTGGTATCGATTGCACCACCAGATCCGAGAGATATTGCTGCATTAAAAGTTCCTGTGTTTAGAGCGCCAGCAAAAGCACTGTTTTTTCCAACTGCTGCGGCAACAGCAACACCCGTTACACTGCCACTATTTATCGTAAATGCAGCACTACCCAGCGCTGCGCCACCTTCTCCTGCCATAGCACTAGAAGCAATTCCCAAAAATACCAATAGTGCTAGTGGCAAGTAACAGGGCAAAACTTCTTTTCAATTGCATACAATTTTTCCTTGGCTAAGTCTTACTACTTTTAGAAATAATTAATATGAGATATGTCAACTTAAGTTTAGAAAGAACCCGAGTTTTATAGCAGCAAATATTCTAGCTTGAATAGTGAATTAGCTAGAATAAGAATCTATTTGCTATTCAATTACTACATATCTCACACCGATTCACTCTTCTATTAATAGACAATGTACGAATAGATACTCATCCGTTAGAATACTGATTTTTTTGAAAAAATGCGCAAATATCAGGAAAATACTCTAAAGACGGAGTTTTATCAGGGGTGGAAGCTTGACTTACTTCCTTATCCCCGGAAAAATATCGCTATTAAATATTTTTAAATTCACAATGTAGTTAGTCGTGACAAGCTATTACCTATTACAATTACCACAAAGCAATTTCACCCTGCAATTGGCACGTTTTTAAATGCACCTGTATCTGGAATAAAAAGATCGATCGTCGTCACACCTTCCGGTATTCTCAACCACACATAAGCGTCTGATGATGCATTTATGCGCACAAAATACAAATTAACGCTACCTGACGATCGCTTATAGTCTACTGGTTCGTAAGTTTCACTTGTATCGGGATTGCGGGCTTTCGTACCTGCTACATTAATCGAATCGTTAGGGCTGACTTCAGATGCGAGACGACGAACGCGCATTTGTACGTTGACTACATCGCGAGTTTTTGCCTCTGGATCTGTGATTCGCTTGACAGCTAATAACTCTAATTTCGCTTTATTGCCAATAGCAGATTGGACGAATTGCCCTGGTTGAATACCTGTAGCAGCGGGCGCGGTTGCTGCGGTATCGGATGCAGCAGGCGACACTGGTGCTGTTGTCTCTGGTTGAGAACTTCCTGATGTACCAGTGATAGCGTTACTGCTAATAGCAGCAATTTTTTCTTGCAGCGTAAATACCTGATAGGCAGTGAAGCCACTAAAACCCAATGCCAAAATTGAGAGTATAACAGCTATACCAGATAAAAAATTACTCATAGTCTATCGTTGTAAATCTTTGTGCTAGTGCTGACATAAGATGCGATCGCCCATTATGCCCCACAAGTAGAGTTGTTGGTACTGCGATCGCAGCTAATAAATATAGTAAAAACCTGGTTTATGCTTCACGACTCCCTAGTACGGGCGCACAGCAGTGCGCCCGTACCGACTCCCGCTAATTCTGACTAATCGGCACATTTCTAAACGTTCCCGTCTCTGGGATAAAAAGATCGAGAGTATTAACCCCCTCTGGTACTTGTAGCCAAACATAAGCATCCGTGTAAGTTTGCGGACGCAGATAAAATAGAAATACTGGATTAGTGGCTCGATTTAGAAAGTCAAAGGCTCTGTAAGTCTCGCTAGTTTCGGGGTTACGGGCTGTAGTGGCGCTGACGGTAATTACGTCCTGAAAATTTGGCTGTTTTGTACCCAGCCGCCAAATTCGCATTTTGACATTCACAAGATTGCGAGTTGCCAATTCGGGATTATTCAAGCGTTGTGCTGAAATGACTTGGACTTGCGCTTTATTATCCAAAGCTTTACGAATCAAGCCGTTTGGTTGCATCATCAAGCTACCAGTCGCTTGCATTGCTGTCTTGCTGGAAGTTGCCGCGCGAGAAACTACTCTAGTAAATGGATTTGCAGCCGCGATCGGCACATTTTTAAACGGCGTAGTTTGATCGACAAACAGATCGATTGTCGTGACTCCCTGCGGTACGTCGAGGACGACATAAGCATCGATGGGTTTATTCTGACGCAGTTTACTGAGTGAAATTCTACCTGACGATCGCCGCATGAAATCAGTGGCTCGATAGACTTCGCTAGTTTCGGAATTGCTTGCCATAGTCGAACCAATGCTAATCGTACCTTCTATAAGTGGCGTATCTGTAAGTTTTTCAATCTGCATTTCCACGTTAACTTCATCTGGCTTGCCAGGAATTCTTTTGACGGCAATAATCGTGACTTGGACTTGATTGCCAAAAGCTGTTTGAACTAAGTTGGCTGCTGGAACTTTTGTTGCAGGTGGTACGGACATTAAGTCGCGATGGCTGCCTTTGTCAATTTGAGTGGTGGAGAATAATTTTAAATATTCGTCAAGTAATAATCCGCCGATAATGGCGCTACAAATCCCAATAACCAAGGCGATCGCCAATAAAAAGTACGTTTTACTCTCGCGATCGCTGCTTTGAGCCATATTTGGTATGCTAAGAGTCTTTTTGTCAGGCGATTGTTTAGCGATTTGTACTTTAGTCATATAGTTTTAATCGTCTGTACGCATTTCATCGTCTACACGCAGTCGGCAGTAATTATACGGGTCGGAGATTAAGTAAATCGTACAATATGTATCAGCAAAAACATGATGAAATCTGCTTTTAGGGATATTGTCAAACCAGTTAGCCTACTGCTAACAATTGCCAATGCTCAGATCTACTTGATGCTACCAGCCATAGCTAATAAGATTCCAGACGCATCTTTACCACATGCATCTTTAAATGCATCCTTAAAAATTGTCCAGCAACCTTTACGTAACGCAACAACTGCTATTTGCCCCGCTCAATTAGAAACAGCAATCGCCACCGCGATCGATCGCCCCCAACTCAATCGCGCCCGTTGGGGGATTTCAATCCAAACCGTGAATCGCGGCGATCTGCTCTACAGTCGGGACGCTCAAAACTATTTCATTCCAGCATCTAACGTCAAACTATTCACAACCGCTGCCGCTTTGCAAAGACTGGGTTCGCAATTTCAAATTCGCACTTCTGTTTATCCCACGATCGCGGGTGGTTTACGAGTTATCGGTCGCGGCGACCCTAGCTTAACCGACATCCAGTTGCAAGCATTAGCAAAACAGATAAAACAGCAGCAAATTCACCGCATCAGTCAGTTAGTGGCAGAAGATGATTATTTTCAAGGTTCCGTCATTAACCCCAGCTGGCAATGGGAAGATATACAAGCAGACTATGGCGCACCTGTCAATAGTTTGATTCTGAATCAAAATACTATTAAGTTAACTGCAATACCACAACAAGTCGGTCAACCCCTACGCCTCAATTGGTCTGACTTGAGGGAGGGTATGCAATGGCAGATTGAAAATGAAGCGATCGCTGTTCCCGCAGCTAAATCTTCGCTTAACGTCAGCCGCGACTCAGGCGCAGCAATACTCAAAGTAACCGGAAAGATGGGAATTGATGCACCATCTGAATCAATAAATTTAGCGGTTGTCGATCCAAAAGCGCATTTTTTACGCCACTTGCAGCGCAGTCTTGCCCAAGCAGGAATTACGTTATCACCTGGTGACGAGTTAGTGCAACAACAAGATCGACAGTCTTTCCTCGGATTGCGGGAGATCGCATTTGTCGCCTCGCCACCGCTATCAGAGTTATTAGTGGAGACAAATCAACAGAGTAACAATCTCTATGCTGAAGCTTTACTGAGAATACTGGGAGTGAGGGTACAGCTAACGCCTACGACACGATCGACGGCTGAAATTGGCTTGCAGAATGTCAAAGAGACTTTGACTACCTTGGGTGTCGATCCTACGGGTTACGTGCTGGCAGATGGATCGGGATTATCGCGGCAAAATTTAGCTAGTCCAGTTGCGATCGCCCAAACTCTTAGAGCGATGGCAAATTCACCCCTTGCCTCTGTATATCGTACCTCTTTACCCGTCGCTGGTGTAAGTGGTACTTTGAAAAGTCGCTTTCAAGGTACAACTGCACAAGGAATTGTCTTAGCAAAAACAGGGACGATGAGTGGTGTTGTTGCCTTGTCTGGATATATCAATCCGCCTAATTACGAACCTTTGGTTTTTAGTATTATCGTCAATCAATCTGAGCAGCCTGCATCAGTTTTGCGACAGATAATCGATCGCATCGTGTTGTTTTTAACTCGTTTGCAACGCTGTTAGTTTGAATTTAAACCCTAATTCAAAATTCGATAATTCTACCTTTACTGAGAGAACCGTTTTCGTATTCGCTCAGTTTATTACTAATCGATTGATACCCGTGCGATCGCACGACATCTTAAAATTCGCTCATAATAAGTAAGAGCAAAAACTAATTGTAGTAGAATCGTGACCGCATTAGTCAATAACTCAACTTCTATTTTCCGTCTCTCACCTTTAATTCGGATTACACTGCTGAGTCTATACATAGCCCTCACCATACCATTGCCATTTTTAGCAAAAGTGACTGCCGCACCAGTTCCTCCAGTCTGGTTGTGGATAGGAATTAGCATCGGTTTGATCGCCCTATACGCCGCACTTAGCGAACGAGTCATACTGGACGACCAAGGAATTCAGGTGACATATCCCCTATGGGTTCCTAAATGGTTTCGGCGCGGTTGGTCTTTATCTTGGTCGGAGGTAAAAGAGTTAAAACCCCGTACTACCGGACAAGGCGGACTCGTATACTATTTCCTCAGCCAGGAAGGGAAAGCTTATTTGTTACCGATGCGGGTAGCTGGATTTGCCAAATTGGTGCGGGAAGTACAAGTCAAAACTGAAATCGATACTACGGATGTCATTCCCCTATCACAGCCTTGGATGTACTTAATTTTGTTGGGATTTACTCTGCTGTTATTATTAGTTGATGCCTGGACAGTTACCACTGCGATCGCATTTAACTAGGAGCAAGGAGTGAGGAGTGAGGAGTGAGGTAGCACAGTTAAGACTAGAAGGAGTCAGCCTAGCTGCAACAATAGGTTCTCAGTACTTATTGCAGGATATTTCCTTTGAGGCATTTCCAGGCGATCGCATTGCAATTATCGGTGCTTCTGGGGCAGGAAAAACATCTTTGTTGCGGATTGTCAATCGCCTCAACGAACCTACAACTGGATCGATTTATTTAGAAGGGAAAGAATATCATCAAATTTCTGCGATTCAGTTGCGCCAACAAGTGACGCTAGTAATGCAAGAATCAAAACTATTGGGAATGACAGTCAGAGAGGCTTTGCAATACCCTCTAGTTTTACGCAAAATGCCGCGAGCGCAAATCCAGCAGCAAATTGCCTACTGGATGGAACAGTTACATATTCCCGAAGATTGGTTAGAAAAGACAGAACTACAACTTTCAGTCGGACAAAAACAACTCGTTGCGATCGCCCGTGCTTTAGCTACCCAACCGAAAATTCTTTTACTCGACGAACCAACTTCTGCTTTGGATGCAGGTAAAGCATCTCATTTAATCGAAGTATTAATCCAACTAGCAGATAGCGGTCAAACAACAATATTAATGGTCAATCATCAACTCGAATTAGCTCAACAATTTTGTACGCGAGTGTTATTCCTGCAAGCAGGACGTTTGAGCCAAAATGTGTCCAATTCTAGTCAACTTGACTGGGACAAATTAAAAGCAAATTTAATCCAAGCTGAAACAAAAGCAACCCAAGAATGGCTTTAAAGAAAGCCCCCTTATTCAGGGGGTTAAGGCGCTCTAAAAGCCCCTCCTTTTGAAATTGGGGTTAGGGGAATCTGAAAGCCCCCCTTTATAAGGGGGGTTGGGGGGATCTTCTCAAGCTTCAAAAGTATCTTTCAATACCGTTCTTGCTGCTAAATGATTGCGCGTAGACTTAAGAATATCTGCTTCCCGCTCTAGCCGCGCCGCCGTATCTTGCATTTCCAATAGTGTTTGCTGTTCTGCCGCAACACCGTAAAGATTGCTGGCTACCCAGTAGGATAATTCTGTAGGTAAATCGGGAATATTTTCTGGTAAATCTATCTCCTGTTCTGTCAATTTAGCAGATAGCCTGACTACATCTCGCAGCAGTTGCTCTACTTCTCGTGCCATTGGTCTAAGGTCTTTTTGCGGTGGATTGTCTTCAATCCATTCCACCAAACCAACTTTGTAAGGTTTTTCCCGCACGTATTCCAAAACCCGAAACCGCTGTTGTCCGAGAGTAGCTACTCTCATCCGGTCATCAGGTAAACGCTGATACTGAATAATTTCAGCGCAGCATCCAACTCTAGCAGGTTGACCTTGCACGGGGTCCCACAATAGTACCCCAAAGCGGCGATCGCTTTCTAGAATTGTATTCATCATAATTCGGTAGCGGAACTCAAAAATGTGTAGAGGTAGGGGGCGATTAGGAAAAAGCACTACCTCTGGCAATGGAAACAGTGGGAGTTCTCGCACCGCTATTTGAGAAGAAGATGTCATTGTCTATTCGTAAAAACGGTAACTGCGCATCCTGTTTTTACTTTAACGGATTTGTTTACAATTAGTTAACAGTTGACGGCTGACTGTTGACGGTTGACGTTTAACTGTCAACTGTCAGCAACTCAACGAGCATTTTACAACTTAAGCGAGCGTGTTAAAGCTTGACTTCAATATCTACACCCGCAGGTAAGTCGAGTTTCATTAAAGCGTCAATTGTTTTAGAAGAAGGTTGGTAAATGTCAATAATTCGGCGGTGAGTGCGAGTTTCAAAATGCTCTCTAGAATCTTTATCAACGTGGGGCGATCGCAGCACGCAATAAACGCGGCGCTTTGTAGGTAAGGGAATTGGACCGATAGCTGTAGCGTTTGTCCGGTTTGCCGTATCAACAATCTTCTCGCAAGAGGTATCGAGTAAGCGGCGGTCAAAAGCTTGTAAGCGGATGCGAATTTTTTGCTGCTGAAGGGTAGCCATTTTTAGTTTTCTTGGTTCGGTTTATTTAGTAATCTCGTTGGAGTTATAAGAAACTCGTTTGGGCTGTCATTGGTCATGAGTCATTCGTCATTTGTATTTACCACCAATGACAAATGACTAGTGACAAACAACAAATTAAAGCAGAAAAGCATTATACCCCATTAGGCTTAGCTTTTCTGCTCTAAGTTAATAGCTGGTCGTTCTACTTCACAATTTTAGAAACAACACCAGCACCAATAGTACGACCGCCTTCGCGAATTGCAAAGCGCATTCCTTGTTCGATCGCGATCGCGTTGATCAATTCTACGGTCATTTTGACGCGATCGCCTGGCATCACCATTTCAGCAGCACTACCATCGTCAGCAGTGAATGCCGCAATTGTACCAGTTACGTCTGTCGTCCGCACGTAGAACTGTGGACGGTAGCCAGAAAAGAAAGGAGTTTTCCGACCGCCTTCTTTTTCCGTCAGCACGTACACTTCAGACTCAAATTGAGTATGAGGGGTAATACTACCAGGCTTAGCAATCACCATGCCGCGCTCGATATCTTCCTTCTTCAAACCCCGTAGCAGCACGCCTACGTTGTCGCCAGCCATGCCTTCATCCAAGGTCTTCTGGAACATTTCTACACCAGTAACGGTGGTGCTACGAGTGCCTTTGATTCCAACCAATTCAACGGTTTCACCAACCTTGACTTTTCCACGCTCGATTCTACCAGTTGCAACAGTACCGCGACCGGAGATCGAAAATACGTCTTCTACTGCCATCAAGAAAGGCTTATCAATATCCCGTTCTGGAGTAGGAATGTAGCTATCGACTGCATCCATCAATTCGTAGATTTTATCAACCCACTCATTGTCACCCCGCGCAGTTGTAGGAGTTTTGATCATTGTTTCCAGTGCTTGCAACCCGCTACCTTTGACGATGGGAATATCATCGCCAGGGAAGTCATAGGAACTCAACAGTTCGCGCACTTCCAGTTCTACGAGTTCCAACAATTCTTCATCGTCTACCATGTCTACCTTATTCAGGAAAACGACGATGTTGGGAACTCCCACCTGTTTGGCTAACAGAATGTGTTCGCGAGTCTGGGGCATAGGACCGTCTGCCGCAGATACTACCAGGATCGCGCCGTCCATTTGCGCCGCACCCGTGATCATGTTCTTCACGTAGTCAGCATGTCCTGGGCAGTCTACGTGAGCGTAGTGGCGGTTTTCGGTTTCGTACTCTACGTGAGCGGTATTGATGGTGATACCCCGTGCTTTTTCTTCTGGAGCTGCATCAATATCGTCGTATTTTCTAGCTTTCGCCTGACCCAAAGCTGCTAGGGTCATGGTGATAGCTGCCGTCAACGTGGTTTTGCCGTGATCGACGTGACCAATTGTACCAATGTTAACGTGAGGTTTAGTTCTCTCAAACTTTGCGCGTGCCATGAGTTCTCGGTTCCTTTTTTATTAAAAGCGATTAGCGATTAGCGATTAGCAATTAGCAATTAGCAATTAGAGATTAACTAAAGCTAATAGCTAACAGCTAACAACTCCATCTATGTCCCTTTGCTCTTAGCAATAATTGCTTCAGATACGTTGCGAGGTACTTCTTCATAATGGCTAAACTCCATTGAGAAGATACCCCGACCTTGGGTTTTCGAGCGGATATCTGTAGCATAACCAAACATTTCTGCTAGCGGAACCTTAGCAGTCACTTTGGATAAGCCTTGTTCCGATCCCATGCCTTCGATTTGACCGCGACGAGAGTTAAGGTCGCCCATCACATCCCCCAGGAAGTTTTCGGGAACTTCAACTTCGACTTTCATCATTGGCTCCAGTAGTACTGGCGATGCTTTTGCTACTGCTGCTTTCATTGCCATTGAGCCAGCAATTTTGAAAGCCATTTCCGACGAGTCTACTTCGTGGTAAGAGCCATCGGTCAATGTCGCTTTGACATCGATCAGCGGATACCCAGCTAGTACGCCAGATTCGCAAGTTTCCTTCATCCCCTGTTCTACAGGTCCGATGTACTCTTTGGGTACAGAACCACCAACGATCTTAGAGACAAATTCAAACCCACTGCCTGGTTCGCCTGGTTCTAGATCGACGACAACGTGACCATACTGACCTTTACCACCGCTCTGACGAATGAATTTCCCTTCAACTTTCGTGACGTGCTTGCGAATGGTCTCGCGATAAGCTACTTGTGGCGCTCCGACGTTTGCTTCCACTTTAAATTCGCGGAGCATTCGGTCTACCAGAATTTCTAGGTGGAGTTCGCCCATCCCAGCAATTACGGTTTGGTTCGTTTCGGGATCGACACTAACCCTGAAAGTAGGATCTTCTTCAGAGAGGGATTGCAGCGCTTTGGACAATTTGTCCATGTCCTGCTTGGTTTTTGGCTCTACTGCTACCGAGATTACCGGCTCTGGGATAAACAGAGATTCCAAAATGACTGGCGCACTGTCGTCACACAAAGTATCGCCTGTCAAAGTGTCTTTTAATCCTAATGCCGCACCCAAGTCGCCTGCACGCAATTCTTCAACATCGATCCTGTCGTCTGCTCGCAATACTACTAAGCGAGAAATTCGCTCTTTCTTGTTTTTGGTGGCGTTAAGGACGTAGCTACCTTTTTTCAGCACGCCAGAATAGACGCGCACGAAAGTCAAGCGCCCGTAGGGGTCAGCCATGATTTTGAAAGCGAGTGCTGACAGCGGTGCATCGTCGTCAGCAAAGCGCTCGACTGTCTCGCCATTGACGGTTGTTCCCTGAATTGGCGGAACTTCTGTAGGTGCTGGCAGGTAATCTACAACACCGTCTAGCAAGCGCTGCACGCCTTTATTTTTGAAGGCAGAACCGCATAACACGGGAACGATCGTACCTGCAATCGTGCCTTGCCGCAGTCCTTTACGGATTTCAGCTTCATTCAGTTCTTCACCTTCTAGATACTTCTCTAGTAAGGCTTCATCGGTTTCTGCTACTGCTTCAACTAGCTTCGTGCGATACTCTTGTGCTAGCTCTTGCAGATCGGCAGGGATCTCTACTTCTTGAATATCCGTACCTTGATCGTTGCCGTAGATGTAAGCGCACATCTTGACTAGATCGATCAGACCTTTGAAGTCGGTTTCACTACCAATGGGTAGCTGAATCGGTACTGCGTTGGTGCGGAGGCGATCGCGCACCTGATTGTATACTCGGTAAAAATCTGCTCCAGTCCGATCCATCTTATTGACAAAGATGATGCGTGGCACCTTATACCGATCTGCCTGTCGCCAAACTGTCTCTGTTTGAGGCTGTACGCCACCTACGGAGCATAAGACTGTGATTACGCCATCTAATACCCGCATGGAGCGTTCCACTTCAATCGTGAAGTCTACGTGACCAGGAGTGTCGATGATATTAATTTGATGGTCTCTCCAGTTGGTGGTGATCGCAGCAGCAGTAATTGTAATGCCACGCTCCCGCTCTTGAGCCATCCAGTCAGTTACCGCTGTTCCTTCGTGGACTTCACCGATCTTATGGATCATTCCAGAATAGAACAGAATTCGTTCTGTCGTTGTTGTCTTGCCCGCATCAATGTGAGCCGCAATTCCAATATTGCGGATTTTTTCCAGCGGAACGGTACGTGCCACAGCTACCTCCTTGAGTAGTTTTTGCCGCAGGTATCTCTATATTACTCTCTGTTAAGATTCTATACTTTTAGGGAAAGCCGCCACCAAAATAGGGGGATATTGCCTAGTCTTATCGCTTTTTCCGAGCAACTTTTTAGTAACGGTAGTGAGCAAAGGCTTTGTTGGCATCAGCCATCCGGTGAGTCTCTTCCCGTTTGCGGATCGAACTACCCGTCTCATTAGCAGCATCCATCAATTCGTTCGCCAACTTCATAGACATAGAACGACCGGAACGCTGTCTAGAAAATTGGATCAACCAGCGTAATGCTAGTGCCGTTCCCCGTTCTGGTCTGACTTCCATCGGTACTTGGTAGGTTGCTCCTCCCACCCGACGAGCTTTGACTTCTACTAAAGGTGTAGCATTCCGCACGGCTTTCTCGAAAGTTTCCAGCGGATCGTTGCCAGTACGCTCTTCGATTGTTTTCATCGCATCATAAATGATTCTTGCTGCCAGCGATTTCTTGCCACTGCGCATGACGCGGCGCATCATCATACTAATCAGGCGACTGTTGTATACGGAATCGGAAGGGATGGGGCGCTTTTGCGCTACAGCACGACGGGACATAAGTTATTCTTTACGTTTAGTTTGATTGGGGTTGGCAACAACAGAACTAAGTTTTCATGGCATGGTGGCTTTGCGGTAACTAGCACAAGGCAGTTGAAAAATCTAACACCGTTTATTGCGTCGCCGCGATCGCACTTTTGCTTAGCCGAAGCTTTAGCTATTATGACGACAGGTAAAGCTTACTAGTTAGATATGCCGTTGTTTTGCCTGCTGGTGCTGACTTTCATTCCGATTTTAGGCATCTTACCTCAAAAAAAGTAAAAAATCCTATAACCGCAATGATGTCAGCAGCAGAATTACCTTACTGCTTTGGTCTCTTAGTTCCGTACTTCGAGCGTCCTTGTTTGCGGTCTTTTACTCCAGCGGTGTCCAAAGTACCGCGAATGATGTGATACCGCACGCCTGGTAGATCTTTTACCCTACCACCACGAATCATGACGACGGAGTGTTCTTGCAGGTTATGTCCGATACCAGGAATATATGCCGTAACCTCAAAACCAGAAGTTAGGCGAACCCTAGCAACTTTTCGTAGAGCTGAATTGGGCTTTTTCGGTGTGGTCGTATATACTCTTGTACAAACGCCCCGACGTTGCGGACATTGTTTCAGAGCAGGGGATTTTGTTTTCTTTTTCGCTACTTGACGTTCGTTACGGATGAGCTGCTGTATGGTTGGCATGATTTACAGCGCGTAGTTTTAGCTGCTTAAATTTAACGATCTATGATTATACCGATTTTAGTAAATTTATGTCAAACAGGGAGTCAGTTATCGTAGGGGCGGATGCGCGCAAATAGATGTCTTTGGTCAAAACTGGCTCGTACAGTTGTCAGTGGTTAGTTATTAGCTATCTAAAGTAGAAATGTAGTATGTCGCCTCTCTATTCTTTAGAGTCTACTTCCATAGTAAAGGAGTTGCCACAACCACAAGTCGAGATCGCTTGAGGATTAGAGAAGCGAAATCCTCCACCCATTAAGTCTTCTGAATAATCGAGTTTTAAATTTTGAATGTAGTCTAAGCTGTCGGCATCGATCGCTACAACAATACCGTTGCAGTCTAGAATGCAATCACCCTGCTCTGTTGCCTCGTCAAATCTCAAATCGTAAAACAAACCAGAGCAACCCCCAGCTTGCACGCACAAACGAAAGAAAGCGTCGGGATTGCTCTGTTTAGATCGAAGTCGTTGAATTTCTCTAGCAGCAGAGGGACTAATTTGAATCATTGAACTAGGCAGTAGGGAGTCGTAGGGGCGGGTTTACTGAAAGACTTAGCTACTAAAAGGTATTTCGGGTGAACCCGCCCGTACAGGAGTAGGGTTGATATGAAGAGTATAATACTAAACCTTAATCCCTAGCCCTTAACCCCTAGCCCCTAGAATAGTCATCTTGAAATCGGACGATATCGTCTTCGCCCAAGTATTCTCCGTTTTGTACTTCAATGAGTATCAGGGGGATTGCACCGGGATTTTCTAAACGATGAGAGGTACACTGAGGTACGTAGGTAGATTGGTTGTTACAAAGCATAATTTCGCGATCGCCACACAAAACCTTGGCAGTACCAGAAACAACAATCCAGTGTTCGCTACGGTGGTGATGCATTTGCAGGCTGAGGCGATGCCCTGGTTTAACTTCAATTCGCTTAATTTTGTATCCGCGCCCTTCTTCTAATACTGTAAAAGAACCCCAAGGGCGTAATTCCGTAGCGGCGACGCTTTTAGGAGCAACCGCGGTAGGAATCGGTAGAGTAGGTGCGTGAGCCTGGGAAGTTTCTTGAGTTTGAACCATGAATTTTTCTCCTGATAACTGTTATCCACTATTAAAAATAAAAGGAACCAAAACAAAAGACAGTGACAGTAATAACCGCAGCAATAGCAATGCAATAGCAATAATATGTCGAGTATAGCCTTAGCCCAAGATAGCAGACTTCTTCCGAGGAGTGTCATCAGTAAACTTGCCGATTGGTATGGGCTACATCAATTCTTTACTTACTAGTCGTTAAGCTTTAAATAATCTTCATCAAAAAGGGTAATTGGTAGTTGGTCGATTGCGACTCGCAACTCACCACTCACTACTCACTTTCTAGAAAAATTCCCAACCCGTTGTGAACGCGAGCTGCGGTGACAGGAGAGCGATTGACGAGTTGTCCCCCTAAGTAAAGGCTGGTGGAACTACCTCCGTCAAGATTGAGAGCATCAATACTACCCAATTGCTGCAAAAGCTTGGCAGTTTCCCATAAAGTAGAACCAGCCCCACCCACTCGGTTGTGAACTGTAGCAATGAGCAAGTTACCTGTTGCCGTGACACCAATAGCGCTACGCACGGCGGTTTGGCGGCTGAAGGCATCGCTGAATCCTTCTGCTTTGGCGTTGAGAACGATTTGGCGGTTTTGAACTAATAATGGTCCAGCACCGAGCGCGTGAGGGTATTGAGCAAACTCGTTGGGAACAGTGCCATCGGTCAAGCGTACCAGCGTGCCAATAGGCAGTAGGTTAGCAGTACTACCAGTCCTGAATGCGAGTAAGTAACCGTTGAGTGGGATGGGAAAGGCGGTTTTTCCGGCTAAACCGCCTGAAAGATTAGCGGTAACTTGATTATTTTGGACGATCGCGATCGCTTCGTTATTCGTCAAGGGCGTATAGGTAGTTCCCCAATCAGAGGTATAACGGGAAATTCCTGCTTGAATATAGCCGCTATTCAGATTGACGATTGGCAAACTTTGCCCCGTAGAAGCGATCGCTGTTTCTTGTCGTTGCAAGCGACCGATTTTAAATTGTCCGGCATCGTTCCAAGCGATCGCGCCTCGGTTGAGAATTGGACTAGACAGCCAGCGCCCCTCGCGACGAATTGCCCCCAAGGGTAATTTGTTGTTACGGTTAAAAAATCCAGCGTTAATAGCAGCAGTAGCTGTGTAACGTTGAGCGGTGGTCAAAATTGGGGCAGTCCCAATCAGAGAATTTGCTGCACTCCAAATTGGTCGGAGGGCTAGCCCCGCAGTGCGGGGGTTAACTTCTAACCATGTCACGGGAAAGCGATCGCGACCTAAATTAATATACTTTTGTTGCCAACGCAAGCCTCTAGCCCACAGAATATCGCGTTCCACCATCGCATCGGGGCGCAAATCGATAATGATGCGGTTAGGTTGGCTGAGGGTACTGACGCGGGGAAAGATGCCCACAGGTAAGCTGAGATCGATCGTGGTGAGATTCGCACTCGTGCCTAATTTAACCAGGGGAGTTGGTGAAATCTGACTCCGTTTTGGCAATTGGATGGCTAGAGTAGCGTTTAACTGCTGGACTAACTCAGGGTTTATGGCAGCGTCGATCGCAATTTTCCATTGTTGATATGGAGGTGAGAGGGTGGAGACTGCCTGAGATGGTAATTGCTGTTTTGGATCGTCCGGGAGTTCGGCAAGCGGCACTTTTGGTTTAGTTACCGGAGGCTGTTGCGTTAGTTGCCAGGGCGTAGGGCGATCTAAATCTACTACCAAGCGATCGCCCCACGTTTGTTTACCCTGGCGCAGCGCTGTAATCTTTGCGGCTGGCGTAGTAATTCGCAGAATGTCACCTTCGCTTTGCAGTTGCCAACCTACTTTTGCTGCTAATTGAGATAGATCTAAATAACGATACGCGCCACTGTGCCAAATGCTTGAGACGAGCGGTGGAGCATCAGGAGTCGTAAACCACCGAATCGGTTGTCGGTTCACATTCTGAGTATTCAGTAACTCTACACCCAGTTGCATCAATCCTAGATCGCTAATTGCCGTTTGAATTCTGTTTGTGGCTGGCTGCGCTTCCCACTGTCGCCAAGCTGCGGATAGAATGCGACCGTTTAAGGAGATGCGATCGCCTGCTGCAAGTAGTCCATTTGGTGTGGTGGAACGGCTGGGGGTATTTTGCGGTACGGATGATGGCGTAACAGGTGGGGTTACAGGCGGTTGAATTTGAGCATTAGCAGCAGTGAACGTCAGCCACGGTGCTGTAGTTAGCAACCATAATAATGCTGAAGTTGGCAGCAAACAAAATTTTCGTTTCACAGCAGGAGTCAGGATCGAGCAGGGATTCGGGTACAGTAGCACAAGTAGCTATTCCTAACATAAAGACAGCTAACGGTCAATTGTATGACAGTTATCAGTTGTCAGTGTAGAGACGTTACATGTAACGTCTGTGGTAAGAATTCTTCTTAGCTTTTTACCGAGCGCAGAAAAGTATCTCATCAGCGATCGGCGATCGCGAAATGACTTTAATGTCCGACGATCGATTGACAACCGATCGCTTACTGTGAAAGGAGAGTGTTTTTTAATACTTAATACTCGTAAAATTTTCTCCAAATAAACTCAGTAGCTCTTAATGATAGTTTTGTCTTTTTATCGATCGGATAAATATCTTGATAACTTAGTTTCATCAAAATACTTTTGATACACAAATCACTACGGAAACCACTGAAGCTATTTTAGTTCAACGAGGTGAGTTATTTAGCTATATTGTTCTATGCGATCGCAACTTTGTCACGCTAAATATACAAAAAAAACTAACTCAAGACTGCCTTGACAGGAAGGCTATGCTAATAAAAGCTATGCCAAGCTAGGCTTTGTAGCAATCTTTTTTTTCTTCGCTAACAGACTATAAACTGCACGATTTAGCAGAAATAGCACCTAAAATTAGAAATTCTCTTCAACAATAGAGAAAATAAAGAGGTATAGATAGTAGCTAGTAGTGCTAGACAGATTGAACTAACGTTTTGAGCGAACTACTGTTGACGAGAACGTTAAGTTTTGTATTTTCTAGTAATAGAGAAATTTTTGAGGTTGATGAAATGGAGGCAAATTCCTTCGACTTCGCTCCCAAAACTGCTACAGATAGGTACAGTCTTACCTATCGTAATATCTATCGTAACTTTAGAAAATCATCTATTGATATTGATATTTCAAATAGTTGTGGAGCGAGTCAAACGCGCAAGCAAACTTACTTGCGCGATCGAGAAATTCTCAACAAAATTTTATCGCTTGCGATTCAATCGCTCAATCGCGAAAATTGTTTAGACAACCTACTGTTAGAAATTAGACAAGCAATCCAAACCGATCGAGTACTCGTCTATAGTTTCGATCGCGATTGGAGTGGCACGATAGTAGCAGAATCGGTAATTGCTCAGTTTCCCAACGCCATTGGTTGCCGGATAGACGATCCTTGTTTCCGAGAAGATTACGCACAACAATATAGTGACGGACGAATACGGGCGATCGCTAATATCTATGCTGCGGATTTGACTGAGTGTCACATCAAAACTTTGGAACAACTTGCAGTTGAAGCAAGTTTAGTCGTACCAATTACAAGCGACAATGGACTGCTAGGTTTGCTCATTGCCCATCACTGCGACGCACCTCGTCACTGGCAGATAGAAGAGGTCGAGTTGTTTAGACAACTTGCCACTATAGTCAGCTCGATCCTGCAACACAAGATCTCACAACAAGAGCGGCAATCTGCTGTGGAGTATGCCCAGAGATTAAAACAAATGACTCAGGTAGTGCAGCAAGCGCACTCATCATCCGATCTGTTTAATGCTGTCACCACAACAATGAGACAGATATTTCAAGCAGATAGAGTATTAGTTTATCGTTTTGTTACAGATGGTAGCGGCATTGTTGTAGCAGAATCAGTTGCTCCTGGTTTGCCTCAAACCCTAAATCATCCGCTCGATCGCTTTTATGGGTACGAAAGCGAGATTCAACAGAGCGATCGTCAGGGAGTACGAGCGATCGCCAACATTCATACTGCTGGACTAACGATAGATCAAATCGATGCCTTAGAACAGTTTGCCGTCAAAGCTCAATTAGTCGCACCAATTGTCAGTAACGGTAAACTGGTAGGTTCGCTCATTACCCATCAGTGTATTGCACCCCGTACTTGGCAACCAACAGAAATCGATTTATTCGAGCAGATTGCCGTTCAAATTGGCTTGGCACTGGATCGGGTAGCACTGCTAGAGTATCGAGCCACAGCAGTCAAGCAAGTACAGATGCGGCAACAAATAGTGTTACAGTTGCGACGATCGCTCGTACAGTCGGATATTTTGACAACTGTGACAGACGAACTCAAATCTGCCCTACAAACCGAGCGCGTGGTAGTTTATCGCTGCGATCGCGATCGCGGTAGCACAGTTATAGCTGAATCGGTCACCCCTGGCTTACCCCAAGGTTTAAATCATCGTCTTGACGATCCTTTCTGGCGGAACGATCGCACTGCATACGAGCAAATTGGTTACGCTCGTGCTGTGAACAACGTTTACACAGCTGGACTGAGCGACCGCTGCATTCATAATTTAGAGCGCTTTGCCGTTAAGAGTAGCCTCATAGCACCTATCCTGATGCAAGATGAGCTATTTGGCTTGTTAGTTGCCCATCAATGCTTTGGTTTCAGGGAATGGCAGCAAACTGAAATTGACTTCTATACCCAAGTCGCGATCGATGTAGGTTTTGCTTTGGAACAAGCACAATTACATGGCAAACTAGCTCAAATCGCCCAAATTGCCATGCATCTTGATGGCTGTATTCCAACAACAGCGCAACAACCAGCAACAGCAAAGTCATTATCACCGCAAATAAATTGCTTCAATTCTGAAGACAAAGAACATGATGCTACGGTTGCATTCTAGTTATCAGTTATCAGTGTACAGACTTTACGTGTAAAGTCTGTACAAAGTTATCAGTTATCAGCGATCGACAATCGCTTGCATTCAAATAACGAATGACCAATGACCAATAACCAGTCGTCAATCCATCTACCCTACTGAAAAAGCTATGTCCACACCAGGTAAGCTAGAACTAACTGTCAAGATCGATCGCCTACCAGATAAAGTGAGAACTATTGCTAATGGCTGGAAGCAGTTTGAAATCGATCTAGATGGTCAAATAATTACGTTAACATTAAAGCCTCATGTTTATAAAAAGCTAGAACAAGCTCAGGAGAATTATCATCAGTGGGTGGCGAAAATTATCGGACAAATGGGCGCAAAGACAGATAAAGGTTTTTTGCTAAAAGATTGCAATGTAACAGTTTATTCTCAAACTCAATCTTCGCCATCCAAGCTTAAGCAAAAGCCACCCGATCGCCGCGATAAACCTAAAAAAGCCAATAGCAAATTTGTGGAGAAGTATCGACTATATACTGGAGAAACCTTGAATTTGTTTCAGATTGTGTTTCGCCTGACTCAAGCTGTTTTTCCTGGGGTTTTGCCTTGGGTACTCGTTTTAAGTAGTTATGGCTTTTTAATATCTGTACTTTATAGTTTTGGCATTCCTGTATCAATACCAGAAGAGAGCGATGCAATTACGCGAGCAGTATTAATTTTCAATATTGGCTTACCTTTACTATTAGTTTTCGTACTAATACAGCCCATGAAAAATTTTGGGAAGGGTGCAAGCTATGGGGTAGTTTAGTGAATACAGTGCGCAACTTAACTCGTGATTTATGGATTGGTGTTAAAGAGGAGACACCACAAGACCGGGCGCAAAAAGAGTACACTCTTAGATTAATTGTGGCTTTTGCCGTGGCGATGAAACTACATTTAAGAGGCGAACACGTCACTGATGAGCTAGGCGATTTAGTAGCAGAAACTCAGTTTTTTCGGTTGAAATATACAAACCATCCACCCCTACAAATTGCTTTTTGGATTGGTGATTATTTGCAGGAGCAACACGATCGCGATCGCTTGAATATTTATCAGTTAACATCTCTTCAAAAACTACTAGACCAGTTAGTAGATATTTTAGGAGGCTGCGAACGTATCTTAAAAACACCACTACCTTTAATTTATCCGTTAATTTTGAAAAAATTAGTTTTTGTTTATTGCCTTGTTATTCCCCTAGAAATTGTGAAGGAGGTAAATTGGTTTACTAGCAGCATTATTACTTTTGTGAGCTTCGTTTTATTAAGTATCGAACAAATTGGTTCTGAAATTGAAGAACCTTTCGGACACAATTCTTGCGATCTACCACTCGATATTATTTGCAATACCATACTGCATAATGTAGAAGATTTAATTGCTCTAGCTCCTCATAATGGTAGTAATAATAGAGTGCGCTAACATAGTTTTTCAAATTTAATTCTATAGTTTTGTAGAGAAGTTACATGTAATTTCTCTACACGAGAAACGTTCACAAATCAATTTGGATTGCTATATAGCCCACCCTAAAATCTAAACTGAAACTATTCTGCTACCTGAGTCCGAGGTTGATAGTAGTAGTGATAGTAAGAAGTTGTAGCTTTATAATCTTTCACCCCGTTACAAATTGCACCTAAAATTTGAGTGCGAGATAGTTTTAACTGATCGAGGGTCTGCATTAGCAGCGCACGGTCAGTTTTATCCATCCGCGTGACGATCGCAATTCCTGCGGTTAGAGGAGCCAGTAAACTCGCATCTGCTAAACCTAATAGTGGTGGAGTGTCGTAAATCACTAAGTCATACTGCTGCCGCAACTGCTCCATGATGTTGCGCATCTTGTGAGAGGATAACAGTTTAGTAGGATCGGGAGGAATTTGACCTGCGGTTAAAACAAACAAGTTCTCCCAGGCAGGCGATCGCTGAATTAAATCGGCAACTGGTACGTTAGTTGTTATTGCATTACTCAATCCCGTGTCATTGGATAGATGTAGAATGTGATGAATCTGCGGTACGCGTAGATCTGCATCGACTAGTAACACCCTGCGTCCCATTGCTGCTGCTGCTTGGGCTAAGTGAGTTGAGATAGTAGATTTACCGTCAGCGTGGACGGAAGAACTGATGACGAGAGAGTGGATCGGTGTATCGGAACCTAAAAAGCCGATGTTAGTATACAGCGATCGGAAAGATTCTATGAAAGGGAAATAGTGGTAGCCGTAAGCATTTCTGTTGAAACGCGACCTGCTGTTCTCTTGCCTCTGATTCGTTTCTTCACCTGCTAGATTCTTAGCTAGGTTTTTATGGAAAGGAATTATACCTAATATTGGTAGCTTTGTCGCTTCTTTCAACTCATCAGGTGAATGAACGACATTATCGAGCCTTTCCACGAGTAGCGCTGCTCCAATTCCAGCTAATATACTAGCTACCGTGCCTAAGATGAGGAATCGTGGAACATTAGGAAAGATAGGCAGAGAAGGTAGCTGAGGTGGTGAAATGAGTTGCCAAGGAGTCTCTTTTTGAGCATTTTCGATTTGCAGCGACTCTCGTCTTTCTAGAAAACGGTTCAAACTTTCAGTAGCAATAACTAACTCTCGCTGTAAGTCAGTGTAACGACGTGCCAAATTTGGCATTCCGTCGATTTCTCGATTTAAGCGATCGAGTGCTTGGGTATTCTTCGCTGCTCTAACTTGGAGTATGGAAAGTTGGCTTAATACTGACGCACGTTGATTTTCTAGTGCCTGCACTCCCTCTTTCTGTAATAGTGGTAGCAAACTTTCCCGTTTCTGTTTCAGCGACTGAATGTACGGGCTATCTACTCGATAAATAGTTGCATTCTTGGCAATTTCAGTATCTATATTCTGCAACTGAGCGAGTAAACTCTGATATTGAGGAGCATCTTGCTGAGCTTGCGGTGATATTGCACGACTGGGCGAAGAAGATTCATCTATAGCCGCGATCGCTAGCGAGTTTTGAGAGTGGTCAACTGTCGATTCTTGCTGCGAAGTTCCCACCCCATGACGAGCTTTTGCTTCCAGTTCTAGCGCTAACTTAGTGCCAGATTTACTTTGCAAGGCATTGTAGAGTTTCTGAGCTTCCGCTAAATCTTTTTGAATCTCTAATTTCTGAAATTCTAAAGTGCTGTATTTTTCAAATAGCTGTCCCGTTTTTTCTTCTGGGGAGAATAAGCTGTATTGTTCTCTAAATCTTTGTAATTGCAATTGCAAACTGTTGACTCGTGCTTGCAATTGAGGTAACTGAGTATTAACAAACTGAATTCCCTGACGTAGATTTGTTTGCTGCTCCTGTAAACTGTATTTTAAATATCCTTTGGCTAGCTGCTCTAGAACAAATTGAATTTTTTGTGGGTCGGAATCTCGATAGCTAACTTCTAAAATTTTTGTTTCTTGATAGCGGGAAATCTTCAATTCCTCTAGTAAAGAATCGTAATTAATATCTGGATACCGAACAGAAATGTTTTTAGCGATAGGAACCAGAATTTCAGGGCTACGTAAAACAATAATCTGTGTGTTGTAATCCAAAGATTCTTGCCCTTTTGGCTAGCATTCACAACTGGAACGTTTGATAATCCCGATAATTTATTTTCAGCCTTGACTGGCTCTACCAATACCGATAATTTTCCTTCATACTTGGCTGGTTGAATTAATGTCCATACCCAGGTAGTAACGCAGCAAGCGATCGCTACACTAGCGATAATCGGCGCTCGACGACGTACAACTGCCAGGAGCTGAGACAAACTCCATTCTTCTGCTTGAGGTAACTCTGAGTAGCGTGCAACATAGGATGGCAATGACATCTGTGAGTACTTCCCATTTCTTTCTGTTGCTAAATGCTGAGTTCGATATTGCTCTTCCATATTCATGTCGTTATTAGGCAGTTGATGAAGGAAAAAATAGGAATAGCCCTGCTGGTGAGCTTTAGCTTTCTTCTGTCACGGCTTCCACGCTATTATTTCTAGAACGAACAATTCGTCTCTTTGCTGTTAGAACTGCTTGCTGTAATACATTTGAGTACTGCTTGGCAATAATTTCTGGCGTGAAATTAAATTGGAGATATTGCCGACCTGCCATTCCCATTTGTTTAACAAGTTCGCGATCGCTTTTTAAGCGGCGAATAAACTGAACTAAACCACTGGCATCACCTGAATTAAAAGCAGCACCGCAACCGCTTTCTCTTAAGAGATGACGCAAATAGGAATGGGTTTCGCAAATGGCAGCGACGGGACGACCAGCTGCTAGAATGCCATAGAGCTTGCTTGGGGCGACAATTCCTTCCATTTTGGGACTAATACTGACCAAAGATAAATCGCAAGCTGTTAGCGAATATGGTAAGTCTTGTTTATCTTGATAGGGTAAGAAGCGACAGTTATTTAAACCGAGTTTTTTGACACATTCAAAACTAGATTGAAATTTTGCTCCTCCGCCAATGAAAACAAACTGAATTGGTTCGTCTTGCAATTGTCTAGCTGCTTCTAGAATTGTATCTAGTTCGTGACAGCGACCCATGTTGCCAGAGTACTGCACGGTGAAAGTATTGACCAATTCGTACTTTTGCGCAAACCAATTATTTTCTTTTTCTATTGGCACAATCCAGTTGGGATTAGCCCAATTATGAATGACTACAATTTTGTCACTCATTTCAGGAGAGTGAGATAAAACTTTCTCTCGCATAGTTGAGCTGAGAACAATAATTTTTTCTGAGTTGTGCCAAACTTTTTTATTGAGTAATTTCCAGTATTTTACTAACCAATTTTTCCTAGAGAAAATATCTAGCTCAACTGCAACATCAGGATATAAATCGTACATTAAACAAACGTAAGGAATACCAAATAAGAGTTTGGCTATGTAGCCGACGATTGGTAAAAAGGCTGGTGCAGTGGTTAGAAGTAGGAGATCTCCACGGTTCTTTTTATTTAATAAGTGTAAGATAGCTCGGAAAAAGAACAAGCACCCATTAATGGCTTTGCCTCGAATCCGTGCATTCCACATTCGAGAAGTTCGCGATCGCCGAATCAGGATTTTTTCAGAACGTTCTATAATAGGAGCTGCATGTTTTTTAAATGCATATCCTGGCTGTCCGGTAAAAACCCTTACTTGAATTCCTAATCGTCCTAAATTCACTGCTAGTTCTTCAATGAGTTGCCCTGTAGCAGCATAGTCTGGTGGATAAAATTGCGTAATAATATTTAAGTTGAAAGAAGGTGCGAGTTCTTTACTTTTGCTCTGAGCAGGCAAAAATATTTTGAGTTTTTCAATTTGCTCTTGTTGTACGTATTTATCTAGCATCTGAAGCTCTGCCTACCTCTGCCAATGCGATTATTTTGTTGAAATAGTGAGGAGTGCAAAGGAAAAGCACTCAATTTAAGTGAAAGGCAAAGCTACGCAAAGAACTGTCTAATAAAATTAAAATTCTCTCTGTTTAAGTTAAAAGGCTATTTCGCTAGGTGATTTAAGGTAGCTTTACACGATCAAACTTGAAAAAATCTAACTTTGACCTAGCTTTATGTCCAAGTGTGGTTTTACTGAGAATTTAATTAGAGTTTAATAAGCTCCTTAGTTTTTTCAGTAAAACCACTGAGATTTAAGTGTCTATACTAAGTCTAAATCTGACGCGAACAACCAAATTTTTTTCGGTTTTCCCTGGAGAAACGTTACATGTAACCTCTCTCCAGGGACATGTTCGTAAACTAATTAGAATTGCTATAGTTAGAATTTTGGTAAGAGCCAAAAAAATATTGAGGTGTTTACCTAGACAAGATAAAAATTATTAATTTTCCCTAGATCGAATTTTGGCAACATTACCGAGCTGATAGATTTACCGATCGTCGATCGCTCGTTGTTTGACTGGTTGTGCGAGGTTACCTACATAGATTGTCATGGGTTGAAGCGATCGCCCTGCTACGCTTCCCAGACTCAACACTGCTCCTTTGCCGACAGTGACACCAGGACCAATTGTCGCCCGCGCCGCAATCCAGCTACTCTGTTCGATGTGAATCGGCGCTGGAATCAGCTTGAAATCAGGAGCGCTCCAGTCGTGATTGCCAGTACAGAGATAAACACCCTGAGAAATACAGACATGGCTTTCAATTGCGATCGGCGCAACGTTGTCAAGCCAAGTATTTTCCCCAATCCACACGCAGTCACCTATAGTTAACCGCCAAGGAAACTTTACCCGCACTCCAGGCTTGATACAGACAGAGCGACCAACTGTAGCACCAAAACTACGTAGTATCCAGACTTTTAACTTAGAGATAGGTAGCCAATGACTACGAAATAAAGGCTCTCCGACAAAATACCACAGGAGTTGTTTCCACAAAGGAGCGCCAGGAGTATAAGTACCGAGGGTGTAACGATCTAGATACATATAATTCAATTCATCAGATCAAATTTCAAATATGCATGATGCCTAGAGCTTGGCGATTCCCCAACCCCCTTAACAAGGGGGCGAGAGTTCCTTCCTTTTTAAGGGCTTTGTTCCCCCCTTAAAAAGGGGGGCTAGGGGGGGACTCGTCTTAACCGAAAAGTATTGTCAAACTAGCCCCAGTACGACCTGTAAGTATCCACAGCCAAGTGCGACAAACATCACGACAAATATGAAACCAGGATTCAGGTGGTTTGTTTGATGGTACTGATATGGGAGTCACAGCAATCCCCTGGCTACCAAAGACAAAAAAGGCGATCGCCTTTGCTCTTGCCATGTGAAAATCAGATGTAATTAAGTAAACATGTTGAAAATACCGTTGTTTGAAATCAGCAACTAGAGAGGTAAAGTTAGTTACGGTATCGACAGCGCGACGATCGATATGTATTCGCGATCCAGAGGGACTCGGAAGATCTGGAAAATCGAAGGTTTTGAGATAAGGAGAAGAAATCCATATTTCTAAAGGTGGATGCTGTAAAGCAAAGTCAGCAGCGAAAGTTTCGCGGATCGGATCGCCACCTAAAGCAATAATTGCTTGGGGCAGTGGTGTTTGATATAGAGCAATTGTTAGTCGCAGAGGAATAATACCGAACAGTACGAATAACACAACAGAAGTTACCAAACAGAAAAAACGAGATTTCGTGGGCAGAAAGCGCTGTTTTTTATTCACACTGGCAGTTTTTACTCTTGGCATTATTCGCGCCACATCTCTGATTAGTATGTTGCTGCTGTTTTTATGGCAGCGTAACAAAGTTCTCTGGCTCTGAGCAGGTTGTAGGTATTGGTTGTTGCGCGATCGCTGCTGTGTAAATCGAGATTAGATTCTGGGCGATCGCCTGCCAAGAATATCGTTGACTTGCCAACAGCCGACCGTTCTCTCCTAATTGCTGCCGGAGTTCTGGAGATGATAGTAGTTGCGCGATCGCATTTGTTAAGGGTTCGATTTGACCTTCAACAACCAGCCCAGCCGATGCCGCAGCAATTTCTGGTGAAATTTGGATGTCGGGAGTCACAACGACTGGCAGCCCTACTGCCATTGCTTCTGCTACGGCAATCCCAAAATTTTCGGAAAAGGACGGCAAGACAAAAAGATCTGAGGCTTGTAGGAGAAGATCTTTATCTCTACCCATAACGAAACCAGCGATCGATGTACGTGAGGAAAGCCCGAGGGATGATACTAAGTCAGTCAAGTAGTTGAGATACTGCGGCTCTCCCGAACCTGCCAAAATCAGATGAAAGTTGTGATTCTGAACTGCCAGTTGGCTGAGAGCATGAATTAACAAATCTGGGCGTTTGTTGGGGTGAAGCCGCGACAGAAATAGGACAACTGGTGTGGAGGGAGGTATGCCGTAAGTTTCGTATAGCTGTTGCTTAGGATCGGGCAGTTCTATCGGTCGATTGACTCCTAAAGGTAACGTGAAACTAGGTGTTTGAATGCCAAAATTTCGGACATCCTCGGCTTCGCCTGGAGCAGTGCAATGGATCAGATCGGCACAATTCAGATTGTGACGTTCAATTAGAAATGAATATATCCGTTTTTTCAGCCAACTTTGAGACAAAGCCCAAGGCGTTAACTGTCCCATTGTCCGAACTGCATAAGGAATTCCTTGCAACCTGGCAATTACAGCAGCGCAAGCGGGAGCATAAGAAAAAAGATAGTGCGTTTCGATCAGATCGTAATCTCTTGCGTGTTGCCAAAGCCAACGAGTCAAGGCTGCTGAAAAAATAAACTGTTTAATTGATGGTGAAAAACGTGGAAAAAACCAAATCGGGACTTGCTCGTACTCAACCCGCCGATGGAGCGTCACGTCCAATAATTCTGAGCCTTTATCGTTCGTAGTGGCGATTTCGGCATCAATTCCATGTTCGCGCAAAGCTCGAACTAAATTGAGAACAACCTGAGTCGGTCCCCCTAGAGCCGGATCGATCGAAGGAATAACATGTAAAACTTTCATGGACAGCCCAAATTGAATTGAATTAAGTTATTCATCGTTTGTTTAAACTGCTCGAATCCGAAAGTATCGATAACTTTTTGTCTTAAAACTTCAGGTCGATAAATAATTGGATGCGAATAAGTGCCTTGCAAAATCTGAATCAAAGTTCGGGCGATCGCGCTGGTATCGTCTGGATCGACTAATGCTCCTAATTCGCCGTGACAAAGGGCATCAATTGCACCATCTCGATTTCCTCCTAGAGTCGGTTTGCCACAGGCTAAAGCTTCTAGGTAGACAATGCCAAACCCCTCACCTTTACTCGGCATGGCAAAAACATCACACAAGTTATAGTGATCGCCAAGTTCGGCATCGGGAATAAATCCAGTTAAGGTCACGCAATCTTTTAAATCGAGTTTTGCGATTAACTGTTCGATCCGAGGGCGATCGCTACCCTTGCCAACAATCAGATAACGAACGCTAGGAATCTGACGGCGAATCTCAGGCAATGCTTGCAAAATTTGGTCGTATCCTTTGTAACGTTCGCTGCAATCTAACCTAGCAACAGTCAAAATTACTAGTTGTTCCGGTGTCAGTCCGTAACGCTCTAATAAGTATTGCGGCTTTGGCTGAATTTTAAAGCGCTCGGCATCAAAAGTGTTGGGTAAAAGCGAAACTTTTGCCGGGTCGAGATTTTGCTCTTTGAGCAAGCGATCGCGTGTATAGCTACTGACGGCAAGAATGCGGTCGGCATGATGCAAGGCTTTTTGTAGAGTAGGTCTATTAATATCCCAAGCTTCTACACCGTGGGCGATCGCCCAGTAAGGCATACCAGTTAGCTGTTTCAACCAATAGGCAGCAACAGTAAAATTCAGGTGAGTTGCGATCGCTAAACTCGGTCGCTGCCACAGTCCCGCTCCACAGATCTGAGCGGCAAAGCCAACTGTTCGCAACCGTAAAGGTAAAGAGCCAGTATAGTAAAACTGAGTATTGGGCGATCGCGCAAGATCGAATGGCGATCGAGTGTCGTGCTTGAGATAAACCTGATAGTGCCAATTTGGATATAAGCTTTCCAAAGCATTGAGCAAGAAAGCCGAATAGACTTGAATTCCGCCTTTAAATTCAAAAATATTCGGAAACCACAAGTGGCAGTTAGTTCGACCTGCTAATTCTGGCATAAAAGCTCCTGGACGCGACTGGCTAATTGCTGTCGATACAATCCCCAAGTTAATTGCTCGGCTTTGTGGCGAGCCGCTCTTCCCATTTGAGCTAATTCTTGGGGGTGGGAATAACACCATTCCAGTTTTTTCTTTAGAGCTTCGACATCGCGAATGGGGATAATGAAGCCTTCTACCCCGTCTGTCAGAATATCTGGACCAGCAGTATTGGGTGTCGTGATGACAGGAATCCCGCAAGCCATTGCCTCTAGCAGTACGAGTCCAAATCCTTCTACAAGTGAGGGAAAAACAAAAACGCTTGCGGCACTATAATACTCGTTCAATGCTGCGTGAGGGAGAGATGGAATATAGCGAAAAGTATCTCTATATTGAGTCAACCAGTTGTCGGGAAACTCGTTAATCCCGATCGCTAATAGTTCGGCATCGGGTAGTTGTAGTTCTTGCCAAGCTTGTAATAAGTAGTGGAAGCCCTTGCGAGGTCCAACGCGACCGACAAACAAAGCGCGAAACAGCCGATCGGCTTTAGTTTGCGGGTGGAAATAATCAATCGGTGCGCCGTAGGGGATAACGCTAATTTTTTCTGGTTTGACACCTACATCTAATAGCGATCTTTGGGTAATAGAAGATGCGACAAATATATGGTCTGCCAGTTAAACTTCCCGTTCCTTGCGCTCGATCTTCCAAGCAGGTTCCTTGACTGCCTGTAATGCTGGTGCTAGCTCTGGAAAACGTTCTGCTTCCTGGGCTTGGAGATCCCGACTCATGCGATAGAAGGGAATTGGGAGATCCTACAAGCAGAGAATCCCGCGTTGTTTCGCAACTTCAAATGCGATCGCCGCACCATCTTCGTAGGCATAGACTGCATCTAAGTTGTGCAAATGATGCTGGGAAACGTGGCGGTCTAGAGAGACATACACCCAATCGATCGGTCCTTGACGACCTAAGTTCAGCCAACGATTCAACTTAGTTTTGACTAATGCTAGACGTATGACTTCTTGCCAAGGGTGCGATCGCATGAATGCATTTGGGGGTGCAGTCCACGCCCTCCTACCTAATTCCAGCGCCACGCGACTGCTAATTTTCTGCGGTAGTAAGTTTAAGTAGCGCGATAATACTCCTTTGGGATTGTAGGCAATTGTCGAGATCGCTTCTTGGAGTAAGTTAGCTTCCCCCAAAGCCAGTGCAGCATTGCGGGCAAAGGGATTACTGGTAGGGTGAATCAGGGAGATACGCGGATGAGACATTGTGTTGTTGCAATAGTTGTTCTCGATACCAATCTGTCCATTCTAATTGAGGTAAGAGAAAGATAAAGCCACTGAAAAACCAGTAGTAAGGCAAGAAGGTAGGTTGAGTCACTAACTGATCGTAGATTCCAATTACCTGTATCAGTAATGCTGTCAGCGCTAATTGACGTAAAAATGGTTTTTTCAATTTACAGAAAACTAACCAAATCTCAATGAGAAGACTAAATCTAAGTCCGTACCACAGAAAAAAACCAATCGGACCTAACTCCAAAACTATTCTGCCTGGTTCTTCTTCATAGTAGGTTGGAATAACTGCACCATCTGGTAGATTCAGTAATCGGCGAAGTGTTTGACTCCCTGGTTGTGTTGCTCCAGTGCCATAGCCATCCAGTCCTTTGTACTGGATAAACTCGAAAGGCTGGGTCAAGGTTGTCGTAATACGTGCAGTCACATCTTGATTAGAATTTGTCCGCAACAAAAAGGCATTAATTGCTGGTTTAAACCAGATAAAAGAAACTAGAGAAATACAGATGGCTGGCAATAAGAATTTTCTCAGCAGAGATATGTTCTTTTCAGGCTGAGTGAATCCTCTAATAGTTATAAAGCTAAAAAAGAATAATAATAGTGCAAAAACAACACTACGAGAACCAGTCATGCAAGAGTTAATGACTATCAAAACTAGTTCAAAAATAGAAGCCCATCTCCAAAAACGTGTCTGCTGGAGTGATAAGAAGGAAATTAGTAAGCCGAAACATATTAATAGATATACTGCATAGCCATCTATGTAGGAAAATGTGCCTGTGACGCGAGCAAACTGGGTTGCTCCTACAACCCCAAATGTAGCTACTTCCTTTAATTGGCTAGGAGCATACACGTTGATTGGACTATTAGTAGGGCTAAAGAACTGAGCAATGCCTAAAAGACCAACAGGAATGACCAATAAAAGATGGAAATGCAAAAATTTATATAAATTTTGCTCCGACTGAAATAGGGTTGGCAGCATCCACATCAAGGGAATGTAAAAGATGTAACCTCTGAGTCCAAAAATACCTACTATCGGTGAACCCAAACTGGGGTTAAATACTTGCAATACAGACCATATAATCGCGAAAAGAACCAGGATAAAAATAGTGCGATTTTGAATTAAAAATCTTCTGTTTGAGAAGACGTAGTATTGCAGGTAGGCACCTAAAAGAACTAAGTCTTTTAAGAAGTAAATTGCGTCGCTGGCTTGAGGTAACACCCATTTGCGCAATGCACCCTCAATCACAAGAATGAAGAACACAGCTTTAACAGAGCTACGCCAATTCAGTGCTGAGATTCCAACAATACATAAAATAGCGATCGCTGCAATTAGCAATTTCACTCAATAGTCCTCTTCAAAAGATTTAAATATACTTTGACAATTTGCTTTAAGGTCTTAAACAGAATTATCCTAGTTTTGTGAATGCATTACCCAAGACGTGTGTGACAAAGTTCTGAGTTTGCACTGATAAATTATGAGTTTGATACCAGGTGTAGGCATGATTAGCGATCGCCTGCGCCTCGACGAAATCTGTTATCTCTGTGATGCGATCGCTGAGAAACCAATAATGTTTTCCTGGTTCTATACCGTCTTGTGTTGAAGCATAAATTCTAGGACTAATAGTTAACATTCCATGAGCGCAGTAAGCAGCAAATACGCCAGATTTTGCCAAATACTCCAGATGGTAATTAAAGAATCCTGCGCAGGAGTTGAGCAGAATTTCGCTAATTTCTGGAGCAGACAATTTACCTGTTTCTACTATTGGTATGCCTTGTATTGAAGATAAAACTAAACCTGTTGGCGCTCCGATATCCAATATCTCTTGAATATCGAATAACCGACAGACTTGGCTAAGTTCTTTCAAGGATTGACGATAAGCTCTTTTGCGAATGCTAGGACTACCAAACAACACTAAGCGTCGAGAACGATCTGTCAAGCGTGGTACTTGCTTTGGTTCGCCCACATTAGAAAAGACGGGTAGGGTGGGAATCTGAGTTTGTTTTCCCTGACTTAACTGATATAGAACCTCTGCATAATTTTGATTACTTGTCAAGCAGCGATCGCTAATTTGAGACAAACGACCAGCTAGTTTTTTTGCCAATCGGACAACCAAAAAGAACTCGTCCAAGGTAGCTTTCCAGAAGCATAAACTTCATGGAACATCGTTACTAAATTCGAGTTAGGAGTATTTCTTTTCCAACGTTCTAAGCCTTCAACTAACCAAACCGGACAACCTCGCTTAGCATAACCGTAGCCGACGTAATGTAATAAGACTGTAGTTGGTTTGCTCGCTAATAAGGATAGTAAAGCTGTGGTGGAACGCTCGTCTACTGAATTAATTAGAAAATCTTCAATTTGAGTATTTCCAGTCCAAGCCGCATCACCGATCGCAAAATGAGTTTTGAGATTGAAATCATTGTAAAGCTGCCGTGCCAGATTTAAGGCGTAATCCCCCAAGCCATCTATTGCTGGAGGTAGCCGTGGGACAATCTGAATGATATCCATTAAAGTCACTGCACTAATTTTTTAAACTAGGCTATACGAGTCAGTAAAACGGCAACTCCAGTGTGAATTTTTTTTCGCCAGACTAATGGCAAAGCTTGCGTAAAATTTTCACAAGCATCAACCCAGCTAGGAGCGAGAAAATGCAATAATTTTCCTAGTTTTAAATGACCGTTAGTTAGTGGATTTGTAAAAATTCTTGTCTCCTGAATCGATAATCCAGCTTGATGAATTATGTTTTCTATTTCATCTAAATGTAATAAAAAGATATGACCGTCTGAATTGGGTTGAAATTGTATTGCTTCAAACTGGCTGGGGTCGGGACAATCCGAAAATTTAGGCAGACGATTTTGAAAATATTCGCCATTTGGCGTACTCATGACTAGGTGACCTCCAGGCTTCACCATCTGAGCTATTTTCTTCAGAAATAGATCGGGATGAGCAACGTGTTCGATAACTTCAGTAATTAAAATGAGATCGAATTCAGCATCAAACCCTAATGTGAAAACATTTCCTGGTTTGTAGTGAATAATTCCATACTCCCACTTCAGTTTGACATAATCAACCAATTCTTCACGCAGATCGTTCCAGGTAACTTCATAGCCTAGCTCTGCCAAAGTCAAACTAAAGTTTCCCTGGGCAGCAGCTACATCTAAAATTTTTGCCCCTGGTCTTGTAACTTTTTGAACCAACTCTAAAGTATGCTTATATCGATGAGCATACGCATAGCTATATCCACGATAACTAGTTTCTCCATACATTTCTAATAAATCATATGAATAACTTTGTTTCCAACTCTCCGACCAATGACTTTGAAGACTAATTGTTTTCATTGTTAGAGTAAAATGTTAGTTTTTTAGTGATTTTTAAGTGTTTTCATGCCGATCAATTTATAGCGCCATAGTAGTACGCTCATGTATAAGTATGCAAAATGCTCTAAAAAAGCTGCGTTAATTCCAGTGAATTGGAATTTTAAAATTGCCAGAACTGTCTGATTAACAAAACTCCTTAAAGCAAACAAAAAAATAATATATAGAATTAATATTTACCAATTCTTCATGAATAGATAAGTAAATAAATGTTGCTTCTCGATGTTGTTTTATTTTGTTCCATCCTCCCTTGGATCTCCAGGGATGGCACACAGAAGCAGTTTTTACAAAAGAAAACTTGTATCCACTCTTGACAAGCCTTAATCTAAAATCTACATCTTCCATCGCAGCGTAGGGAAATCGTTCATCAAAACCAGTGAGAAACTCAAAGAGTTGCTTTTGTATGGCAAAATTACACGACCATAAATAACCACCTGACTCATTAATAGGTGAAGTTTCTGCAAGGCTTTGTCTTGGGCGATCGACATAAGTTCGCCCCTCGAAAACTAGATAAAATGGCTCAGTAATTTTAGCTTTAGCATAGGCTTCTAGCCATTGAGGATCTGGGAGACAATCATCATCCGTAAAAACTAGCCACTCACCACTGGCATATTTTGCCCCATTATTTCGGTTTGCTGCCGGACCTTTACGAGAATCGGATACCCACTTTACCCAAGGAAAACACTCGCGAATCATTTGCTCGGCAGTTACTTCAGAACCATCATCAGTAACAATGACTTCATACTGCTCAAACGGCAGAGTTTGAATCTCAGGTGCTAGACAATGTAGGCATTTTGCTAGTAAGTCATTGCGTTGGTAGGTAGGTATAATGACAGAAAATAAAGGCATCGAATTTATGCTTCTACTAAGACTTGTAAGGCACGGTTATACTAATTTTGAGCTAGGCTCTATTAATTACAGTCAGAAGCTAAAAGCTTGTCGCTCGAAGATTTTTTTGTTTTGAGTATGCGATCGCCTCTGATATTTTGACTAAAAATCTGCTTAACATATGACTGAAGTTTCTCGGTCACTATTTTTTTATCGAAATTCTCATTTAAAACCTTAAAAGCCACTTCTGCTATTTCTTGCTGTAAAGATTTATTTGAGATTGTATCTATTAAAAAACTCTCGATGGTACTAACTTGGTTTGTTTCACAAACAAGTCCACACTTCCATTTTTTCAAGAATTGATTACAAGCGGAGTAAGCTGGACCGCAAGCTAAAATTGGTCTACCAGCAGCCATATAGTCAGTTAATTTAGTTTGTACTGAAGAACGAGTCATGTGTGCATATTCAGGTAAAAATGATGAAGCGACAAGTAGTAGATCGGCACGCTGGAGATAGCTATTGAGTTCTTGATAGGGAATTATATCGCCATACGTTACTTCCCACTGTTTCCATTTTTCTCTGTATGGATTCCAGAAACATTTGTCTGTATGCACCACAAGTTCAATATCTTTTCCATCGCATCTGAGCTGAAAAATTGCTTCAGCGATCGCAGCTAGTGCATCATAGTGCATTGACCAAATAGAACCAGCATAGACAACTTTAAACGTACCTTCATGAGTAGTTACTGTAGCAGGCAGATGCTTGTCTAATAAGTCAACAGGATTATGGACGATCAGCGAACTTTGAGGTTTTATCTGATAGCGTTTTGATAGTTCATTTTGTAATTGCTCGCTAATCATCAACCAGCCATTTGCCTGTTTTAAAAGTTGAGTAGCCGTTTTTTGAACGCTGTTCGATAGCCACCGCGAGTTATCGCAGGCTATCCAATCATCCATAAAGTAAATTGAGGATGGACATTGAAAGTATTGAGTTAATTTATAACCCATGAGTAAACACAAAGACGTGACCGGACAAATTAAGATAATGTCTGGGTCAAATTCTTCTAGTTTCTGTAAATTTGAAATAGGAAACCAATCGAGCAATTGTAGATTAATCCGAGCGATCGAAGGATTAAGAAATTTTCCTAATCGATTATGCACTGTGGGTAAACGATGTCCAGAAAAGGAAAGCACCTGGCGATTGAATGGCGAACTTGTCGGGTTAGAATGTAACTCGTGTTCGGGACAAAACAACATCAGTGATTCAGCAGGGTAGTTCTCAAATAAATTGACGAGAGTTCGATTAACCCCCTTGCCTTCTTGACTTAAAGTCGCTTCAGTAACTAATAAAATGCGAGGTAGATTTTTAGACATAATACGAGCTATGCTACCTCTTGAAGTCTTTTTGTCCAAGTCGTTACAATTTCTGAAAATATAGATTTCAAAGGTTTTGTAATAAACCAATTAGAATAGTGATTCTGCATTTTGCGGAGATCGCTGTAGTAGCAAATATGGTCTCCTTCGCGATTTTTATCTACATACTCGTACTGCATCTTTTTATGAGTCAGCGAAGCCACAAGCTCGAAAGCTTCCAAAATAGAGCAAGTATTATCCTTACCACCACCTAAGTTGTAAACTTCACCACAATGGGGTGCTTGGATAAACTCTTCAATGAAACGAGCGACATCATAGGAATGAATATTATCTCGTACTTGTTTTCCCTTATATCCGAAAACTTTGTAGGTGCGATTTTCTAAATTACATTTCACTAAGTAACTAAGAAATCCATGCAGTTCTACACCACTATGATTCGGTCCTGTCAAACATCCACCACGCAAGCAGCAAGTTTTGAGTCCAAAATATCGACCGTACTCTTGAACCATGACATCAGCTGCAACTTTAGAAGCACCAAACAGAGAATGCTTCGATTGGTCAATGCGGAATGATTCAGGAATACCATATTGATAAGTTGGCTCGGCATATTCCCATCGGGTTTCTAACTCCATCATGGCAATCTCATTCGGTGCATCTCCGTACACTTTGTTAGTAGATAAGTGTACGAAAGGAGCTTCCGGCACAAATTGGCGCGTTGCCTCCAACAGATTTAGCGTTCCTACTGCATTGGTATCGAAGTCATCGAAAGGAATCGCCGCTGCTCTGTCGTGACTGGGTTGTGCTGCTGTATGCACGATCGCCTCTGGTCTGAGACTTTCAATGAGATCTAGAACTCGTTGGCGATCGCGAATATCTATTTCATGATGCACGAAACCTTTAATCAGAGATTCCAAGCGCTTTTGATTCCAACGAGTATCTCCTTGGGGTCCAAAAAAAACAGCTCTTTGATTATTATCAATACCATGAATTGCCCAACCTTGGCTAGCAAAATGTAGGCAAACTTCAGATCCAATAAGTCCCGACGATCCAGTTACTAGTAATTTCTTCATTCAGAATTATGCCCTCTTGCTTTCCACGAGACTTTGTATTTTTAGTACAGCAAAGCCTCAGATTTATCTTGGTTCAAGGAGAATAACGTAATATTTTTTAGTAGGGTCAAGCTCTCTCTACTAGCGTTACCTACATTGAAGTATGAGAAATTTAAAATCTCGCAAATTTATAGACTTTAAATGTATGTAAATTATGTATTGAACAAACTTTTTTCTTTAGTCCTTACTCAGTCAATTTACGAATAAACTGTAATTCTTTCTTTTCCGTGTGTCCAACCGCAATTTTACTGATAATTATATCTGGCTCGATCGCAACCGTAAATCTACTTAAGTAAATGTACGGCAATTGAATTGTATATATCTCAAGAAAATTTTAGCCTACAGAAATGTTGCCCCAGAAATGCTGCATAATCTCTGCACAGGACTATACTCAACCAGTAGAACCCGTCGCTGGTGGATTCAGCATCTATATATTAATGACTTCATAGATAGAATTTCTACAGTTAGTAACACTAGCAGATTGGGTCTTGGATTTAAACCCGTGTCTCATGTGCTGAGCAAACACGTATGACTGACATTAGCCTAACTATCCGTGAAATCTGTGGGATCTACTGCGCTCCCATAATGTTACCTCCTTATTTTCCTCAAAACCTTTATACAACCGAGCTTAAACAACCTGCCAAGCTACTTTCTTTACAGTTTATTTAACATTTAGCTTCGCTTCTTCACCTTCTTTTGCTTTGAAAACCATTTTTTTAGTATTTAATGTAACTATCACTAGCAGTAAAAACACTGAAGGCAGAAATAATGATTTTCTCTTTTAGGTAAAAAATATATCTCTATAATGTCAAGCTATTGACTTCGGTTAGGAAGTACTAGAGCGCCTACGGATGCAACCAGGTTGCAATCTTTTCATTACATTTATCTCTTTAGAGGTTGTATGAAGTTTATTTGTGCGATCGTAGAACAATTGACAGAGTTTTCTTAATCCTAGTTAGAGAAATTGCAACAGATAGTTTAAAAGCGGAGAAATTAGGTTTCTAATGTATTGAAGTTACAGATGCGATCGTTACAAGAAACAATACGTATCTATCGCTAATAAATAATTTAGTATTTCCGGCTTTTTTTAGTTTTTTTGAAATCAAAAATAAAAAAAACCGGAGCTATTTTTTAATAAAAACTAAATTGTTTCTAATTTAAATCGTCCGAACAAGCCAGCATTCAATGCCTACTAATTAGGTAAATTTTGCCGTGCGAATTAATCAAAATTAGACCAATAGCTCTGGTCAATCCTACCTATTTATTTCTACTCATATTTGTAATTTGGCAATGATTCCAATGAAACGACATCTCAAGTATTTCACATTATCTTTATGCACATTTCTCCTGAGCGCGGGTCAAGCATCTGTACTCATGACGACACTACCCTTGCCAGGGTTACAAACATCAGCTGCTGTTGCTGCACCATCGCCTAATGCGGAACCAGGTGGACCGATCCTAGTCATCACAACGACTTCCGACCCTTTCAGCAACTACTATGCCGAGATTCTGCGAAATGAAGGGCTGAATACATTCAGTATCAGCGATATTTCCTCAGTTTCCTCAGAGATGCTTGCTAACTACGACGTAGTTATTCTTGCCAAGATGACCCTTAGTCCCGCTCAGGTAACAATGTTGAGTAACTGGGCGGCTAGTGGTGGTAATCTGATCGCAATGCGTCCTGACAAGCAGCTTAGTACTTTGCTTGGTCTTACTGATACAGCCTCCACACTCTCCAACGGTTATTTACTTGTAGACACGTCAAAAGCCCCTGGTAGTGGCATTGTTAACCAAACTATCCAGTTTTACGACACAGCCGATCGCTACACGCTCAACGGTGCTACCAGTCTCGCCACGCTTTATGCAAACGCAACCGCAGCAACATCTAACCCAGCGGTAACGCTGCGTAGTGTTGGTAGTAGTGGTGGTCAGGTCGCCGCATTTACTTACGATTTAGCGCGTTCGGTCGTCTACACCCGTCAAGGAAATCCCGCCTGGGCTGGACAGGAGCGCGATGGGTTGCCACTGATTCGCTCCAGTGACTTGTTTTTTGGTGCTGCCAGCAACGATCCTCAACCAGACTGGATCGATTTAAACAAGGTTGCTATTCCGCAAGCTGACGAACAACAGCGTCTGCTAGCAAACTTGATCCTGACGATGAACCTCGATAAAAAACCCCTACCCCGTTTCTGGTATTTTCCGCATGGTAAGAAAGCAGTTGTGCTGATGACTGGTGACGACCATGCAAACGGAGGGACAATAGCTCGATTCAACCAATACAAAGCTATGAGTCCAGCTGGTTGCTCTGTAGAAGATTGGGAATGCGTTCGCGGCACTTCATATATCTTTCTCAATACACCAATAACTAATGCGCAGGCAAGTGCTTTCACTGGTGATGGTTTTGAAGTAGGGTTACATGTCAATACTAACTGTGCAAATTATACGCCTACCTCACTTGAGACTTTCTACGCACAGCAGCATAGGACATTCAGTAACCTCTTTCCGAGCGTGCCCGTCTCACCAACTCAACGACATCACTGTATTGCTTGGAGTGACTGGGCTAGCGGGTTCAAAGTAGAGCTAAATCATGGAATAAGGCTCGATACTAACTACTACTTCTGGCCGCCTAATTGGGTAGGCAATCGCCCAGGATTTATGACTGGTAGTGGTATGCCGATGCGCGTTGCAGATCTAGACGGGACATTTATTGATGTATATCAAGCAGCTACACAGATGACCGATGAGTCTGGACAGCAATATCCTTTCACGGTCAATACTCTACTCGATCGCGCCCTTGGAGCAGAGGGATACTATGGTGTTTTTACTGTCAACGCCAGCTTTGTTGCATGAATCGATAAAAGTCAATTTGTTCCCCTGCTCAAGCCGTAACTAAATCTCTACTTTGTGACTATCGGGCTTGCCATGCTGAATCATGCGGTTGAGCGCCGCACATTGGAGGAATAACTCTACCGCCTGATTGTCAAAAGTCCGTCGCCGCAACTTGCCACCGAAGATAGTTTTGAGACGAAACATCGTGGTTTCAGCTAGCGAACGACGATGGTAGCCACTGTTGCGCTTCCAACGTTTACGTCCACTTGAGCGAATCCGACGTAAATTCTCGTCTCGTGGATGTGGTTTCTGCTTGCTGTTGCCATGCTGCCAGATCCGAGCATTGCGACGAGGGGGAATTGCAGCTGTGGCTTCTCGTTGGTCAATGGCATCATAGCAGTCCGCAGTATCATAGGCTCCATCAGCAGATACTTGCGCAATTTCTTCGACGATGTTGTCAAGCAGCTGGGGTAACACTTCGCCGTCGGCGACATTATTGCTGCTGACCGTAGCTGCCAGGATCTCCCCCGTGGCTTCATCCACTCCTAAATGCAACTTCCGCCAAGTCCGCCGCTTACTGACTCCGTGTTGACGCACTTTCCACTCTCCCTCTCCATAGACTTTCACTCCGGTAGAATCAACTACCACATGCACCGCTTTGGTTTTGGGTACCACAGGTAGTTCCACCGCCAATTTCCTCAGTCGGCGCGATAACGTAGAGTGGTCTGGCACTGCTAAATCAATCCCCATGAGGGTAAACAGTGATTCCAAAAAGCCTTCTGTCTGTCGTCCCGCCAGATGAAACAGTGATTGAATCGTACCCATTGTCGCAATTGCTACCTCACTATAATGATTGGAAGCGCCTCTGCGCCCAGTTTTTTGCTCGTTGTGCCACTGCTGAATCACTGCTTCATCCACCCAGAAGGTAATGCTGCCTCGTTGTTTGAGTGCTGCGTCATACGCATTCCAATTACGAATCCGGTAGCTTTCCTTGGCTTTTGTCTTCATCGTTGACTGAGTTGAGACGGCATACTCAAAATTTACTCATTTCTCCTTATTTGTGCAACAAAGCCGTCAACGCCCATACTGATAGCAACATCTCAGCAGTTTCCGATGCAGTAGTTGCCTCAGCACAAGCCCGTGGTGTACCGATAGTCTCCGCTCGTCAAATGTTGACCTGGCTTGATGGTCGCAACAGTTCCTCATTCAGCTCGTTGGTATGGAATAACAATACTTTAAGCTTTGCGATCGCGCCAGGTACAGGTGCAAGAGGGTTACAAGCAATGATTCCATTGAGATCGGCTGCTGGAACAGTTGCCAGCATTACACTTAATAGTAGCCCAGTTACTTACACAACCCAGCAAATCAAAGGTATTGAGTACGCCTTGTTCTCAGCTGCCAGTGGAAACTACGTTGCTACGTATACTACAGACACGACTCCACCCAGTATTAGTTCTACTTCTCCCAGCAACGGCGAAACAAACCTCAGCCTTGGATCGAGTTTCACAGCTACCTTCAGCGAGGCAATCGACCCAGCAACAATTAATGCAGATACTTTCGGATTACGAGATTCCACCAATGCGATCGTACCCGCTAGCGTCACCTACAACGCCGCGACCCGCACTGCTACATTGCAACCAAGCAGTTCGCTGCTGGCAGGGAAAACATATACTGCTACTGTTATAGGTGGGACGAGTCAAGTTCGCGTTCAAGATTTAGCAGGTAACCCTCTAGCCGCTAACTTTACTTGGTCTTTCACCACAACAACATCGAGTTCATATAGGCTCTGGAATGATACGGCAACGCCTACCACAGCATCTGCTCCTGACGCTCAAGCTGTGGAATTGGGAGTCAAATTCAAGTCCGATGTCAACGGTTATGTGACGGGCATCCGCTTCTACAAAGGCAGTGGCAATATCGGGACGCACGTTGGCAACCTCTGGACGAGTACGGGGCAGCTACTAGCAACCGCTACCTTTAGCAACGAAACTGCTAGCGGTTGGCAACAAGTTAACTTTTCTCAACCAGTAGCAATTAACGCTAACACGATCTACGTCGCCTCCTACCACACCAGCAGCGGTCGTTACGCTATCAACGAAGGCTATTTCACCACCAGCATTGATAGCCCACCACTACATTTTCTGCGCGATGGCGAGAGTGGCGGGAATGGAGTGTACAAGTACGGTACAACTGGCTTTCCTACCAACACCTATCGTGCTAGCAACTATTGGGTTGATGTCACCTTTACTACCAATACCAATAATCCAACCCCACCAGTTACAGATACGACTCCACCCAGTGTCAGTGCAGTTTCTCCCAGCAACGGCGCGACCAACGTGAGTACTAATACGAGTATCGCTGCAACTTTTAGCGAAGCGCTCGACCCGGCGACGATAAATGCCAATACTTTTGTGTTGCAGGCTGCCAATAACGAGATCGTCCCTGCCAGCGTCACATACGATGCAGCTAGCCGCATGGCAATCCTACAACCGAGCAGTTCGCTGGCAACTGGTACAACCTATCGCGCTACGGTCAGAGGTGGGACAACTCAACCACGGGTACAAGACCTCGCTGGCAATGCTCTAGCTACTAACTCTACCTGGTCTTTCACCACCGCAGCCGCAGCATCGACTTCTGCTTATAGTATTTGGAGTTCCAATGCAATGCCCGTTGTGGTAGCCGACTCTGATACCGCAGCCGTGGAACTTGGCATTAAGTTTAGAACAGATGTCAGCGGTTATATCACTGGTATTCGATTCTATAAGGGTACTGGAAATACAGGCGTACATATTGGTAACTTGTGGACTAGCAGTGGTCAACAACTGGCAACGGCAACATTTACCAACGAAACCGCGTCAGGTTGGCAGCAAGTCAATTTCGATCGCCCCGTAGCAATTAGCGCCAATACTGTCTATGTTGCTTCTTATCACACCAATGTCGGGCGCTACTCTAGTGATGAAAATTACTTTGCTGTTTCTGGCGCTGACAATGGACCGCTACACTTTCTAGTCAATGGAGCTAGTGGTGGCAATGGAGTGTACAAATACGGCTCCAGTGGCTTCCCCAACCAGACATATAAGGCGAGTAACTACTGGGTTGATGTTGTCTTTACTCCCAATAACTAAATCCTATCTGGGCAGTTATCATTTCACGCTTTTTTAATCCAGAGTAATTCTCGATTGCGTGCGTGACATTTGTAGGGGCGTGCGGCTGTGCGCCTCTACAGATCGTCTGTTTTACCCAATTAAAAACTGCTATCAAAACTTCCTTTCAAGCGATCGCATTCCTCCTTGGGTAAATGCGATCGCTTTTACTTTGCAATAACAAACTTGCTAGATTTCAAAATGTAGCACTTGTTACAGTTGCAGGAATTCTTGGATAGCAGACCAACGAGCCTCAAAAGTATGGCACGCTTGCATTAAGGTGAGGGCATTGCTGCGAAGGCGATCGAGTTCGCCAGGGATATTATAAAGGCGTACTAGTGCTTCTGCCATTAAGTCGGGGCGATATCGGGGTACGAGGATACTATTGAAGTTGTCTTGGATCGTTTCGCGGTTGCCAATAATGTCAAACGCAATGACAATACCTCCAGTGGCGAGGGTTTCAATTACAGTTCTGGGACAGCCTTCCCCCCATAAGAGATCCTTACCAATATTCATGCTAAGGAAAACTTCGCAAGAGCGCATACCGACTAGAACCTCTGCTTCAATACCCTGAATTTGCTGAAATTCTAAGTCGAGACCCTTTGCTTGAACGGTTTCCCGTATAATTTTGAGATAGGCTTCTGTGTGGGAACCTTCAACCATGTAACCAACGCGACGAGATTGCCGTTGCTCTGGAGCCGGAAACCAAAAAGTGCGATCGATCAAATTAGGCAAAAGGGTACAGGCACGTTGGAAGTGAGCCATGTGCCAAGCCTGAATTGTGCGGGAGATAGCAGCCACACCTTTAAGTTTACCTTGATACAGCTCTGCCAAGGCAGCAAAATCTTGATGCTCGGTAATTGCTAGTTCCATATCCCAAAAGTAAATCTGCGCACAGGGTTGTATGAAAGCTTTAGCACCTGCCAGAGAAGTCACACAGCGTACATTCTGAGCCGATTTAAGTTTCTCCTGATATTCAGCTATGGAAAGATGAGGTTGACTATCGAGCAACCAGGGTTCGTAGCTACCGTCATAGGTAACCATGTAGGCTTCGTAGCCTTTTTGACGCAGCAGTTTTACCAGCAGATTGAGTTCCTTAGTGCCACCACAAAATTTTAAGTTGCCTTGGAAACTAGCATCGATACAATAGGAAGCAAAAATAATCGGTTTACTAACTGGAGTTGCCAGATGTTGGATTGGTGACTCGTCTGAGATATAAGGGATAGTACTTTCTGGAGCCTTGACAATACCAAGTTTCATCCCAAGATGTTTCATGTTGGCATGAATGCCAGTGAAGCGAAGGAGATTGCTGACTTGATGAATCAATCCGCCGCGTAAATCCTCAAAGAAATAGGGGATCGAACGGGTAATTGCAAGTTTGATCCGAGTACTGCCATTACGAGTACGCCAATATGTCCACATAATATGTCCGCATAATTTTAAGATAACTAAGAAAAATTATTAAAAAAATTTCTTTACTTAAAGGGTTTGAAACTTTGAGCGGGAAGATATTGACAAAGCCGCTTTTTCAGCAAAGCACGCCATTTTTGTAAGCGATGGTAGTAGTGACAGTAAAACCATTCCGGTAACAAGACGTTAAGCCGTCCAAAGCCATGCTTCTTGACTAGTTTGACCCAGCTAGAAAAACGATGCTCCAACGGCATAAGTCTCAGGCGAGATTGAATTATTTCTTCAATTTCAATATTTCTTGAGCTAAAAACTTTTTGTAAGAAAACATCTGGCTCACCAACAAACATTCGATCTGCCGTTGGAATTGATGTAATAGTTAATCGAGGCACAGTTGTCGCACGGAAGTATACATCTTCCAGGCAGCGCTGCCAGTTACTTCCTATGTGTTTTTCTGCAATTGCTTGCCTGGTTGTTTCCCCAAGCGATAGCCGGAATTCTTCATCTTCAACTAAGCGAGATAGGACTGCCGTGTACTCTTGAAGATTAGGTACGAGGATTGAGTTGTCAGTCAGACCTGGTGCATCAGCACTCAGTATTTTGGACGCATTAGAGTATGGATAGCGGCTTACTAGAGGCGTACCATAGCTTCCTGCTTCCAGCAGCGATGTAATCGAGACGAAAGGAAATGAATCAACGTAGATATCAGTAGCCTGATAAAATACGGCAGTATCCTCGCGCTGTCCAAAAACTATAATTCTCCCTTGCGATCGCTGGATAGCTGCCGACCATTCCTCGGTATCGACTGGACCAATTACGATTAGAATCGCTCGGTCGTATTTTTCCAATAATGGAACGTGTGCATCCGCAAAGCTAACTCCATCAATCGTTCTGTACTTCAGCGACCTAGCGATAGAGAGCAAGACAAAGCTGTCTTCAGCAAAACCAAGTTGTCGTTTTGCTTCCGTGCGGGAAAGTATTCTTTGGGTGGGATTTAAAATAATCGGCAGCATTACGGTGCGATCGCTCGCTATGCCTCTACGCTCTTGTGATAAGCGCATACCAGATTCGCGCAGGTTAGCTACTACATCGCTGATACTCACTCCTTGCCAAAAGCAATGATCGCCGTAATCTACAAAGATAATCGGTGGAGATTGTTCCCTATTTGCAAATGCAATAGTTGGAATCACATCGTAACTCCATATATGCAGTACGACCAGATCCGCTGATGCAGCAATTTCACGTAGTTTTTTCGCCCAAGAGACAAGGTTACCGATGCTCTTGTCTAGCGCATATATTCTACCGTGGCTGTTATTCACGGCATCACTCAGAAATTGAGGAATCTCGTGTAGTCCCTGCCGTGTTAACACAAGCGAGTGGGAACGCTCAGTATCCTGCCCAATCCAGCGCCACAGCATTCTAGAATGTCCGCCAACGCCCATGACAGCAGTGGAAACATGCAATATGTTTCTTGGTGCTTTATTGCATGAGGAATTTTTATTAAGAGTAACATCGATCGGTATAGTTTGTCGTCCGATTGTCAGGAGAATTTGCTCTAGCTCAGGGCTAACAAAAAGACCGCAGTGTTGCTCAGTGGCATATAAAGCTGCAATCTCTGCATACACTGCTGCTGTGTTATGTTCACCCCTTTGTACAAAGTCTCTCGTCCGAGCAACTAGGTTGCGAAATACCTCGAAATTTTGTGGAATCAGGCGGCTACCTTCTTCTTGCCAAAGATTGAGTGTATCGCTAGCTATCCTCTCCATACAATACTCTTTGCGATCTCCTGCTATTCTTTCCTATAATTACAATCAAGCCTGACAAGCAGTTTTCAAAACCGCGATCGCCCGCTCCTGCTCCTCCTCAGTCATCTGATGGAAAAGTGGCAAAACAATAGTCCGATCTTGAGCTTGTTCGCTTTCGATGAGGCGATCGCTACCACAAGACCAAGCCTCAATTTGATATGCCGCTTCGCGGTGAGCGCACATAATCCCGCGTCGCGTGGAAATTCCCGCATCCAACATCGCCTGCATGACTTGCACCTGGTGGCATTCCTCTGGTAGACGGACGCAATAGCTCTGCCAGTTACTTTTTGCCCAATTTGGCTCGGTGGGCAATTTCAAGCCCCGCACCTCTGAGAGCTGTTGTTGGTATCGCTGTGCTAAGTAGCGGCGGCGTGCGACAATCTCCGGCAAGCGCTTGAGCTGTTCCCGTCCCACTGCTGCTTGGATATCAGTCATCCGGTAGTTGTAGCCCAACATCGGGTAAGTCTCGAAAATCACTTGTTTCGCGCCGTGGCGTATAGTATCGGGAACGCTCATGCCGTGTTGTCGCCACAGACGAAACTGCCGCTCCCATTCAGGATTGCTGGTGGTTAGCATTCCACCATCACCAGTCGTAATTACCTTGCGGGGATGGAAGGAAAAACAGGCAATATCGCCGTGCGGCTTGCCGATTTTTTCCCACTGTCCTTCCCAGAGAATTTCACTGCCAATGGCGCAGGCTGCATCTTCGATAACTGGTAGATTGTAGCGACCGGCAACGTCCACAATCGCTTTGAGGTCGCAAGGCATTCCCATCTGGTGGACGACGAGAATCGCGCGGGTGCAATCGCTCACCACCGCTTCAATTAAAGTCGGATTAATGTTGTAAGTATGCGGCTCGATATCGACAAATACGGGGATCGCACCGCAGTATCGGATACTATTGGCAGTCGCAATATAAGAATGACTGACGGTAATGACCTCATCCCCAGGCTGCACGCCCACGGCTAACAAAGCTAGATGTAATGCCGTGGTACAGTTAGAAACCGCACAAGCAGACTTTGCCCCCACATAGGCTGCAAACTCTTGCTCGAAGGCGGCGACTTCGGGTCCTTGCGTTACCCAACCGGATAAAATCGCTCGCTTAGCAGCATCTGCCTCGGCTTCGCCCATCCAAGGTTTGGCAATTGGAATATTCTGCATCTGCTCAGACATTACTTGTTTCCTTTGCTTGTTTTTCATCGCGCCACCATTTGACGAGCTGACGCAACCCCTCTTCTAGAGGGACTTGTGCCTCAAAGCCCAGCAACTCTCTCGCTTTGCTTGTATCTGCCAATCGCCGCTGTACGGGGTTGACTTTGCGTTCTGCACCATATTCTGGCTGCAAATCCGACCCCATGACTCTAGCCAAACTGTAGGCAAGGTCGTTCAAACTGCTTTCCACACCGCTAGCAATGTTAAAGACTTCGTCCGTCACATCGGCTTTAGCTGCCAAGATATTTGCCCTGGCGATATCTTCGATGTAGACAAAATCCATTGTCTGCTTGCCATCACCAAAAATCAGTGGTGCTTGACCTGCGGTAATGCGTTCCATCCAGCGAATCAGCACTTCAGTGTAAACGCCATAAATATCCATCCGGGGACCATAGACGTTGAAGTAACGCAAAGCTACGTAATCCAATCCGTACATGTCGTGGAAGCTGCGTAGGAGTCCTTCGTTAAAAGTCTTAGCTGCACCGTAAATCGTGCGGTTGTTGTAGGGATGGTGCTTCTCAGTAGTAGGAAATGCTTCTGCCATGCCGTAGATCGAGGCAGAGGAGGCGGCGACTACTTTTTTGACTTTTGCATTCACCGCCGCTTCCAAGACGTTGAAAGTTCCATTCGCTAGAACTTCCATTGCTAAGCGCGGTTCTTGGGCGCATTGAGTAATGCGAATCGCTGCCTGGTGGAAGACGAGATCGACACCTTGCATCAGATCGGCAAGCAGTTGGCGATCGCGAATGTCACCTTCGACAATCTTCACCGAACCACGCTCTAGTGACAAACGCAGATTTTGCCGATCGCCGCGCGTAAAGTTATCAAGCACGACGATTTCAGCTACTCCCTGCTCAATCAATAAGTCAGTGACGTGAGAACCTACTAAACCAGCCCCGCCCGTAATTAGTACTTTGTCAACCTGCATTTTGCTAAAAACCTAGTAGAGTACTTGTGAGATTGCAACTTTAACTCGGAAGCGATCGCAGTATAGTCCGATCGTCTCGTCTAATGGCGATCTCTGCTCGTAAATAACTTTGTTGAGTATTCAATCAGAAACTCCAGCACCAGCCAGCTACATTGCTAAACTCCGTAGCTACTTGCATGTTTTGCCAAGTCCTCTGATGATTCGTATCCATCACGCCAGCGAAGAAAACGAGCCGGAACGCCAGTAACAATTGCAAATGGTGGTACGTTCTTGGTAACAACTGCGCCCGCACCAACAATGCTACCTTTGCCAATTGTGACTCCAGGTAAAACAACCGCGTTCATACCAATATCCGCTCCAGCTTCAATTTTGACTGATTTGATTTCTAGGTCTGTTTGAATAATGGGAACGTCAACGGGTAATCCAGTATGGGTTGAACCTAGAACTTTTGCACCTGGTCCCCACCCAACATTGTCTTCAATTATCAAGTCACGCGCATCAAAATAGCTTTGAGGACCGATCCAAACTTGGTTACCGATCGCGCACTTACCATCAAATCGTCCTTGAATGTAACTTTGCGAACCAATGAACACGCGATCGCCAATCTCAAACGTTTCTAAATGTTTGAAGCCTACTCCACTGCCAATCCGAACTCCATGTCCAAATTGCTGCGCTACCGCTCGCCAAATAGCTCGTCGCATTAGTCCATCAATATCTCCATCGCCGATCGCAAAACGCGAGTGCAGCTCAAGTAATCCCTTTTGTCCATACTGGTTGAGGAGATATTCTGCTAATCCAATTTCAAAATCAGGATCTGGCTGAAAGTCTTTCAAGCCATGAACGGCTTGGACAGTTCTTATCCTATCTAGTTCAAACATTGTCTTCCTCAACTATTTCCTGACTAGCTCTAGGATCGCGGCAAACATAGTACAGACAAGCTGCATCATATAAGTTTTGCTGTTCGAGAAAATTGTCAAGTATCAGACATATTCAGCAATTACCGCATTGACAATCTGGGTTTGTGAATCTGCGGTCAATTCTGCATACATTGGCAAGGATAAAACTTCCTTTGATGCCGCTTCTGAGTGAGGAAATGCGCCAGCTTGATAACCCAGGTCGGCATAAGCTGGTTGCAGGTGTACCGGAATGGGATAGTGAATGCCTGTTTGAATCCCTTTCTCTTGCAGCTTTTGTTGTAAAGTGTCCCGCTGCTGCGATCGCACGGCATAGACATGATAAACATGATGGCTGTAAGGCATCGCCGTCGGAGTTTTCACACCTGCATTTGCTAGCGGTTTGTCATATCGTGCGGCGTGCGCTCTGCGTGCCTCTGTCCATGCATCTAAATGGCGTAACTTCACCCGTAAGATTGCGCCCTGGATGCCGTCCATCCGGTAGTTGTATCCCTTAAAGACGTGGTGATACTTGCGTTCTTGCCCCCAATCGCGTAGCATCCGCATTTGGCGCTCGTATTCGGGATTGTTGGTGACGACCATACCACCTTCGCCACATGCCCCTAAGTTCTTCCCAGGATAGAAGCTGAAACAACCAATGTCGCCAAGACTACCAACTCGCTGCCCTTTGTACTCGGCTCTATGTGCCTGTGCTGCATCTTCAATTACAACGAGACCGTGACGGCGAGCGATTTCTAAAATCGGTTCCATGTCGGCTGGTTGACCGTACAGATGCACTGGTAGAATTGCTTTGGTGCGCGGGGTGATGGCTGCTTCAATCTGGGTCACGTCCATCGTGTATGACACGGGATCGATATCGACGAAGACAGGTTTAGCTCCGGTGTAACAAATGGCGGCGGTGGTGGCAACAAAAGTGAAAGGAACGGTAATCACTTCGTCACCCGTGCCAATTCCAGCGGCTAATAATGCTAAGTGGAGAGCGCTAGTGCCTGTATTGACAGCAATGCCATAGTCAGCACTGCAGTAATGAGCGAACTCTTCTTCTAAAGCGACAACTTCGCTACCTAGCACAAATTGCGTGCTTTCTAAAGCTTTGAGGACAGCAGTATCGATTTCGTTTTTAATGCTCAGGTATTGTGCTTTTAGGTCTACAAATGGGATCATGCTGCTACCTCCATCGTGTTTAGTTCAATTAATCGCCCTTGCTGCTTGATGGACTGGGTAGCAGCTTCCAGAATTTTTACGACCCGCAGTCCTGCTTCCCCATCACTAATGGGGCGATCGCTTTGCTTAATACAATCTATAAAGTGCAGTCCTTCTGTCCGTATTGCCTCTGTCATATCCAAGTGCGGAGCCCACATATCCCCTGCACGGTAGCCAATCAGCATTTGATATACGCTTTCGGCAGAGTTGCTATTGAGGGTAATTCCTTTGTCGTAAATCTTGACCTTCTCGCTCGGTTCTAAATCATCGTAGACAATCATGCGTTGACTGCCACCAATTAACGTGCGACGAACTTTGACTGGAGCCAACCAGTTGACGTGGAGATGAGCCATCAAGTTGTTTTCAAAAAATAACGTTAAGTAGGCAATGTTTTCCGGTCCTCTAGGTACGTGGCTAATACCTGTAGCTGAGACAGCATAAGGTCGGTATGGCAGTAGATAGTCCATAATCGAAAGGTCGTGAACTGCCAGATCCCACAATACGTTCACGTCATGCTGAAATAGTCCGAGGTTAACGCGCACCGAATCGTAGTAATAAATCTCGCCTACAACCTTAGTCGTAATTAGATCGTGCATCTTGCGAACAGCACCCGTGTAAACAAAGGTGTGATCTACCATCAACACTAGGTTGCGCCGTTGTGCTTCCTCAATTAACCTCATTGCCTGTTCGGAAGAGGTCGTCATCGGTTTCTCTACCAGGACGTGCTTGCCAGCTTGCAATGCTGCTAGAGCTAAATCGAAGTGAGTGGAAACTGGTGTGGCGATCGCCACGGCATCGATCTTTGGATCTTTTAATATGTCTTGATAATCGGTCGTGACTTTCAAGGTAGGATACCGTGTCTGCGCTTTTACCAGCAATTCTGGTTTAAAATCGCTCACAGTTTTTACCTGCGCTCCTGGGATTTCAGAGAAATTTCTGACTAAATTAGGTCCCCAGTAACCATAGCCAATTACACCTATAGCAATCGTATCTTTCATTATTGTTACCTAACTAATTTTTCAACCGATCGGGAAGTGCTGGAATTTACGCATAGTCAAAATGACTTTTTTCTCGATCGCGATCGCATACAACTTTGAAGCAGCATTGAAGTCATAATTTTTACAAAATAGCAACTATATTTTTTTACATTCAAAGTCATTCAAGCGATCGACATCTATTGTAGTCAGTCGCAATTCTAGCTCGATCGGTTCTTTTTAAAATGGCGTATCCATTATGTAAAAAAAGATTTTGAGCAACTATGGTGTAGCCTGTTTATGCTAGTAATCTATGGAGTAAATTATGATTTTGCAAGGAGTTAATACCTTCAAGCAAGACAAAATTAGCTCCATAAATCTCATCAAATCCAGCAGAAATATCAAATTCGGGACGAGCGATCAATATCATATCAAAACAATCGATTTGATTTCTTTCTTTAATTTTTATAATGGTATTTTTAGCAAGTTTTATATTATTTGTATCTTCATTGTAGTGACGTAAACGAGCTAACAAGGACTGATAACTATTTCCATTCACTTCTTTTGGGAAAATAGTAGATTTTGAAACTTTCTTCAAATCAGATGCGTTTCCTTGACAAGTTAAAACACTATAAAATTCAATCGAAGAGTCTCGCGAACAGCGTTTCTTTAAATTTTGCAACTTCGTCGTAACTAGCTCAATACAAAATACTTTGATGTTATTCGGATTGTCTCGAATTCCTGTGAAAAACATCTCAGTAGTTTTCGTTCCGGCAGATGCACCAATAACTAACAATGTTTCGATATCTTCATCTCGGATCAGTTTATTGACAACAGAAAAGAACTCATCTTTTTGAAATGCCGACAAATGGTAAGGTAGAAAATAGCCGAACGAATTTTCTAAAACATTTAATACCCGAACTATTCTTGGTTTTAACTTAGATTTGATTTTTGATATTAGCCGTCTAGCAAATCGGAAATCAATACGATAGGGAGCAGGTAATAAACTATTATATTTTCTCACTTCCATTTTAGGAACGAGCTTCAATAAATCATTAAAAATATGTCTGTTTTGTAACGGTACTTCTACTTTGGAAATTCGTCCTTCTGAGCCAGAGGCGTTAGTCAGATGTTCTGCAAAAGTTACCTGCTTGCAAGCTTTTAACATAATACAAACATTAGTTACCCAGTCGCTAAAGCTCCATTTTGGTAATTGGTGAACGCTAATTCGGTAGTTTGATAAATTCTGGTTCGGTATAGCGATTTGACTCTCTGAATTATTTAAAACCTCAATTGCCCAACGAACGCGATCTAGTTCGGGATGGTAAAGTGACGGAAACTGATTAACACGTTCTGTTGCCTCGCTTAGCTTTCCTTGACAAAGGAGGATAATAATCAGGTAAGCCCACTCTACTGGATCGGGTTCTGAAGCTTTATTTAAAATTAGTATGCATTCAATTGGTTGGAAAATCCATGAGAGTGCTTCCCGAGCATTTCCTTTATAGAGGTTACATATCGCTAGACGTAATTTTGGCTCAGGTAGCATTTGTATTAAAGAATTTAGACAACATAAATATAGAGATTCTGCTTCATCATATTTACCATTCCAGAGTTTTTCGTCTCCTTGATGGAGAAGTATTTTATCAAGTGTATTATTAATAATATGCGTACTTTTAATTCCTGAAATTTCTTCTACAAGAGTCAGCTCTCCAAAGGGGTTATTCTGAACGATTTTTTGACCGGGTTTGATAATTTTATTCAGATTAAACCATTGAAATATTTGATCTCGTTGTTTGAGAGTGTGTTGAGAGTGGACTAGTTGATAACCTGCATTAGTAATCTTCTCTAGTTCTTCTGGATTTTGAAATAGGTAATCAATTTTATTTAATACATCAGTTTCGTCAGCAAAAACACAATTTTGCATATCAACGAAGCCAGCAGCTTCTAAAGCTGGAGTTTTTTCTGTAATTAGACAAGATTTACATGCGGGAATTTCAAAATGTTTACGCACAACTTCTTTGACTATTGTGCCGCAAGCTGGTACAAACCAAGAGGCATTGATCGTGCGTGCGTACTACTGACCGTAAAGCATTCGGAATGCTGTTTTTTCTTCATATCCAAAGTGCGGGCTGATCAAGGATGGATAAGCCTGAGATACAACCTTTAAAATTTGTTGTCGCCAAGGATAAAAAGAACTGTTACTACCTGTAAAAAGTACTGGTATAGTTTTAGGATATGCATAATCTCGATATAAATCGGGATCGATAAAATTAGACCACGTAAATATGCGATCGCTAAGTTCGGGCATATACTCAGCAGCACGTACAGATAGACTAAATAATGTTTGTATGCCCCAATTTTCTATATCATAAATAAAAGCAGATCGAGCTTCACAAAAACAATCTGCATGATAAAAGCCTAATTTGGGTATTTTTGGATAAACACAAGTATTTTTAATATTTAGACGAGTATATCCCCAAGCTGATATGCCAATTTCAAAAAGCGTGATTTCCGGTTGATACCGATCGCAAATTTCTTGATAGTCGCAATCTTGATTAATTACAGTGACATCAAAGAATTCAGCTAAACACTTCACTTGTTGTTGATAGTGCAATCGAACAAAATTCGCTATGTGTTCGTATTTTCTTTGAAAATATACAAGTTTTGGTTTATTTTTTAACTCGGTAATAGTAGTCATTAAAGTATCTCTCTAAAATTTGGTTTTAGGCGATCGGGTTACCTTTATACAGCTAAAATATCAACCGTATAGCACCTATTTGCTTCAGACAAACTCAGCAATATTACTCTGGCTTACTTACCAACTCTAGATTTTGAGAGCGATCGCGCACGTCACCGATAATACGTGCAGGTACTCCGACTACAATTGCATAGTTAGGAACATCATGAGTTACTACTGCTCCAGCTCCAACTATCGCTTTTTCTCCAATAGTCACGCCCGGTAGGATAGTAGCATTACTACCAATAGAAGCACGGCATTTTACTAAAGTTTTGACTATACTCCAATCAGCTTCAGTTTGCAAGCTTCCATCTTCATTCGTGGCTTGCGGATAAAGGTCATTAGTAAACATAACTCCATGACCAATAAATACTTCATCCTCGATCGCAACACCTTCACAGAGAAAACTGTGAGATGAAATTTTACACCGACTCCCTACAACAGTATTTTTCTGAATCTCTACAAAAGTACCGATTTTAGTATCGTCACCAATCGTGCAACCATAAAGATTTACAAGTTGAGGATGAAAAATTTTCACATTTTTACCAAACTTTACATCATCTTTGACTGGCATTTCTTATCTACCTATCGATCTCAATTTAGAATTAATTCTTGTCCACAGTTTGCCAAACTGCTTCTTCTAAATACATGCACTCATGAGATTGCCATTGACACTCTTCCCGTTCAGTACCATGCATCGTGACTTCAAAATGACAAATATTAGAGAGATTTTCTAATATAGTATTGCTCCGAATTTCAGACAACCATGTCGCGATCGTATACGCACCCATGTACAATCTGAATTTTGGAACTTCACATCGCACAATAAACGTTCCTGGTTCTTGGCGAAAAGGAGCTTTAGCGTCGTAAAACCAGAAAATACAAACAGATTGTTGCAACTCATTAACTACATTAAAAGAGAACCACAAAGTTTCATGGGGTTGAGTTATATGTATGGCAAACTCAAAAGTAATAGGTTTACCCCAGCAGTGAATTCCTTGTTCTTCAGAAGTATGTACCCGCATCCAGGTTATATAGTTGTTTGTTTTGTTTGCAGGAGCTTGGTAATAAGGAAGTTTTTCAGAATCATTTTTTTGCTCAGTTAGATATAAGCGTACTGCTTTATCGCTATGACCATCAAATTGAACATTCCCTTTGGAAAGCAATATGCAACGCTGAGTCAGTTGGGCAATAGCTTGCATACTATGGCTGACGAATAAAACTGTGCGTCCTTCTTTATTTGATACATCACCCATTTTTCCCAAACATTTCTTTTGAAATGCTGAATCGCCTACTGCTAAGACTTCATCCACAATCAAAATTTCTGGTTCCAAGTGAGCAGCAACAGAGAAAGCAAGGCGAACGTACATTCCAGAAGAATATCGCTTGACTGGAGTATCTAAAAACTTTTCAATTTCAGCAAAGGCAACAATTTCATCAAACTTTTTTTTAATCTCGGCTCTACTCATGCCTAAAATAGAACCGTTGAGATAAATATTTTCTCGTCCAGTTAGTTCTGGGTGAAATCCCGTTCCTACTTCTAGCAAGCTTGCCACTCGCCCTTTAGCAACTATATTTCCTCTAGTAGGTTCAGTAATACGACTCAAAAGTTTTAATAGTGTCGATTTTCCTGCACCATTGCGTCCAATGACACCAATAGCTTCACCTTGTTTAATCTCGAAAGAAACGTCTTTTAATGCCCAAAATTCTTCACGAGTTGGATTATAAGTTCTGCGATCGCGCTGCTTTAGAAAGTGATGTTTAAAAGATTTGACTCCGCTAGCCAGCGTATCTCGCAGTGTGGTGTAACGTTCTTGCTTTTGATGACCGAGAATGTATTTTTTACTTAGATTTTCGACGCGAATTACTGAATCTGACATACTTTAAAGTTCTGACTTAAATTACGTCTGCAAACGATCGCTCTACCTTGCGAAAATACCAGATGCTACTGCCAAACAGTAAAGCTACTAATACTACAGACAACATGAATCCTTGCCAATAGAGTTGAGTCTCTCCACCAAGAATTGCCCAACGAAAACCATCGATAACACCCACCATTGGGTTAAGTGAATAAATTAAACGCCATTGTTCGGGTACGATGCTGCTACTAAATCCAACCGGAGAAATATACAAACCAAACTGGACGATGAACGGCACGATAAAGCGAAAATCACGATATTTAACATTCAATGCTGATAGCCATAATCCTCCACCGATAGCAGCGACAAAAGCGATCGCCATAAATAATGGCAGCGTTAAAATTTGCCAGGAAGGAATAAAGTTATACCATGCCATCAAACCTAACAAAATCATGCCTGATACAAGAAAATCTACAAAACTGACAACAACTGCACTAGCAGGCACAATTAAACGGGGGAAGTAAACCTTAGAAATCAAATTAGCATTAGAAATGAGGCTATTACTACATTCTGCAAGAGCGCTGGCAAAAAATTGCCAAGGTAACATAGCTGCAAACACCATAATTGGATATGGTACGCCCTCAGCAGGTAGTTTTGCGAGTTTGCCAAATACGACTGTAAAGACAATCATGGTTAAAAATGGGCGTACTAATGCCCACGCAATACCAATCGCAGTCTGCTTGTAACGCACTAAAATGTCTCGCCAAGCCAGGAAGTAAAATAATTCGCGGTAGCGCCATAAATCTTTCCAGTACTGGTGTTCTGTTCTACCAGCTGCAATAATTAATTCAGATTGACTGTGGTTTGTCACAAGTAGTCAGAGTAATTACTTAGGAAATGTTTAATGTAAGCTTGTATGAAAGGCAGGCTAGAAACCTACCCCATAAACGATTGATGTTCTTTTCGATCGCAACTTCTGAAGTTGTTCTCTAAAAAACTAGGGGCGGGCATTAGCTTTTGGAGAATTAGCTTTTGTCAAAGCTTCTGCTAGTGAGTCATTTGGTATGAGTGTTGCCATAAAAAGGATGGTCAATTAAAGTGAAGATACATAGTTTTTCAGGTTGTGATGACACGGCAAAAAAAAGCACCTTTGCGACCGTTAAGTGATGAAGAACAAACCGACTTGAAAAAACTGAGCCGTTCTCAATCCCAATCATCTGCTAGTGTCATGCGGGCCAAAGCGATTCTAGCCGTGGCTCTTGGGGCTGATTACACGAGTGCAGCGCAGTTAGTAGGATTACGCTGTGGTGATACGGTCAGCAAGTGGGTCAGTCGCTTCAATGTTGAAGGCTTAGCTGCCTTACAGCCTCGACATGGCGGTGGGGCAGTAGTGCAATACAGCGAACCAGAAAAACAACGCATCCTGTCCGAATTTCAGCGTCAACCAGAGCGGCAGAAAGAGGGCACGGCAACCTGGTCAGTAGCTACACTTCAACGGGCTTTGCGTCAGGCTCCTGATGGCTTAACCCAAATCAGTACTTATACAATTTGGCAGGTACTCAAAGAGGCGGGCTATAGCTGGCAAAAGAGCCGCAGTTGGTTAAAAACTGGACAGGTGAAGCGCATACGCAAAGGCAAGCTAGTAGTAGTAACTGACCCAGATACCGTGGCAAAAAAAAACTGATAGAACGCGCTTACACTCAGGGACAGAAGCTAGGCTTGAGTGTGTGGTGCGAAGACGAGGCGGGACCATTTGGCACTGCTCCTTACCCTGGTAGCAATTGGCAGCCAGTAGGTAAACCGACACGGCAAGAACATGAATATATCCGTAATGGCACAGCCAAGCTGTTAACGCTATTCCATCCCGCTACTGGGCAAGTACGAGTTAAGGGTGTTACCAGTTGTACCAATGCTGTGTTGCACGAATGGCTCAAGCAAGAATTAGCTAGTGTTGTACAATCACTGCCAACTCCAGCTCGATTACTCAAGCCTGAAGAAAATCAACGGTTATGGAAAAGTTGGCAGCAGGGGTTGAAAGTACGCTTTACACTCCCACACGACTTACCGCCACTGCGAATGTTGCTAGTGATGGATAACTTGGTCGGACATAAAACTCCCCAGTTGGTATTGTGGCTGTGTGCTCATGGCATCATGCCGCTCTACACACCTCTTGGCGGTAGCTGGCTGAATATGGCTGAGTCGATTCAACGAATTCTCAAACGCCGAGCTCTAGAGGGGCATCATCCGCAAACAGCCTATCAAATTATTGAGTGGTTGGAAGCAACTGCTTTTGGATGGAACCAACAACCAACGCCGTTTGTCTGGGCAGGATTACGAGCGCAACGTCGAGACAGAGCGCGTCAAAGATTTCACTCTCTTGGTGGTTCTGGTGCCTGTACGCATCGTCCTCTTCGGCGGACAACTATTGCCAAAAATAATGGCAACACTCATACCAAATGACCCACTAGTTGTAATAGCGCTGCTTTTACCGCTTGCAATTGTGGCGCAGCAACTTGCAAAAAGTTTCCATTCCCACTATTAACTAAAGCGTTGTAGGCTTCTATAGCCCCTACTAATTTACCTGGAGAAATTACACTACCAGCAGTTAGCCCTTGTAAGCTTTTTACAAATCCTGCTGCTAGTTTTGTATCTGCACCCGCTGCAACTAAAGTGTTTTGAAATTGAATGGCAGCTGAGGTAGGATTTCCAGTTTCAGTCAGTATGCTTGCTAGTGCTTGCTGCGTCTCTGGGGGAATACCAGCGATCGCTCCTTTTGCCAGTAAACCGTTAAGCGCAGCAGCAGCCCGATCGATCGCAACTTGAGCAGCAGGATTAAAACCACCATTCCTCCCGGGAACAAAAGCACCACTAACAATATCACCAGTAGTGATAATAAAGCCCGTGACATCTGACTGGTTGTTCTTCTGAGCCAGAGCGGGTAACGAACTAACTAGCAAAAATGACCCTAAAGCTAAACTAATACAGAGCTGGCGTTGAACATTCATCATTTTGATTCCCTTCGTCACGACTTAAAAACGACCGACATAACCAACACCAAGAACAAATCGGACACCATCACCAGCATTACCAGTGACATCGGCAAGAGATGGAGTAATGACTAGAGGTAGACTTCGGAAAGGTACGACAGATACACCTAAGTTCAGATCTTGACCCGTCCAGTCTGCGATGAGGGAAAGTTGTTCAGTTGCTTGCAAGCCCATGCTGCCAAAAACATTAACCGTATCGTTACCATCTTCTACGTCCTCTTCAGAACGGAAGCGACCACCACCTAGACCTACTGAGGTTGTAATCTTACTAAAAGGCTTTGCTGCATCCTCTGTGAGACTGAAAACTTTACTGACTACGCCGTAAAGACTGCTACCACCGTCAGTCTCACCCCAAATAATTGCATTTTCCACCCCAACCGCAATTCCAAAGTTTGCTGGTAGGAGGCGATGCAGTTTGAAACTAATAGTCCCATCCCCGAAAGTATTTCCATACAGATCGACAGTTGTAGCCGCAATTTCTAGACCGACAGCTCTACTTGCATCGCCTAAACCAAATCCAAATGAAGCCGCTCCATCTGATTTGCTAGTATCGCGCGCTCTACCTTGAAAGCTCGTACCGAAGAAGGCACTACCCCAACCCGCACCAAATGCCGTGGGCGAACCAACACTCGATCCGCCACCTACGACTGACGGTCTGATCAAAGCTGTTAAAGGTGTCGCTTCGATGCGATACTGCTGACGCAGTTTTGCGACTTGCTCGGGTGTCAGTGGCTGTGGTTCTGGTGCGGATGCTACTGGAGTTGCTGGCTGCAAACCAACGACATATTCAGCCATTGGATCGTCAGCTCTCAGTTGCGGCATTTCACCCTGGTTCGCTAAAGCTTGGTAAATAAACGCTGCGACATCTGCACGGGTTGCCGTTTGATTTGGATGCAGTACATCCTTATTAGGATAGTTTACGACCAAGCGATTTGCTGTTGCCGCTGCCACTGGACTACGGGCAAAGTCGGGAATTTCTGCTGCATCTTGATACGAGGTATCGAGCAGGGTGGAAGATTCTGCTTTTGCAGACAAGTTCAGTCCGTTGGCTAGAGCTACCAACACTTGGACGCGGGGAATGTTTTGCTCTGGTAAAAAGGTGTTGTTGGGATATCCAGCCAGAAATCCTGTTTGGTAAGCTGTCTGGATTGCATCCTTTGCCCAGTAATATTCCGGTAAATCTGCGAAAGCGATCGCGTTGCGGTTAGATTGTTGTGGAAATGCTTTAGTGACAATTGCGGCAAATTGAGCGCGAGTTACTGGCTCGTCTGGGCGAAAACTACCATCGGGAAAACCTTGAACGATACCCCGCGATACTAGTCCGGCAATAAAACTCTGCGCCCAGCTACCCTGAATATCATTTAAAGTCGATACTTGTGCTAAATCTGAGGCTTTAAACTTTCGAGTTTGCAACACCTGTTCCAATGCAGTTGCACTATTTTGCTTCACTGCCATAGCGCGATCGCCTAGCTGTTTTTGGGCGATTGGCAAACTAGGATTGGCATTGGCTTTGTAGCTCAACTCGCAACAAGCAAGAGTCGCCAAGAGAATAGTGGTTGTAGCAGCTTTAACAATACACATTATAAGTAGCTCAGTGACTTAGAGAAAGTTACCAACTTCAAGACAGACGTATCCGCAGGAATTACTTGAGTTAGTAACTCCTCACACACCTTTGAGGCAAAATTTACTGATGAAATGAGCCTAATTTTTTAGATAAATTGTCTATCTAGAAGAAGTTAAAAGTTAGCCTGAAATAACTCAACTTCAAACGCAGTTTAGCCGCCTTTTTCCGTATCCCCATGCGTGGTTTCACTGAATTAACTTTTGGTTTACGGAGCGATCGCAATTACTATCAGTAGATCCACAGGATGAGCTTTATATATACGTAAGGGCGTACAACACTTAGTTGCACGCCCTTACGTAACTCAGTACGGATCGAATTTGACATTTGTAGGGGCGCACAGAGAAAGCGCCCCTACAGCTCGCGTGTTTTACTCAATTGAAAACCGCTATCAGCGACGCTCGGGTTTTGTGCCACTCCAACAGCGTCGGAGGGTTGCAAATTCGTCAAGCATTTCAAATGCAGCTTTGACATAATCTTGTCCCGTCCATTTTGCCGCTCGTGCTAACCCTCGTTGTACCAACGTTTGCCGCAAAATAGGGTCATCGTAGAGTGACTTAATCGCCAAAGCAACTTGCCGTTCATCTCGCTGATCGACTAGTAAAGCGGCATCTCCCAGCTGCTCTAAAGCACCTGACACGTTGGCAGCAACAACCGGACAACCTAAAGCAAATGCTTCCAAAGGAGGTATGTTATCAGGTCCGCAAAAAGACATAAAAGCTAGAGCAAATGCATGGCGATACAGGGGAACTATATCAGCTTGCGGTACAAATCCCAGAAAGTGAACTTGGCTAGATAAGTCGAGATCGGCAACAACTTGCTGAATATATTGCTTGTTGCCCTTTTCCGAGCCAACAAATACTACGGGTAAAATTAAATTGAATTGCGATCGCAGCCATTTAACCGCCATCAATAAAGCGACATGATTTTTGTGCGCCCAAAACTGTGCGGGATAAAATAGGTAATTTTCCGGTATATTGTACTTCTCTAGTATGTAGCGATCGCTGTTATATGGAGCATTCAACGCCCATTCAGGCGTGGGAAAAGGCAAGATCTTAATTCGGTCAGATGGTACTTGATAAAATCGTTCGACTTCGGCTCTACCTGCCTCTGTACCAGTCACGATAATTGAAGCACACCTCAGTACTTTTGCGTAAAACTGTTCTCGCTCGTCCCATTGTCCTTGGGTGCTGAGTTCTGGAAAGCACGGCTGTACCCGATGCTGTAGATCCCAAAGTGTCGTAATGTAAGGAATTTCGACTGTGCGAGTACTTGGTTCTAAATACCACACTAGATCGATTTCCTTGCCCAATATCGCAACTAAAATTACGTCTTTGAATACGCTGTTAAGTTTGAGTAAGTTTTTTGATTGTCGTAGTCTTTTCAATAGTTCTTTGACAGTTTTTAATGGCTGAAACAACAATAATTTTTTGACACTGTGATGCAGCGATCTATATTCAATATGTTGACCTAATGGAGGTGCTTGAGATAATCTTTTGTCCCAGCTATATACGATAAAAGTATGACCGCTTGTCCCACCAAATTCAGCGATCGCTCGAAATACTTCGTTTTCAAACGTAAAGCCTCCCCCAATTTGAGGAGTAAAATTTGATAAAAAAATTCCAACCCTCATTGAATCTCCTATAACGCAAGAAATGCTGTAAGTTAAAATCAAATATAGGGTGGGCATTGCCCACCCTACTATCTAATTAATTTGGTAAAAATTATGGCAATCGCAAAATTTCCTTGACTACCTCGACGACTCGTTCCATTTGTTCGTCAGTTAAAGCTATACCACTGGGAATGTAGAAACCGCGCCGAGCGATATTTTCTGCTACTGGACAAGACTCGTTAGCAAATAATCCCATTTTGTGGAAAACAGGTTGTTCGTGCATAGACCAAAAGAAGGGACGGCTACCAACTTGATGATGATGCAAGCGCCTCATTGCCTCTTTAGCATCAAATGGAACTTCATCTTTTAGTACTAATGCAAAGACCCAGTAGATATTATCAGCGTAGTCAGTCTGCGGGATTGGCAGTTGCAAGCCAGGTACATCTGACAATAGCTCGGTGTAACGTTGTCCCATCCGACGTTTACGAGCAATGAATTCGTCCAATCTTTCGAGTTGCGCTACACCTAAAGCGGCTTGAATATTACTCATCCGCAGGTTCCAGCCGAGTTCTTCATGGATGAAACGCTGCTGGGGTTGAAAACATAAATTTCGTAGAGAACAACAACGTTCAGCTAGGCGATCGTCATCGGTGAGAATCATTCCACCTTCGCCTGTAGTAATGTGTTTGTTCGGATAAAAACTAACGGTACTAATATTACCAAAACTACCGCAGGGACGATTTTTATAAGTTTGTCCGTGCATCTCGGCTGCATCTTCTATAATTTGCAATCCATACTTTGCCGCTAAAGCAAGTATTGGCTCCATATCTACAGGTAATCCATAAATATGAACTACCATGATTGCTTTGGTTTTGGGTGTGATTTTAGCCTCAATCTGGCTCACATCCATATTCCAGGTATGAGGATCGCAATCTACAACAACGGGTATAGCACCAGCACGAACAATTGCTGCCGCGCAGGAAATAATTGTGAAAGTAGGTAGAATGACTTCATCACCCGCACCAATACCTAGTGCTAATACAGCAGCGTCTAAAGCTACGGAGCCATTACTGACGGCAATGCCATATTTACGTCCTACTCTTGCCGCAAACTGTGCTTCAAATTGTTTGATAAATGGTCCTTCAGAGGAAATCCAACCAGTATCAATACATTGATTTAAATACTTTTTTTCATTACCATCTAACAGTGGTTCGTTGACAGGAATATAATCAAGCATATGTTTGTCATTCGTCATTAATCATTTGTTACTAGTTATTGACAAGGAGTAGGCGATCGTCGGCTAGCTGAGCTTGTTCTGCTTCAATACCAACAAATCGAGTTTTATCTAAATCGCCTACGTAGGGTCCTTGCTTGACTTCAAACATTTCAATTTCTTCTAATACTTCAAAGCCATGTCCTCCGGCGATTAAAAGAATCACGTCGCCAGCTTCGAGAATATAGCTTTCTAAATATTGCTGAGACTCATTATAAAAATCTACTCGTAGTCTACCTTTTATGATCAAAAGTACTTCTTGGGTATACTGCACTTCGCGTTTGACTGGATTGTGGACGTGAGGCGGAATAATTTTTCCAACAGGATGACGCATATAAGCTAATTGTTGTGAAAAATCGCCTGGAGTGAAAAAATGAATTCCAGGCGCTTGAAATTTATGAGAAACAATCATTGCTATTAATATATTTTCGTACTTAATTTCTCGAATCATACTGCTGTTCTAAATAAAATATGTGGTTGATATAGTTGCGATCGCGCTTAGTTATAGCAATGTTATTTGTGTTGTACGCAACTCACACTGCTGTGAAGCCAACGGCTAACGATCGACCGTCTAGCACCGCGAGATATGCTTAAAGTTCAGCACAAATTGCTATATATTTGGAAAATCTCCATGCCAAGGCGATCGCTTGCATGAAGAGATAGTTTTGTCAGTAGATCCCCTTAACTCAGTTGATGTAAGGTGTTTTTTGTACTAAGTAATAATAGTTACTCTGCTACAGCTCAGAACTGCATACAATCTAACCAAATAATTTCATACAAGCAAAATTACAGAAATACGTTTCTTCTAGGTACTGTCACTTACTGTCTGTCCAGTTCGATCTTGTCACCGGAGTATGGAGTATTTTCTGTTTCCTCGCACCGTAATGAATATTTAACTTATGTGTAAATCTTATCACGCTCAACTAGCGAATGTCATCCTCGCTGACATAATTGATACCATACTAGATTTTAAGTAATTAGCCATAACTATACTGAACGAGCGAGAAAACTCAATGATATACATCTATCACTAACTACCAACTACCAATTACCAACTATCATTTAACAAATCGAGATTTTGCTGTACTATTTGTTGAACTTTGAGCGTCACAGCATCCACAGTTTTAGCACGATCGCGTTGATATTCGGTAAAGAAGTCTTTAAGATTAATCGGTTCTCCAATTTTAATTCTGGCATGACGATATCCTTTAGCTGGGGGTTTATCGATATCAAATACTTCTCGTTCTAGGCGAGTGAGAGTGTCTAAAAATCTTTCTGGTGTTGGGTTTTCAGCCACGTAACCATCATAAATCGCATCAAAGTTTAGCAAGCGTTTAATTGATTTTTCAATTAAGCTGTATTTATTAGCGCGATTGCCTGTTGCAGTTTCGGTTTCTGTTGTTACTTCTGACTCTAGTGTATCTACTTGAGTTTTTAGTACGTATTCAACTCTATAGGTTCGTTCTCGCACTGGTTCTTTAGGATTAGAAGAAATGCCTAGCTGTTGTTCGCAGGATTCTAAAATATGCATCCGTAGCAGAGAAATACGATCGTTCCAGGTTAGTTCGTCTTTAGTAGGTGAATAAGTGTCATATTCTCGTTCCATGCGGACTAAGACATGTTGTGCGATCGCTTGCAGGCGATCGTAATCTTTTAAACTAGATTTTATATTTAATGCTCGTTCTAAACGGTTGAGAGATTGACGAATCACTCTCTGCATATCTTGCGTATAGCGGTATTTAATACTAACTGGCAAAGCATATAGATCGGGTACTTCTCCTTGCTTAGCTAGCTTACTCATAGCCTGAAAAGCAATTTGAACAGCGCCAGCGCGGAAAGGCATAACCGTATCGTTTTGAAAAGAACATCCTCCTTCTGGAAATATGACTAAACGGCAATGCGGTTGAGTTAATATTTCTATTGTTTGTGCAATACTGGGGCGATCGACTAAACCACGTCGAATAGAATAAACTCCTAATCGTTGAAAAATTCCAGTCATAAATCCTTGAAACAATTCGTATGCTGATAAGTAGTAAAACTTTTGGTTTACCTTACCAGAAAGAGCAAAGATTGCGATTGGATCTTGAAATGTGGGATGATTTGGTAATAAAAGTAATCTTTGCTCGTTTAAAGCCTGAATTTTCTCGATGGATTCGCGCTCGATACGTAATTCAAATTGAAAAAAATAGGGGATAACAACTGGAGCAATAACTTGAGCAAAGTTAATTAAACAAGTATTAGGTAAAGGAGGATAGAAGTAATTTTTCATTTTTACTGCAATGAATTTAGCGATCCATTTCCGTATATTTACTTGTTGATATATATTTAAAATCAAAAGGTGGGCATTGCCCACCCTACAAAAAGCGAATGTTATCGATTACCGCCAATCGCTCATACGACCGCAAAATTAACTAGTTTTCCAGGTACGACGATGACCTTTTTAATTTCCTTTCCTTCGATATATCGCTGCGCGGGTTCTGATTCTCGTGCTAGCTTTTCTTGCATTTGCCGATCGGCTTGAGCGGGAACTTGAATTGTGCCTCTGGTTTTACCATTAATCTGAATTACTAATGTCATTTCATCTGCCACCAAAGCATCTGGATCGGCTTTCAACCACGACTGTTTGTGAACCGATTCCTGGTTGGCGATCGCGTGCCATAATTCATCAGCAATGTGAGGCGCAAATGGAGCCAATAACAGAATTAATGTCTTAATTCCTTCTGCATACACTGGAGAATCTTTGCACGTTGCATCAGCCAGGGCATTGCTGAGTTTCATTAATTCAGAGACGGCTGTATTAAATTGATATTCTCCTTCTAAATCTTCGGTAACTTCCTTAATAGCCGTATGAATTGCCCGTTTTAAATCCTTTTCAATTTTGGATTTTGGATTTTTAACTTTAGATGGTTCTTTTGCATTTGGTTGCTGTGCGAATTCGGTGACTAATTGCCATACCCGATTCAAGAAGCGAAATTGTCCTTGAACATCTGCTTCATCCCACTCCAAATCTTTTTCTGGGGGTGCTTTAAACAGAATAAACATTCTGGCGGTGTCTACTCCATATTTAGCGATTACATCTTCTGGAGCAACACCATTACCCTTAGATTTGGACATGGTAGCGTAGACGAGTTTTAGCGGTTCACCTGTTTGCGGATCGCGAGGATCGTCTGCATTGACAATTGAGGTAGGAACCCATTTATCTTTGTCTGCTTTGTTGGGATTCACGTAAGTTAATCCCTGTACCATACCCTGAGTTAACAGGCGTTGGAAAGGTTCGTCAAAGTTGAGTAAATTGCTATCCCGTAAAACTTTGGTAAAGAACCGCGAGTACAATAAGTGTAAAATTGCGTGTTCTATTCCCCCAACATACTGATCCACGGGCATCCAGTCATTAACTCGTGCTGAATCGAAGACCTGCTTGTCATTCGTGGCATCGGGATAGCGCAAGAAATACCACGATGAATCGATAAACGTATCCATCGTGTCCGTCTCTCGCTTTGCAGGCGTGCCACAGGTAGGACAAGGTACGTTAACCCAGCTTTCCAACTGTGCTAAGGGCGAACCACCACGACCCGTAAATTCTACCTCTTCCGGTAATCTTACGGGTAAGTCTGCCTCTGGTACGGGTACGATACCGCAGTTAGGACAATGAACTACAGGAATGGGTGCGCCCCAATATCTCTGACGAGAAATCAACCAATCTCTGAGGCGATATTGAATTATGGCTTTACCCCAGCCTTGTTTCTCGGCGTATTCAATTACCGCTTGTTTGCCCTCAGTAGAATCCATGCCATTGAAAGAACCAGAGTTAATCATAATTCCTGGTTCCGTGTATGTCTCTTGTACAGACGTTACATGTAAAGTCTCTGCGTCGTTGTTTGGTGGCACAATGACCACTTGAATCGGAAGATTATTGCCTTGAGCAAATTGAAAATCTCTGGTATCGTGGGCGGGAACTCCCATGACTGCCCCAGTACCGTATTCATACAACACGTAGTCAGCAATCCAAATCGGAATTTCTGCACCTGTAAACGGGTTAATCGCCATTCCGCCTATAGGAATCCCGCGTTTGGGTTTATCCTCAGCCGTGCGTTCTAATTCGCTTTCGGCTGCAACTTCTTGAATAAATGCTTCTACTGCGGCTTTTCTGTCTGGTGTTGTCACCTGACGAGTCAAAGGGTGTTCTGGGGCTAGAACAACATAGGTAACGCCGTAAACCGTGTCGGGACGAGTGGTAAAAACACCGATTTTTTCCGAACTATCAACAATGGGAAATTCTAAATATGCCCCTGTAGATTTCCCAATCCAGTTAGCCTGCATCAGCTTGACTCGTTCGGGCCAGCCTGTCAATTGGTCGAGGTCTTGCAGCAATTCTTCGGCGTAGTCGGTAATCTTCAAGAACCACTGTTTGAGTAATTTTTTCTCAACTTTTGCCCCACTGCGCCAAGAACGCCCTTCACTATCAACTTGTTCGTTTGCCAATACGGTTTGGTCAATCGGGTCCCAGTTGACAGCTGCTTCTTTTTGGTAAGCAAGTCCGGCTTGCAAAAATTGTAAGAAAATCCATTGCGTCCACTTATAATAATCTGGCGAACAAGTGGCAAGTTCTTTATCCCAATCAATTGACAAACCCAGTCGCTTTAACTGGTCGCGCATTTGGACGATATTTTGTTCCGTCCATTTGGCAGGGGGAATATTATTTTTAATGGCAGCATTTTCTGCGGGTAAACCGAAAGCATCCCAACCCATAGGGTGTAGCACCCGATACCCCTGCATTCGTTTGAGGCGAGCAATCACATCCGTAATCACATAATTGCGGACGTGACCCATATGCAGGCTACCCGATGGATAGGGAAACATGGATAGGGCGTAGAATTTCGGCTTATCTTTGTTTTCGTCAGTTTTGTCTATACCTTGTTCTATCCAGGTTTTTTGCCACTTTTCCTCGATCGCTGCGGGATTATAACGGGACTCCACGAATGAGACTCCTAATGATGCGTTCGTGTCTGTCTCAATATTTTAAATTACTGTTAATGGGTAATTGGCGATCGAGAAGTCAAAAGTTAAAAGTTAAAAGTCAAAAACAATCGCTCACTATAAATTAATGAATGGCAAATGACAAATGACGAGATCGTAAAAGTCTTCGTATATGGCACGCTCAAGCCTGGAGAGGCAAATTATCAGCGTTATTGTGCGGATTATGTGGTGACAGCACAAGAAGCGATTGCTTTGGGTCAATTATTTGACTTACCTTTCGGATATCCAGCCATGACTCCTGGTAGTTTCAAAGTCTATGGAGTTCTGCTTTCTTTTACCAATCCAGATATTCTACAGCAGCTTGACTGGCTAGAGGATTACGACCCGCAAAGGGCGATCGCCGAAAACGAGTATTATCGGCAGTTAATAGAAGTCTACGACACTTCTCTAGCACCTATAGAGCGAGCTTGGACGTACTTGATGACTCCAGAACAAGTACACGCTTTTGGTGGCGTGCTTCTTCCTGATGGCTGGTGGAGCAGTCAGAAATCAGTGACCAGTGACCAGTGACCAGTTATCAGTGGCTAGTGGCTAGTGGCTAGTGGCTAGATTCCTTTCCGAGCGCTAGCCGTCAGTCAGTAGCCACTCACGACTCACTTCAATTAAAATTCTTATTTTGTGGATGGTGTTGTGGCTCTATTGGTCGATTGTTTTGATTTTGTCTTTCACCATTTGGTGAAGGAATCACGATCTTGGGGATTTCTACCACTGGGTCGTTGATAGCGACCATAAGTGGCTCAATTTTGGAGAGTCGGGCAAGTTGTGCGATTGGTGAATTTGGTAGGGTAGCGAGCGCGCCTACAAATACAGCTGCAATGGCAGTACCACCCCATACGATTGCCCGCCGTTGCGAGCGACGGTGTATCCTTTGATAGACCTGTTGAATAGTTTGTTCTACAGGTTCTTGTGTCGGTACTGGCAGCGTTCCAATGCCTTGACGGAGGTTGAGCAATCGCTCGTACAGCCGTTTGGTTTCTGGGTCATGTTCTAGCCATGTTTCTACCTCTCGCCTTTCGGCAGCGGTAACTTCCCCGTCCAGATATGCGCTCAGTAACTCGAAGCGATCGCGCTTCAACATATCCATAGCACCGATTAATTGATTTGCCTCAATAGTATGGTGTTTATCTGTTTCCCCTGGTTCGGGGCGATTGTCGATCCAACGTTTTTCATCAGAGGTCATTTTAACATCATCACCCACTTATTCATAGATATGTCTAGATAAGTCTCTCTACTACGCTACTGAGTTTGCCCATATGTCTGAAGATCTTAAAGGCTGGAACTAGAGTTTCGATCTACTTGCAAACGTATATTCTTGTGTCATTGCTTTCTATCTTCAGACTGATTGATTATTGACCATTAAGATAATTTTGCAGTTGCGATTGGAGTCTAGCTCTAGCTCTAGCAATTCTTGATTTGACAGTTCCTAGAGAAACGTTGGTAATTTCCGCAATTTCCTCGTAAGGCATTCCTTCAATTTCTCGCAGCACGATAGTTGTGCGAAAGACTTCGGGTAAATCTGCGATCGCCTCTTGCAACTGCTCGTAAAACTCTCGCGTTGTCAACTCTTCTTCAGGGCTGGGATTATCTCCGGCGATTTCCCAGTCCATTTCTCCATCATCGGCAAGGCGGGGAGTATCTAGAGATAAGGGACTTTTAACTCGCTTACGTTTGCGTAATTCGTCGTAAAAGATATTGGTGGCAATACGACTCAACCAGCCTCGGAATTTAGCTGGCTCGTTTAGCCGCTTAATGTTGCGGTAAACGCGAATCCAAACTTCTTGAGCTAAATCTGCTCTATCTTGCCAATCAGGTGCTAAATGATACAAAATACGCTCTACATGCGGCTGATAGCGGCGTAACAGCTCGGCAAATGCAGCCTTGTCTGGACGCAGCCCAGCCTGACAGCGCAAAATGAGATCGCGATCGGATAGCTTTTCTACTGTCACTGGCGCTGGAGTAACCGTTGCGTGAACTGTTGACCAGCATACAGGAATTGATTGACTCATAAATGCCAATGGCTCGAAAACATTCCCGATTCATAGACTGCCCCACTTTACAGAAGTTCCCTACAGCAAAGTGGAATCTTGCTCAAGTTAGAGACGTGAATCTGATACAAGTATGTTCCTGACTAGGGAGCAGGGAGTAGGGAGCGCACGAGCAGTGACCAGTTAACCGTCAACCGTCTTCACGCAGTGTAGCGAGCGCGTTTACTGTCAACCGTTAACGATCGACCATCAACCAACTACCATTCTCTAAAAGCTAGTTGCTGTCGGAGATCGCGGGGAAATATGACTTTCATTAAGGAGGATTTGGGGTTTTCTACGACCCGATAGCTGGGCTTCGCAGGTTCGTGGCTGATTGGTACGCCGACTCCAAGCAACAACTTGATGCACATGGTAATTGCGATCGCTAACATCAGCTTTTCTAACATCGCCTTTGTCCCCCACAACCACTAGCTGTACTTCACTGACAGTCACAAAACCGAGCGTTAACTTGAAACAACTGAAATCTAATTGCCAGAATTCTTTAGATATTTCTAGTTTGCCTATTTCTATCCTAAGATAGAAGCAAATCATAATACTATCTTAATATTTTCTTGGCTTTAGATGAAGATAGATTAAACTTAGTTTCAGCAAGTAATTGACAAAACTAATTTGTCTCCCACGCTCATGGTGGAAGACAATCTACAATCTGTCATTGGCAGTCTGTGTCTTTGTTTTTGGCAATCGGCAATTAGCTATTAGCGATTAGCTAAGAAATCTGTTGCTCGAAGTTAGGTGCGTAGGCTTGGAGTAGCATACTGACTTGTTTCACTACCTCTTTACCACCACTACTTTTACCGAGGGCTTGGCGTTCTGGGAAGAATTCGGGTCGGTCTAAGCTGCGGGCGATCGCTTCATCGATTTGTTGTACAATTAGCGCTGCCAGTTCTTCTTTTGCCCGCTGGCGTTGGTAATTAGCACCTTCTTCAGTCGTAGCATATAGGGGAGGAAGACGATTGAGTGCATAGGCAGCGATATCACCTACGTCTAGACTGTGACCGCTGGTAACTTTAATTTCTGCTACCCGTGCGATAACTTCAGTCAGCACTAACTCTTCCATGACGTTGATAAATTGTTTGCGCTGCACCGCTACAACTTCGCCAGTCAAGAGCGAACCCATCAACTTATCTAACGCCATATACTCTTCTATGGAAAGCTCGGAAGCAGTGTCACAGATTCTACCCACCTCTGCTTCCATGGCTGGTGTTAAATAGCCATCTTGAAGGGCTTGCTCGACAATTTGTTGAATGCTCATAACGCTGCTTTACCTATTTTGCTTTCCTATAGTTAAACTAACCCTGGATTGATTTTGCCCTGCTACAGCACAAAAATTAGCACCCTAAGTCTAATTCATTCCTTGTTCCCGCCAAGTTGTCGGATCGACTGCTTCCCCTTGAACGTAAAATCCCCAATGCAAATGGGGTCCAGTTGAAGCCCCCGTCGAACCCACCGCGCCGATCGGTTGTCCGGCTCTCACAATATCCCCTTCTCTAACGTAGATCCGGCTTAAGTGGAGGAAAACACTCGTTACTCCTTGACCGTGATCGAGTCCAATTATATTACCGTGAACTCGAAACCCTTGAGATTCTAAACCGATTAAGGAAACTCGCCCTGCGGCAGGAGCAATTACGGGAGAACCTACCGGACCTGCATAGTCAACGCCACGATGGTAGTAATCTTTAGCAAATTTGCCATTGTAATAGCGACGCACTCCGTAAATCGTGCTGACTCTGCCGCGATTGGGCTTAAGAAAAGGACCATTCCAGAATTTTTGCGGGGTAACGAGCGATTTAAAAGCTGCTACCCGACTCAGTTCGAGTTCGGTTGCTTCTAGCCCAGCCTTCCCTGGTCGAAAGTTAATTCTCTGCACGGGAAACTTACGATTTGCAACCCATACGGCTATATTTCTAACTTTACCTTCACTGCTGATCTGAATTTCTCTTTTTCCTACTTTTTGTAAAGGTGTGGTAGGAATAAAAGCGCGAAATACACCAGGAGCAATCGCAAAAGCCGGATAAGTTTTGCGATTGACACTCACGATAGGACTGACGTTGACATCGGGGTTGTTTGGTCTGACGACTACCGACAGCGTGTCGCCTAAATGAGGCTTAGTGGGAGCGACCCGTACCTGCAAGGCTTGGGCTGGTAAGGCTGAGACTAAGGTAATACCCAGTGAGAGTAGAAAGCAGTGGAGAACTGGTAATTGGTAATTGGTAATTGGTAATTGGTAATTGGTATTTTCTCCCCCAGCCTCCCCAGCTCCGCCAGCTCTGCCAGCTCCCTTTTCCCTGCTCCCTGCTCTCTGCTCCCTGCTCCCGATTAATTTATTCATATACTCGCAAAAGTCCAGACTGATTGACCAACTAGATTAGCTTTATGGTCTCGATCCCCTATGAAAGCTATATCGAGTTTTTACAAAAGTAGATATGTTGTAATTGCTCCCAAATAAACTTAAAACTTCTGTATGCTGAAATTTATATACCTTAATACTTCTTTTATAAGTTTGTGCAGGAAGATTTTAGATTAATAGTTGACTTGGTTTTGGTTTTGGCAGTAGCGGCAGGTGGCGGCTTACTGGCGGCGTTATGCCGTCAACCGGTACTGCTGGGCTATTTGCTGGGTGGCATGGTTGTAGGACCAGCTGGACTAGGACTGATTAAGGAATTAGTCCAAGTTGAAACTCTCGCTCAATTTGGCGTTGCCTTTCTGCTGTTTGCTTTGGGTGTAGAGTTTTCATTTGCCGAATTAAAAAAAGTGCAGGCGATCGCCCTTGGCGGAGGAGGATTGCAGATTGCCCTGACAATTCTAGTCACGGTATTGGTCTGTGGGGTTGCAGGAGCCTGGGAAATCTTACCTGCTAAGGGCGTGTTTTTGGGGTCAATTTTATCTTTATCTTCTACCGCTGTCGTCCTCAAGTGCTTAATGGAACGAAACGAAACGGCGAGTTCTCACGGACAGGTGATGTTGGGAATTCTGGTCGTCCAAGACTTAGCACTGGGATTGATGCTGGCAGTTTTACCCGCACTAGACCAACCGCCGCAGTTAATTGGTATAGCGGTAGCAACAGCACTGCTGCGAATTGGTTTATTTGCTGCCGGAGCTGTTGCCGCCGGAATTTGGCTGATTCCTCCTCTATTACGCCTGTTGGCACGAACTGAAAGCAAAGAATTATTTTTACTAGGAGTCGTAGCGCTGTGTCTGGGAATTGCTCTATTAACAGAGCATTTGGGGCTATCGATTGAAATGGGGGCGTTTGTCGCCGGATTAATGATTTCTGAAGTGGAGTATGCCGACCAGACTCTAACTTATGTCGAGCCACTGCGAGATATATTCGCGACGCTGTTTTTTGCCGCGATTGGAATGCTAATCGATCCCGTGTTTTTGTGGCAAAATTTGGAGTTAATTTTAGGACTGGTGGCTTTGGTTTTTGTGGGTAAGTTCGCAATTGTCATGCCCTTAGTCATGCTTTTCCGTTACCCATTGAAAACAGCTTTGATTGCGGGATTAGGATTGGCTCAGATTGGAGAATTCTCGTTTGTATTAGCGAGTGAAGGGCGATCGCTCGGTTTGGTGTCCCGTCCCGTCTACCTGCTGATTTTGGGTACGACTGCCGTTACGCTCGTTCTTACGCCTTTCGTGTTGCGACTCGTGCCAAAGTTATTGGAATTACCTTGGTTGAAAAAATTCATCGAGGGGCAAGATTTACCACTCGAAATCTCAGCCAACACGCCTCAACAAAATCACGTTGTCGTCTGCGGTTACGGACAGGTTGGGAAAAACTTAGTGCGCTTGTTACAAGAACGCGATCGCCCCGTAGTCGTAATCGACCAATCAGAAAGCCGAATTCAGCAAGTCCGCGAGGCGGGCGTACCCTATGTATATGGCAATGCAGCTAGTTTACACGTATTAGAAAAGGCAGGGGTCGAACGAGCTAAGTCGCTGGCGATCGCCCTTCCCGATCCGATGAGCAGCCGCCTGTGCCTGAAGCGGGCGTTGGAATTATCGCCCGATCTCGATGTGGTAGTACGGGCAACTAAAGATAAAGATATTGAATTACTCTATCAATTAGGGGCGAGAGAGGTCGTACAGCCGGAGTTTGAAGCGAGTTTGGAATTAGCTAGTCATTTGCTAGCACAGATTGGCTTAGCACCGATTTCGATTCAGCAAGAAATGCAGCAAATTCGCAATCATCATTATCTAGAGTTACGTCCAGAACGGACGGCGGCTCAAGTTTCGCGCGAATTGCAGCAGGCTACTCAAGATTTAAATAGCCGTTGGTACGCCTTACCAGCAGGTTCGCCACTCACGGGGATGACGCTAGAAGAAGCTGACTTGCGCTACTTGACGGGGGTGAGTTTGATGGCAATTAAACGGGCAAACGGGCAAGAGGTCGATTATCCCAATGCTAAGACGATGTTGGAAAAGGGCGATCGCCTATTGTTAGTGGGAGAAGTAGAAGAATTAGCCGCTTTAGAGGAATTGGCTCAAAGCGAGGCAACTGTACCAGAAGCCAACGCTGCTTGTCATTGGTTGATGGTAGCTGCTGATAGCCCCGCGATCGGTCAAACTTTGGCGGATATCGATATTCGCCGTCGTTTTGGCATACAAGTCCAAGCCATTCGCCGCGACGGTAAATTTCTGCGGTTTCCCGATGGCAATATGGCTTTACGGGCAGGCGATCGCTTGCTATTGTGCGGCGGTTACTTGGCAATGACGCAGTTGCAAAAGTTGCTAGCCGTCACTTCAAGTCCGCTCTCCAGCGTACCAGTGGTGAAAGCTATAGAAGCAGAAGCTTTGCGGGAGTATTTGCCGTTGGATAGTTGGAGAGAATAATAGTATAAGGCTTCGCCCTATACTATTATTCTTCGTCTCTCATTTCCCTAACTCTCGGTCTGAGGTAGGCGATCGCTTGTCGCCAAATTATAGTGGAGCGATCGCTTTCATCAATTAAGCAAACGCAATTAGCATCTTGCCAGCCTAATCTACCCGTCAGCGAGTCGCCTGTCATGAGTTTCATTTCTACGACAATCTGACTTTTAATCAGAGATTGTATCTGCCGAATACTAGGTAATGCTGTATCGTAGTCGCTAGCCATGTTTATACTTAACTTTAATTCCTATATATTGATAGTTCCCTCGATTAGGCTTCCAGTTGTCACTGGAGAAGTCAAAAGTTAAAAGTTAAAAGTTAAAAGTTAAAAATGAGGAGTTGCAAGTCAGGAGTTGTTAAACCACTCCCTACTCCCTATTCTCTACTCCCTACTCCCTACTTACCGTTCTAAACATGACTATCGAATTTGTTAAATATCACGGGTTAGGTAACGATTTTATTTTGATTGACAATCGCGCCTCTAGCGAACCAATCGTTACGCCAGAGCAAGCTGTCAAATTATGCGATCGCCATTTTGGTATTGGTGCTGATGGTGTCATCTTCGCCCTACCTGGAACCAATGGCACTGATTACACCATGCGGATTTTTAACTCTGATGGCTCGGAACCGGAAATGTGCGGTAACGGAATTCGCTGTTTTACCAAATTTCTAGCAGATTTAGAGGAAATCAGCAATCCTACCTCTCGCCTCCGCATTCATACTTTAGCTGGTATCATCGTTCCCCAACTCACTGCTGACGGTCAGGTCAAGGTAGACATGGGAGAACCAAGATTGTTAGCCGAGGAAATTCCGACAACTCTTGTCGCTGCTGGAGAGAAAGTTATTAACCAATCTCTAAACGTTGCAGGTCAGTCTTGGTCAGTTACTTGTGTCAGCATGGGTAATCCTCACTGTATTACCTTTGTTGATGATGTGGCTGCTATTCCCCTAGAGGAGATCGGACCCCAGTTTGAACATCATCCCGTTTTCCCCCAGCGCACGAATACGGAATTTATTCAAGTCACAAGCAGAGATTACTTGAAAATGCGGGTCTGGGAACGCGGTGCTGGAGCAACTTTAGCCTGCGGTACGGGTGCTTGTGCTTCCCTGGTAGCTGGCGTGTTAGCCGGAAAATGCGATCACGTTGCTACTGTAGAACTTCCAGGTGGCTGTCTGCAAATTGAATGGTCGCACGACCAAAAACTTTACATGACGGGTGCGGCAGAGCGCGTGTTTGCGGGGAAGATCGAGTAATCTGACCGCAAAAACCCGATCGCGTATCTCTATGGCTTGACATTACAAATAAGTGTATATACACTAAAAATATGTCAGAGCAAAACACCCAATTCAATTTAATTCAGTTAGGCAATGTTGCTAATACCTGTACCTGTTTTAATCTCCGCAAAGCCACTCGCGTTGTGACGCAATTCTTTGACGAGCAGCTCAAGCCGAGTGGATTGTTAATCACTCAGTTTACGATATTAGTAGCGATCGCTCAAGCAGGTTCAGGAACGATCAACGATCTAGCCGATCTCTTAGTTATGGATAGAACAACGTTGACGCGCAATCTGAAGCCACTGGAAAGAGAAGGTTTAGTTACCATTCAGCCAGGTGAGGATCGGCGGATACGGGTTGTTTCTCTGACTGCAAAAGGTCGCAATGCATTGGCTGTAGCATTGCCTTTGTGGGAACGGGCGCAAACTTCTGTAATTGATGGATTAGGTCAACAACAATGGAGTTCGCTGCTAATGGCTTTGTCTAACACCGTATCCTTAGCACCTGAAAGCTAATGATTTCAATAAAGTTTATGCACTCATTCTTAACATAAAAGTGTATATACACTTTTATTGAGAAAACTGCCCGAATTTAGAATTTTATTCAACACAAGGAGTCTATATGAATACAAACAGCCATGCTAAAAACGTAACTACAGAACGCTGGTTTGTTTCAATATTAACAATTTGGGGTACTGCCGTATTTGCTACAGGGTATTTCGGAATTCTCTCAAACATCAACACAAACTGGGTTCCATTGTTAGTTATGGCAGGTATTACCATTCCAGTTTTGGTGTACTATCTCAGTGAAGATTTTAGGTCGTATATTTGGTCTATTGACCTCAAACATCTCACGATTTATCATGTATGGCGAATTGTTGCAGCACTGATATTTTTCCATTATGGTAGCCAAAATCTGCTACCAGCACAGTTTACAATCGATGCTGGTTTTGGAGATTTAGCAGTGGGTCTATTAGTACCGCTTGTTTTATTATTAAGAGAAAGTCGTAGTAAGTATCTTGTATTTCACCTTTTTGGAATGTTAGATTTTGCGATCGCAGTTGGTACGGGTTTCACATTTAACGTTCTACTGAACGATCCTTTAATGAAGAATATAATGACTTATCCAATTGTGCTTATTCCCCTCTATGGTGTTTGTATCACGGGAGCTTTAAGCATTATGACATTGGATAGACTTTTGAGAAGCAAATCCTTTTCCAAGCTGAAAGATTGAAAAGCGATTTCTTATGAATAAATCTCAGAGTCGATTTAATAAGCTCTTAAAATTGTTTTTTTGATGATAGGCGATCGCCAAAAACCTCTCTATCTTCTAAACTTATTTCTTGATATATTTGTTGAGTAAACTTTTCAACAATATAATCTGTAATCAATGGACTCTGGATAAATTTTCCTCCATTTTTATCGATTAAACAACGACGGCAAAGAGAATTTAAAGTATTAACAAGCTGCTGTTTAGAGAGAATGGAAAGTAAATCGTCTTGTAGTTCGATTACCTTAACTGGTTCTCGCTCGATCGCCAGCCAATACATCACTTCTGTTTCTAAATCGGACAAGCGATTAAACTGGGAGTCTAGTAAATCTCGAATTCCATCAAGGATAAAAACTTCCGCTCGCCAGCATTGCAAAAATTGAGAAATATTACCGTCAAATAAAGCTTGAATAGCAGATGCAACTATTTTGAGGCTGAGCGGATTGCCACTGTAATAATCAACTAGTTGCTGCCATTCTTCAGGAGTTCCCCAGAAGGTATTAATCGTCTGATAAATAGCATTAATTTCAGTAACTTGTAGTCCGGTAAGTTGTAGCGATCGCACTGCAAGTTTTTCTCCTGAATAAGCGATAATTTCTTTAGGTTTTTCTCGGCTAGTGAGAATTAAGCAACTTTGATGCATTTCTGTACCCAAACGCTCGATCAACTCCCCATAACCTTCAAATCCTTCTCGATAACAGCCCAAGCGATCGTTGCTAGTCAGAATTGTTTCCCAACTATCTAAGATTAAAAGACAGCGCTGCTGACGTAAATAAGAGAGTAAAAGTGAAATGCGATCGCCCAATTTTTCTGGAAGATAAGGATCGAGTTGTTGAGTCAGGACGGGAATTATGTCTGATAATAATTCAGATAGAGAAGGTGCAGATTGTAGCGATCGCCAAATTGTACAGTCAAATTTATCCTGAATCTGAGTTATTAACTTAGTAGATAAAGCAGTTTTACCAATTCCACCCATTCCCACAATTGCTAATACACGACAGCGTGAAATGGAGTTATCGTCACCTAAAATCCATTGTTCTAATAAAGATAATTCGGTACTGCGTCCGTAGAAACAAGAAATGTCAATCTCTGGTTTTCGATGTTGGGAATCGGAAGTTGTTAGGGGCGCACGGCTTTGCGCCCGTACTGAGGAGTCGGAAGTCGAATAGAAAGTGGAATTTAATTGTGAATTGAATTGTCTGTCTGGCTCTGTATGTCCGTAACGACAAGAATTACGTTTTAGTACAGCAGCCAGATTATTTTTGCTTACTTTCTCTCCTAAAGCGTGGCTGAGAATTTGCCACAACTGAGAACCTGCATCTTTGAGATAGCCAGCATCATAGCCAGAAGATTTAGCAATTTCTATGTAAGAATGTCCTACCAAAGACTGTTGCAATAAAATTTCCTGCACTTTAGACAAGTGTTTTTTATCTAAAATTTGCTCGACAATCCTTAAGCCTAATTCGACATCCATTGAGAGGCAGTAGGGAGTAGGGAAAATACAAATGACCAATGATTAATGACCAATGACCAATGACCAATAAGAATAACCACTAATCTTTCTTTTAGTCAGCAATTTTAATATTTTGTTAATTGACAAAAATCAGACATTCGTGGTTGTAGCAAACCTCATAGCACTTGAGCCACTCCAACTTACGACTTACGACTTACAACTTACGACTTCGTGATGACTTTTTCTGACTGACATACTTGATGACTTTTACCGACTGTCAAAGCCAGAGCTGAGAGTTTAAGGTTTATTTCATCAGTGCATAAAGGTTGCTGCTGCGAATTAAGCCAGTCGCAAGTTTAGGCGCTGGGTACTCCTTAACTGCCTAGTTAATTCTGGTGTGTGGACGAGCTTTCAATTGTGGTGTGTGAAAGCGTTTCTGAGTGAGCAAACGGTAGCAGGAGAAACCTCACGAGAAATATCAAATAACACAGCTAATTACTTTTTTAGTAGCAAGAGGACGATCGCAGTTTGTCGCGATCGCAATTTGTAGGTTAATACCTGCTGAAGACGTGCATCTTCTCCTCCAACTGCTGTAAGTCAGGCTGGCACGCAATCAATCAGGAAGTATAAGTCTAGGATAGATATGAACTTTCCCACAATCATCAGGTTTTGTCAAGTTGGCGCGATCGCCGGATCTTTGTGTATTGGTATGGTGAATTTTCCCACCCAAGCACAACCAAATCCCTTACAGCACCAAGCTTCTATTTCTGGAGTCAAAACCCTACCGAGTCAGCAGGTAATTTACGTTAACTCTGCAACAGGTATAGATGCTACCACAGCGGGTAAAGACCCCTCAATTCCGTTCCGTACTATCACTTTTGCTTTAAAACAAGCACACACTGGAACCCTAATTCAGTTAGCTGCTGGTACGTACTCGGCTCACAGTGGTGAAGTATTTCCCCTACAACTCAAATCAGGTGTAACGCTCAAAGGTGATATTGCTACTAACGGTCAGAACGTTGTGATTAATGGTGGCGGACGCTATCTCAGCCGTACGTTTGCGCGTCAGAATGTTGCTGTCGTTGCTGAAAAAGATAGCACAATTATTGGTGTGACAATTGGTAACTCCAACTTACGCGGGACGGGATTGTGGATTGAATCAACTAATCCCACCGTACAGCACAGCACCTTCACCAACAACCATCGAGAAGGAATTTTTGTCACTGGGACTGCTACACCTAAAATTGCCGCAAATATCTTTGTGAAAAATGGTGGTAACGGCATGTCTTTAGCTAGCGAAGCTCAAGGAGAGATTCGCAACAACCTGTTTCAAGACACTGGTTTCGGACTAGCGATTAGTGGTACGGCTGCACCTATAGTCGTGGAAAACAAAATTATTCACAACAGAGATGGAATTTTTGTTTCTCAAGAAGCGCGTCCGGTACTACGCAACAACGCGATCGAAAATAATCAAAGGGATGGAATTGCGATCGCGGCTTGTTCTCAAGCACGGGTCGATTTAGCTGGCAGCAACACCTTCAATAATAACGGTCAATACGACATTCACAACGGTGGTGCTAATCCAATCGTTTTGGTTGGTGGTACGGCAAAAACTGCTCAGGAAGCACCGCACAATCAATGCTACTAGCTACCAGACACTAGCTTAAATACTGCATCAAGATTTTTTCAATTTGAGCAATGCCTATGGGTTTGCTGAAGTAGTCGTCGGCTCCAGCTGCTAAAAAGCGATCGCGTTCTCCTGCCTTTACCGAAGCGGTAAGAATAATCGCAGGTAATTTTTGCCACTCTGGTTGCTGGCGCAAACTGCAGAGCAAATCCATTCCTGACACACCGCCTGGTAGCTGTACGTCTAATAGCAGTAAATCTGGCTGGTAGAGATATAACATCCCCTGAAAGTTCTGAGGGTGTTTGAGATGCTTGACTTGGTAGCCGACGATCTCAAAGTAGTCTTGCAATAGTAGGGCGCTGCGATCGTCGTCTTCTACAATGAGAATCCGTTTAGCGATTGGCGATCGACATCTGCTAGCAGGACGTTTACGGGATAGCTTTGGTTCGGTTGGTGATAGAAGCGATCGCTCCTTGGCTGGCTCTTGACATAGATCGTTTGGGTAAGCGTTTGGCAACCATAGGGTAAATTCACTGCCTTTACCTACAGTCGAGCGGACAGTGACATCGCCGCCGTGCAACCGCGCTAACTTACGGGTTAACGATAAACCCAATCCCGTGCCTTCATACTGTCGGTTTAATCGACTATCCAGCTGTTTGAACGGCTGAAATAATAGGTTTAGCTGCGATAGCTCAATGCCTATTCCTGTGTCTGCAACCTTAAAAGCAATTCCCTGGTTGACTTGTTCTACCCGTAGCGATACTTGCCCCTTGGGAGTAAACTTAATTGCATTAGCGAGTAAATTTAATAGCATTTGCTTGACACGGCGCTCGTCAGCAATGCAGCTATCGATTTGCGGATCGATTTCACTGACTAATTGCAACTGCTTGGCAACGGCGCGATCGCGTACGACACTCAAACAGTAAGTGCATAAATCCTTAACATTTAGTCGCACCAGCGTGAGTTCTTCCCTACCTGCTTCGACTTTGCAGAGGTCGAGGACATCGTTTATTAGAGCTAGTAAGTGTTCGCCACTACTGTGAATGCAACTCACGTATTCTTTTTGCTTGGCATTGAGACTACCAAATAACTCTTGCCCTAGCAGCTGCGATAGCCCTAAAACTCCATTCAAAGGCGTGCGTAGTTCATGGCTCATAATTGCCAAAAATTCGCTTTTCGCCCGACTACCTGCTTCTGCTGCTTCCTTGCTATCGCGTAGATGATTTTCTATCTGTTTGTGGATGGTAATATCTTCTACTAAAGCAATAACAAACTGAGGGCGATTCGCACTATCTCGCACTAGTGAATGATTCAGGCGACACCACACTTGACAACCATCTTTACGAATGTATTGTTTTTCGATCTCGTAGCGATCGCGTTGACCCATTACCAGTTCGTAAAAAAGTTTGACATCTGCGGCGATATCATCTGGATGAGTGTAGTCAGTAAAACTCATTTTTAACAGTTCTTCCCGACTGTAACCCAGAATGTGACACAGGGCTGGATTGCTATCAATCTGTCCTCCTTTCAAGTCTGAAAGACCGATCCCAATACTAGAATGTTCAAAAATGGCACGGAATTGCAATTCGCTTTCTTGAAGCGCCACTTTTGTTTGCTGGCGCGCGATCGCACCACCAATGCTACCCGCTGCGGCGCTAAGGATCGCTCGTTCGGTTTCCGTCCACTGACGTTCTCGATGGCAGTCGTCAAAGCCGACGAAACCCCAAAATTGACCTTCGAGAAAGATCGGCACGACTAAAATGGAGATAATCTGTTGCCGATCTAAAACTTCGCGTTCGTGCGCCGGTAAATTTTTGACGAGTCCACCAATTGGTTTACCTGCAACTAAGTTGTCATACCATAGAGGAGAGCAGGTCTGATAAGACAGGCTTTGCAATTCTGGATTATCGATTTGAGCGATGATGGTAGAACTAGTCCACTCAAATCGCTGACTCATTAAGAGTTCACCCGTGCTTGGATGAAGATGATTTTCAAATACGTAAACTCGATCGACATCACAGGCTTGACCCAAAGTTGCTAGGGCTAGGGTGATGGCAGCAGAGAAATCTGTGGTGGTTAGCAGGTGATTGTTAGCGGTGGCGACAGCTGCCAACAGGCGATCGCGTTCTTTGAGGGTAGATTCTGCCTGCAACCTTTCCGTGACATCTCGTCCAATCCCTACGTAGTAAACTGGTTCTCCCGAGCGATCGTGCAGGGGAAAAGCAAATAACTCTACTGTCACCAACCATCCTTGCCGATGGTGCAGAGTCACTTCTCCCCGATAACTGCCACCATTTTGTAATTGCGTAGAAATCTCCGCCACCTGTGCTTGCGAGAACATTTCGTCTCTTGTCTGCCCGCACAGTTCTTCATCTTCGTACCCTATTAGAGTGCGGTGAGCGGCGTTTTGTTCGACAAAATTGCCTTGAGAGTCATAAATTGCGATCGCGTTATTAGAATTCGCAATAATTTCTTGGTAAAGGCTTAACTTTTCCTCGGCTTGCTTCAGCTGGTATTGAGTTTGTAGCCACTGAGTTTGCCACTGCTGGCGCTCGATTGCATAGCGCAATGCCCTCAGTAATCCCTGCGCCTCTACTTCTGCCTTGACTAAATATTCCTGCGCTCCTTGGGCTAATGCTTTTTGGGCATTTTCTGCTTCGTCTTCTCCTAAAACAACAATTGGCATGTACGGGTAAGCTAACCGCAATTGTTTGAGTTTTTGCCCAGCTCGATCGAGTTCGAGTAGGACAACACTAGCTGATTCTGTTTTGAGATCCGCTAAAGCTGCCTGCACCCGCTCTTGCCAAACGAGTTGTAACGGGGTTTGGACTGCCCGTAGCATTTCCCGAATCCTTCGCTCCAAACTAGGCTGTCCCACTAATAATATTTTCAGTGGAGGTGGGTTTACGTGCGTTACAGATTGTCGTTCAGGATTGCTCATTCAGCCCAGGAATTTTAGTAGTTTTGCAGTGAGGCAATCTTAGCTGCGATCGCCAACTCTACTTTTTATCGTGCCTCTGATCTAAATTTTTCTCAGTCGTGAAATTCTTAGTTATTTTTTCAGTCAGGTTCTTCAGCTAGTAGGTTTTTAAGTGGCATGTTTCTGCATGTTTTTTTAGATGATTTCATTAGAAAGCAAATAGCTTTTTAGCATCAAGAGGCGATATATAAGAGTTTCCCATCAACTATTTGGATGTAATACCAGAGATTGATTAATAGCAGTGCCATCTCAAGTAGAATTTGATTATAGTTAATAAATATTTGTGCTAATTGTATAATTTTTTGCTTAAAAACCGAGTTTAACGTTGAAGTTACAGGATTCAAGTTGAGATGTAGGAGCGACTGATGAAAAAGCAAGATCTCAGAATAGTCTCGCTGATTCCTAGTGCTACCGAGATTTTAGCAGCATTGGGTCTAACAGACGTGGTGGTCGGGCGATCGCACGAATGCGATTTTCCTCCAGAAATACTCAATCGTCCGGCTTGTACGCGGGCGCGAATTAATTCTAATGGTAGTAGCGCTGAGATTCATCAGGATGTCGATCGATTAATCCAATCAGCACTTAGCATCTACCAAATTGAAACCGACCTCTTAGAACAGTTACAGCCAACCCATATAGTCACTCAAGACCAGTGCGATGTTTGTGCAGTAAGTCTGGGTGAAGTAGAAAAAGCAGTTGCTAACCTAACGCATTCTCAACCTCAGATCATCTCTCTTCAACCCAACGTTTTAGCAGACGTGTGGGCAGATATAGAGCGTGTAGCTCAGACGCTCGGAGTCGATGCAAATAGATTAATTGAAAATATTCAGTCGCGGATTGAAATTGGTCGACAAAAGGTTCGTGGGCTATCGGTGTCAGAATTACCAACAGTCGTATGCATTGAGTGGATCGATCCTCTCATGGTAGCAAGTAACTGGATTCCCGAACTAGTGGCGATCGCCGGGGGTCAATCCTTATTTAGCGTTTCCGGTCAAGCTTCTGCTCAAGTAAGATGGGAAAACCTGATAGCTGCCGATCCAAGTATTATTGTGGTCATGCCTTGCGGTCTTGACCTCACCCGTACCCAGGCAGAAATTTTGCCTCTAACGCAGCGCCCAGAATGGCAGCAGCTACGAGCAGTTCAAAGTGGCAGAGTCTATGCTACGGACGGTAATGCTTATTTCAACCGTCCGGGTCCACGCTTAGTCGATTCCCTAGAAATTCTCGCCGAGATTCTTCATCCAGAAATATTTTCCTACGGCTACAAAGGGAGTGCTTGGGAACAAGTTCAGTTACCAGTGACCAGTGACCAGTGACCAGTGACCAGTTATTAGTTGTCAGCAAGCCAGAAGTCGTAGGGGCGGGTTTTGAACGTAGCTCTCGCCTTATGATAGGAGTCCTGAATCTGTTGCTCAACTCGCCCGTATAGGAGTTTCAGAATTTTGAATTTTGAAGTCTAATCCTTCTAATCCCTAGTTATAGCCGCTGGAGAATGCTACGACCGTGGGTATCCGTACCGCAGGTATTTAACAAGTGGTACTGTTGAGCCAGAGCGCGTACTTGTTGAGTTTCTTTCGGGCTAGGTTTCCAGGGATGGGGATTGTTGTAAGCGTAGTATGTTTCGACTCCATCAACTCCCAGTTGGTTAGCAGCAGCAATTAGATCGAAAGGCGATCGCTTGTAGCGAGCTGGGTGAGCTAACACTGCTAATCCCCCTGCTTCATGGATTGCACTAATAATGCTAGCAGCACAATATGCTTCTCCGGTTGCAGTACGTCTTTGGAGATAGGGCTGCATACGTGCGTGTTGGGGGTCGAATGCATATGCCAGAATATGCACTTCTGTATCTAACAATCCGGCATTAATCTCAACTCCACTCCACAATTGAGGCACGCAGCCTTCTAAATCTGGATGATGCAATTGCCTTTGGGCTAAATAACGCTGAGCAGCGCGATACCCACCTATAGTATGGTGGTCGGTAATTGCCAATCCTCGCAGCCCGATTGAAATTGCTTGCTCGATCGCTTCTTCCGGTTCTAACCTACCGTCAGAATATACCGTGTGCATGTGGAAGTTGAAAGTTAGCGGGCAACTTTCAGCATCAATTGTCTGAAAAACTCTCTGCAACTGCTGGCTCAATGAATTAGAAGACTGGGCACAATAGACAGCCATAACCGCCTCAGAACGAATAGACGTTCGTTTAATTTCTCTAACATACTGCCCACTTACGCCTGTGTATCGCTCGTTACCTATTCCACAATTGAAACTCAATTTGGAGCGATCGCAGCGATCTGAGGGAAGTCTTTCTTTTCAATATGTTAAGACTAACTTAGCAAAACAATACACTTAATGGCACGATTCGGCTGATGAGAATTTTCGATGAGTCAATTCAGTAATCAGTGACCAGTTATCAGTGAAGAAAGGGTGTGGGGGAGCCAGTGCGGTCTTGGGGGTTCCCCCATGAGCAACTGGCGCTATCTGGGTGTAGGGTGTGGGGTACAAACTAATTTTGAATTTTGAATTTTGAATTTTGAATTTATTACACCCATGCTACGGCAGCTTCCCAGCCCTTACCTTGGCGGATAATCTCTGGTTCGTCTGTCGTCATGTCAATAATTGTCGAGACTTCATCTTCTGGCTCCGAGCCATCATCGACGATCGCATCTACTATTTTGTCTAGGCGATCGAATAACTCGACTCGCGATAAGTTAGCTTCAGCCGGAGCAGAGCGCCCGTTGCCATTTTGAGGCAAGTGAGCTGAGGTAGAAATAATCGGATTACCCAAAGCATTTAATAAAGCAGCACAAATTTTATGGTTTGGTACTCGAATTCCGGTTGTTTTGCGCTTAGGATTTTGGACTAATTTCGGTACGAGCTTGGTGGCAGGGAGCAGAAAAGTATAAGATCCTGGGATTAAATGCCTCATAATCCGGTAAGCAGGATCGCTGACGATCGCATAAGTTGCCACATTAGACAGAGAAGGACACAAAAAAGTTAGCGGCTTATCATTTGATAGCTGTTTGATCTGGCGCACTCGCTCCACTGCCGATTTAGAATTAAGGTCGCAGCCGATCGCGTAGACGGTATCAGTCGGATAGAGCATGACTGCACCATCGCGCAACGCTGCAATAAGTTCTTCCACAGTGCGAGGCTGAGGATTGTCGGGATGAATTGTGTAGACTGTAGCCATGATCGGGGAGTAGGGAGTAGGGAGCAGGGAGTAGGGGAACAGACAAGGGAGACAAGGGGGAGAAGTCAAAATTCAAAATTCAAAATTTGCCTCTCGCCACTTACTACTCACCACTCACCACTCATCACTAACTTATGACAAAACTAGCTTACCTCGAATGTCCTACTGGCATTGCTGGTGATATGTGCTTAGGAGCGCTGGTAGATGCTGGCGTGCCGCTAGAATACTTACAAGAACAGCTTCAGGGTTTAGGAATCGAACGGGAATATCAACTCAGGGTTGATTCCGTCCACCGTAACGGGCAGTTAGCAACAAAATTTCATGTTGATTTATTAGGCGACGAGCATCACCGCCACGACCGTCATACCCATCATCACGGTCGTCATTTGCCCGAGATTGAAGATTTAATCCTCAAAGCTAATTTACCGATTCGTGCTGAAGCTTGGAGTTTAGCTGTTTTTCGTCAGCTAGCTGTTGCTGAAGGAGCAGTGCATGGTATTGCGCCAGAGAAAGTCCACTTTCACGAAGTCGGTGCGGTGGATGCAATTGTAGATATTGTCGGTACTTGCTTGGGTTTGGATTGGTTGGGGATAGATAAAATTTACTGTTCTGCCTTACCCACGGGAGGCGGGACAGTTAAAGCCGCCCACGGACTGATGGCGGTTCCGGTACCAGCGGTGTTGAAGTTGTGGGAGATGCGCAATTGTCCGGTTTATAGCAATGGTATCCAAAAGGAATTAGTTACGCCTACGGGAGCCGCGATCGCCACCACTTTAGCTACAGATTTTGGCTCTCCACCCGCTATGACGATACAGCGGATCGGACAGGGTGCGGGTTCTATTAATTTACCGATCCCTAATATTCTGCGCTTGTGGCTGGGTGTGGAGACGTTGCATGATGCGCCCCTACAAGGATCGAATACTAGCCCCTTTCTAGAGGCGATCGCGGTACTGGAAACCCAGATCGACGATCTTAACCCCCAGGCGATTGGCTACGTCTTGGAGGCGCTGCTAGCGGCTGGAGCATTGGATGTTTTTACACAGTCAATTGGGATGAAAAAATCTCGCCCTGGCATTTTGCTCACTGTGATTTGCCACCCTGACAAAATTGCCGATCTTGGGGCGATCGTCTTTCGAGAAACTACAACTTTAGGTATTCGCCGCTATACTCAACAACGGCTGGCTTTACAGCGCGAAATCCAATCTGTAACAATCAAATACGGTACGGTGCGAGTTAAAATTGCTTGGACTGGTACAGCCACAGAGCGTCAAATTACTAACGTTCAGCCAGAATACGAAGATTGTTTGCAAATTGCTCGACAGCACGATCTCCCTTGGCGAGAAGTTCATCGATTAGCGCTGCAAGCTTGGCACGAACAGAATTCGGAATTCGGAATTCGGAATGAAAATATTTTCGAGATCTCGGCTAATGGCTAATAATGTGGATTGAGTTACTGAGTTTATTTCTGGCAAAAAATTAGGGTGAGCATATACCCACCCTTAGCAACAGAAATTATGTGAGACAATTAGTCAATTGCATCTCTGGCAGCTTGTCCGGCTTCGTCAGCTTTGCGTTGCGCGCTCTTGCCTAAATTTCTAGCTGTATCTTTGGCATCTTCAGTCGCGCGGCTGACATTTCTGTCTGCTCCCCTTAGAGCATCAGAGGTGTTGTCTTTGATATTTTCCGTACCGCGCTTTGCACCTTTTGTTAGATCTTCGGCAGTGCCTTTAATCTTGTCTTGGAGACTCTCAGTATTTCGGCTAACGTTCTTACCGAAATCTTCGGCGTTCTCTCCTTTTTTACCTAGAATTCGCTTGGTGTTTTCGCCAACATCACTTGTTTGGTCGATGACGTTGCGCTCGGCATTTTCGATTAAGGCATTAGCCTTTTTGTTAGCTGCCTTCTCTAAATCTCTGGCTCTGGGATCGACATCGCTAAATTCATTCATTGTCGGTCCTCCCTCGAACTTATTCACCACGCCGGAATCGGGAGAAGTTGCCGTACCACCTGGAACTTCTGGTCTAGGATTCTTCTGTCCTGGGACGGCTAATTTCCCAGCAGGAACATTCTGTCTTCTTCCAGTCACAACTCCTGCATCAGGACTCTTTGCTTGTACAGCACTAGAGCAAGCAGTGCTGACGAAGAGTAAAACTCCTGCAATACAGGTAAGTAAAATTCGTCCCAGATGGACTTTTTTCACAGCAGTTACGATCCTGTTCATGTTAATACTCCCTTTAATTTGGATAGAGTTATTTGTGAGAGCAAGATGTTTTTTGTTCTTGTTTCGCCACAAAATTTTGCTACTCGATTGGAACCTATTGACCTAAAGCAGGATTGCTTTGAGCTTCTGGTCTTCTGCTACCTTCTGCTGCTTTTTCTTGAGTAAACTCCGATGCCTCTTTAAAAGCTTCTTGCACCTTTTCTAAGCGGTTACCGATCCGCTCTCCTAAATCTTCATTTCTTTGGTTTAACCCGCCTGCTTCGGGTTGTTTAAAGTCTTTCGCTGTTTTGATTGGTAATTCAGTTTCTTTTGCTGCTCTACCGGCTGGGGTTTCTGCTCCAGGGTAAAGAATTCCTTCACTATTCGCTGCTACCAGCAGAGAATATCCATCTAAACTAGCGCGATTAGTTGGCGATTTATCGGGTGTCTCTTTAACTGTGGGATCGGTAGTATATTTATCTACGTTGTTGTAGTTAACCCCAGGATTTTTGTGAGGATTATTGTTTCCACCCGCTTGTACAGCAGGGTTGTTAGGATTTGTACCTTGGGCTGTCGTTGCATTGCTACAAGCTGTGCTGAAGATCAGTAATACACCAACTAGGCATACTGTCAGCACTTGGCGCAATCTTAGTTTTTTGAACAAAGTAGTTAACTTTTGCATAAAACCCTCCTATTTACTGAACCAGTCCGCCAAATGCCCTTGGTCTAAGTGCTGCAATAAACACTAGTACTGTTAATCCCAGCCGCGTGCTAAATTTCATGCTTTCAATTAGACTTACTTATATGTGTGTCAAGAGCATTTTGGCGTTATTGTATAAAGTGGCTCGAATTTGACCAACGATTGCTAATCTTAAGCATTTACGAACGATCGCTACCTCTAGCAAAGGGTGCATTTTGCAATCGCTATAGTTCAATTTGTTTCTAACTCAAGAGAGATTCACATTGGAAACTGAATGCAGCACATTTTGTCACGCCTGAAACCTTACTTGCGCTGGATAATACTAGGCGGGACTTTGTTTTTCTTAATAACAGCTTTCAAAAACAATTGGCAAGAAGTAGCAGCAATTCGGATTGCTACTTTAGGATGGCTAACTTTAGCGACCGCTTTAGGTGTAACTCTATTCGCCCATATCTGGTCTGGATGGGTCTGGACTTGGATATTGGAGGAATTCAACCAGACCGTCAATATTCCTCAATTCGTGCGAGTTTATTTGCAAACAAATATTGCTAAATATTTACCAGGGAATGTCTGGCATTACTACGGTCGAATTTCTGCGGCAAAAACTGCTGGTATTCCTACCAGCATAGCAGCTTTAAGCGTATTGTTAGAACCTCTATTAATGGCGGCTGCCGCAATCGTGTTGGCTTTGCTAGGAATCCAATCGGCGATCGCTCTAACTCAAAGTTATATCCAATTGTTACTATTTTTTGTCTTGGCTGGGGTATTGTTAGCAATTCACCCTGATTTGCTAAACTTGGCGATGCGGCTGCTCAGTCGAATGAAATTTAAATCGACTGCAAATACAAGCGATCGCGTTCTCTGCCAAATTAAACGCTACCCTTGGCGACCTTTATTAGGAGAATTGGGTTTCGTGGGATTGCGAGGAACGGGTTTTTTACTAACTTTACTAGCTATAATTCCGCTATCAATAGAGCGTATTCCTTTATTATTTGCTGCTTTTAGTTTAGCTTGGGTATTGGGATTAGTAATTCCTGGTGCGCCTGGAGGTTTAGGAGTCTTTGAAGTCACGGCGATCGCTTTATTGCAACACAGTTTTTCTGCTGGTGCAGTCATTAGCGCGATCGCTTTATATCGCTTTATTAGTATTACTGCTGAAGCTGCTGGAGCGGGACTGGCTTGGTTAAATGAGAGATTGATAGTTGGTAATTGATAGTTGGTTGTTGGTTACCTGCAAATCATCAATGATGAATGACAGATAGTAGCAATTTTCAATCATTAGCGAATAATAGGTACTTTTATAACTATGTGGATATTGTTCGCCCGACAAATATCGCTCGACATCAGGTGAGCATTGCTCACCCTGCAAATGTTCGACAAAGTTAATCAGATATCATTTAACTGATATTGTCATATTGTCTGCATAAATGGCAAAGATAATCGTGAAAATTTCAATAAAATTAGTCATCCAAACGCAACTTTCTGGAGACTTTTCATAATACATAATTAAGTCAGCGACACAAGCTTCTAAACGTATTCGTGCGGGTTGACAAATTAAAACAATCTTCAATAGAAGTATGACAACTGTAAGCGGATTACCTTGCGATATTAATGATTCTAGTAGCGGTGAAGGCTGTTTTCGTTTATCTGTTGTTAAATAGTCTATTAGTTTGTTGCATGTTTTCAACAACATTGTATCGGTTAGCGGCTGGTCGTGCCAGGTTTCATATAACGAATCTAATTTATGCCATAAATTGAGTTTTAAGGTATCAGAGAACTCCTGACTTTCTCCATAGCAGAGTAAATAATCTTTTAAACTTTGCTTAAACTTCTTGTAGTTCTGTCCTTGAGTTGTTTTGCTAAATACGTTAGCCATGTTTGTATAGCTATAAGTATCGCGTTTAGCTACAATAAACTTAATGACTCGGAGAATATCATCTCCCACATCTGTTGGATTTTGAATTTGGCTGTCGATTCCAGCAGATTCAAACCGTGCCATATACATCGCTAAATCAAACTTGAATCTACATCGTAGTTGTAATGCTCTATTTCTCGCTGCTTCTCGTTGTTCGATTGGGTTTCTTAAGTCGTTATATTGAGTTGAGAGCAAGATGGGTGCGTAGCGAGAATTCCAACGAGCGTGTTCTTGAAATTTAGCCTGAGCATACAATTCTAATTTTTGATAATCGTCGCTTTTAGCAAAAGCTTGTATCCAACCTCTTAAGCGATCGACCATTGGCGAAAGAGACTTTCGCTTAGTAATCGGATCGTTTAAAATTTCCAGTAGCTGTTGGATGTATTTAAATTTTCTTTTAGAAACCCAGTTATTGACGAGAATATAACACGACCGTTTGAGCGTATAATGAAATTCTTGGCGATCGTTGGCAAACACAATTTCATATATAGAGCGGATGACATTGGAGTTGATTGGATCGTCATCTTGAATAAATAGATATCTGAATTCCTTCAAAACATTTTCAGGCGACCACTGCTTAATAATATCTAACAAGTAAGCATAGATAGTTTCCTGTGCTTCTTCAAAGTTGCTTGTTTGCCGCGAGGTAAGATTGCTTGCAGTTTGTGCTTCGCTGGACGAACCAGTAGCATCGAAGATAGTAGGCTTAACCATACAATGCCTTTCCATGTAGGAAGCGATTTTGTTCGCGCTCGAATTAGGTGTTATATAGTATGAACTATAGTTTAAAAAGTTTTAGTACAGTAGAGTATTTCTGTGCAATTTTAGCGTAAACATGTGGTAAACAAGTATCCGTAAAATTACGGGTAGAAGGGTTCGACAAAGGAAGATTTCTGAGTAATATTCCGGGATAGTTTCTAGCTATTTCAATAGAAAAGTTGGCAGACAATTGCAATCGGAGAAAACACGTAAACACGTAAACACGTAATTAAAGCACAAAAACCTCCGCTGTTAGCGGAGGTTTTTAAAGTATCTTATGGGGGCGGAGGGACTTGAACCCTCACGACCGTTTAAGGTCAACGGATTTTAAGTCCGTAGCGTCTGCCATTCCGCCACGCCCCCTTAGCTATCAGTGTGAGTTGTGACAGGGTTGTCTACCCCGCTTTACTATTCCAGCACTAAAGGGAAATTTATGCAACTAAAAAAAAGAAAGTAGGTGTGGGGACAAGGGAGACAAGGGAGAGGGGGGAGACAAGGGAAAACTCGTAAGTCGGAACAACTTACCACTCGCCACTCGCCACTCACCTCACCGATCGCTGATAACTGATAACTGAAGAGCGGTACAATATCTAAAAACAGGGAATACACCTTAGTTAACAAAGAACTCGCCTCAGGCGATCGCTCGTTCATTTATACCTACTTGGGAAAAAATTTATGATGGTAGCCCTACTGTACTTAGCTTTGGCAGGAGCATACTTGCTTGTCGTCCCAATTGCACTACTGCTCTACTTAAATCTCAGGTGGTACACGGCTACTTCCTTCGAGCGCGGTTTTATGTACTTTATGGTATTCTTTTTCTTCCCAGGTTTGTTGGTTTTATCGCCCTTTCTCAACTTTCGACCCAAGCGCCGCCAAATTCAGACATAGGTAAAGAATTACATAGGAGTGGTTGACACAGTTGCAATGCGACGAATTGACGCGATCGGAGTGACTCTAGGAGTCTTTGCTGCTGGAGGCTTAGCATACGTTGCTTTAAAAGTTGCTGGCTTAGATAATCTAGAAGCTGGTATCTGGAGCCAGCTATTATTAGTAGGTGGTTTAATTGGATGGCTGCTAAGCTATGTCTTTCGCGTGATGGGGAAGAAGATGACCTATCACCAGCAGCGAAGCGCCTATGAAGAAGCTTTCTGGCAAAAAAAGTTAGACGAACTCTCACCGGAAGAACTGGAAAAGCTGCAAGCTGAACTGGAAAAAGAAGAAAAGATTAATTCGTAACCCCTATTTTATGACTGCTATTTCCGAGTGTTTTAAGTCTTTGCGCGATCGCCAAGAGTGTGCCTTAATCCCGTTTATTACAGCTGGCGATCCTGACTTAGCAACGACCGCTGAGGCACTACGGGTTTTGGATGCGGCAGGTGCAGATCTCATAGAGTTGGGCGTTCCCTACTCCGATCCACTGGCTGATGGACCCACGATTCAAGCAGCAGCTACCCGCGCTTTGCAACGGGGAACAAAGTTAGAGCAAGTATTGGAGATAGTCGCGGCTGTCAAGTCAGATTTGCGATCGCCAATTATTTTATTTAATTACTACAACCCGATTTTATACCGAGGAATCGAGTCGTTTTTTCAACAGATCTCTCAAGCAGGGGTAGCAGGATTAGTCGTACCAGATTTGCCCCTAGAAGAGGCGGAATACCTGTTGCAGGTGGCAACTCAATACGGTGTAGAAGTCATACTACTAGTAGCTCCTACCAGCTCGGTAGAACGAATTGAAGCGATCGCGCAGCATTCTCAAGGATTTATTTATTTGGTGAGCGTGACTGGCGTTACTGGGATCAGAACTGGATTAGAAGCACGAGTGCAGGACTTGTTACAACAAATTCAGCAGATGAGCGATAAGCCAATAGGAATTGGCTTCGGCATTTCTCAGCCAGAACACGCAGCACAAGTAAAACAGTGGGGTGCAGATGCAGTCATTGTAGGTAGTGCCATAGTGAAGCGTCTGGCGGAGGGGACACCAGAACAAGGACTCGCCGCGATCGCTGAATTTTGCCGCAGTCTCAAAGCCGCTATTTCTAGTAGATAATCTCGATCCTAAATCATCTAGATACCTGCTCCCTACTCCCTGCTCCCTTCCCACTGATAACTGATAACCGATCGAGAAAACAGAACGAATTTGAACTTACCAGGCAAACTGATTGTATTTGAAGGTGTTGAAGGTAGTGGCAAGACAACACAAATTCAAGCCACACAATCCTGGCTGCGGGAAATTTTAAGCTCTACGACTCCTAAGCGAGATGTCATCGTAACCAGGGAACCAGGGGGGACTCAATTAGGGGCAAAACTGCGCTCTTTGCTGCTGGAATCTAGAGGTGAAGCACCCATACTCAGCACGACTGAATTGTTATTGTACGCCGCCGATCGCGCTCAGCACGTAGAAGAAACGCTCAAGGTGGCGATCGCCTCTGGCACAATTATTCTGTGCGATCGCTATACCGATTCCACGATTGCTTATCAAGGTTACGGTCGCGGTTTAGACTTAAATTTAATCCATCAACTCAACGCGATCGCAACTGCTGGGCTGGAAAGCGACTTAACAATTTGGTTAGATCTCGATGTAGAAGTCGGTTTATCCAGAACTAAAGGACGGGGAAGCAACGACCGCATCGAACAAGAGGCGATCGCCTTTCATCGTCGCGTTCAACAGGGATATTCAGAATTAGCTCGACAAGATCCACACCGCATTGTACGAGTTGATGCTAGTTTGAGTGAAAGCGAAGTTCGTCAACAGATTCAGACGATTTTGCGCCAACACTTAGCCGAAATACTGCGATGATGAACTCAACACGGAGACACGGGCAAGATCGTGCTGTTGTCATAGGAGGAAGCATTGCTGGTATGCTGGCTGCACGGGTACTAGCAGATGATTTTGCTACTGTCGCGATCGCTGATACAGATATGCTACCCAGCCAGCCTCAAGCTAGAAAAGGCGTACCCCAATCAGTGCAACCTCATGTTTTGTTTGCCAAAGGGTACAGAATATTAGAAGAACTTTTTCCGGGAATCGGTGCTGAACTCTCCGCTGCTGGCGCACTATCAATTGATTGGTTGCGGGAGTTTCATCACTTTTCTTACGGTAACTGGAGTGCCAACACGACATCTGCCTCAGAAATTATTTCCTGCACTTGCAGCCGTCCGTTGCTAGAGTGGGCAATTAGACGGCGCATTTTAGAAATACCCAATATTGAAATTATTGCCAAACATCGCGCAACGGGTTTGGTGCGAGATTCTCATGGCGATCGCGTTACAGGTATTCACTTACGTCCAGTCGGTGAAGGCACGGAAAGCGAACTCTTTGCTACATTAATTGTCGATGCTAGCGGTCGTCGTTCCCAAGCACCACAATGGCTAGAAAGCGCGGGATTTACCCCACCGCCTGAAACCGTTGTCAATCCGTTTCTCGGTTATGCAACGCGCCGCTACCGCGCTCCCGCAGGATTTGATGCAGATTGGAAAATTATGTTAATTTCCCAATCGCCACCGGATAATACAAGGTTGGGATATTTAGCCAGAATTGAGGGAGGAGAATGGATTGCTACACTAGGCGGCTATAACAAAGATTTTCCACCATTGGACGATGAAGGCTTTTTAGCATTTGCCCGCAGTCTACCCAGTCAGAGATTTTACGAGGCGATCGCATCTGCCGACCCTGTATCGCCTACCTACGCTCATCGTGCGACTGCTAACAGATTGTATCACTACGAAAAAATCAAGCTACCGCAAGGTTTTATTGCTTTAGGCGATGCAGTCTGCGCCCTGTGTCCGATTTATGGGCAGGGGATGACAGTCAGTGCTGTGGGAGCGATCGCATTACGCGACTGGTTAAAGCAAGGACATGGCTCTCATGTAAGTGCTTTAGATTTAGACACCTCAGACTTTCAAAAACGTTTGGCTAAACAAAATTCTCTAGCTTGGACTATAGCAACAACTCAAGACTTAGGCTTTCCAAAAACAAAGCAGCACCCAACTAACAATTCAAATAGATCGTCGTCAGGCAAGCTAGGCAAGTTTATGCGTTGGTATAATCGGCAGTTGATGAAAGGTACGAGTTCTAGACCAGAACTACATGCCTTAGTGTTGGAAGTAGGGCAAATGCTCAAATCGCCTCTTGCCTTCTACCATCCCAAAACAATCTGGCGCATTTTGACAGTTATCAGGGAGCAGGGAGCAGGGAGCAGTGAGTAGGGGAGCGATCGGGAGCTGAGGAGATTAAACAATTTCCGACTTACGAATTACGACTTACGAATTACGACTTACGACTTACGAATTACGACTTACGAATTACGACTTACGAATTACGACTTCTCCATGACCGCTTTTGCCCAACTCATAGGACAGCATCAAGCAGTAGAATTATTGACTCAAGCGATCGCGCAAAATCGCGTTGCTCCAGCTTATTTATTTGCGGGACCGGAGGGCGTGGGAAGGTGCATGGCAGCCAAATACTTTGTAGAACAATTATTCTGCTCTCAAATTCCAGATTCCAAGCAGCAACAAGTTCGCCAGCGCTTGCAGTTGGGGAATCACCCCGATGTTTTGTGGATCGAACCTCCGCAGCTTGAAGAAAAACGCAAAGCAGCACCAGTTATCCGCATCGAACAAATTCGCCACATCGAGCAATTTCTCAGTCGTCCACCTCTGGAAGCACCTCGTGCTGTAGTCGCGATCGAGTCAGCCGAATCTATGACAGAGGCAGCGGCAAATGCGCTATTAAAAACCCTGGAAGAGCCAGGACAGGCGACAATTGTGTTGATCGCTCCCTCTACTGCATCGTTATTACCAACGCTGGTATCGAGATGTCAGCGCATTCCTTTTTATCGCTTGGACTCTCAGTCTTTAGCTCAAGTACTACAACAAGTCGGCTACGCGCATATTTTGAGCCAACCAGCTATTTTGGCACTAGCGCAGGGCAGCCCAGGGGCAGCGATCGCGGCTTGGCAAAAGCTAGAGGTAATTCCGGCTGAATTACTGGCAAAACTTCAGCAGATGCCTCCATCTTGCCATGAAGCCCTAAATCTTGCGCGTCAAATCGATCGCACTCTGGATTTAGAAACTCAAATTTGGTTGGTAGACTATCTTCAGTATTGCTACTGGCAAAAGTTTTTGGCTAGCGAAATGCAGCACTTTCCCTTGGAAAAACTGGAGACAACTAGGCGTTACTTACTCTGTTATGCCCAGCCTCGACTTGTTTGGGAAGTAACGTTACTATGTTTGACAGATGTAGAAATGTTGCGGGGAACGCCTTTATATCTATAAATCACCCTATAGATAGTTGCTAATTTTGCCGTTGGCAAAAAAGCCCAAGGAGATCGCAATTGTTAAGAGTTACAAAAATTGCACTCTACTTTTGCCAAGTTTATGATTAATTTGCCAACAAGTGGATCTTTTTGCCAAAATTGCAATGAAAGAAAAATCTTTAGAAAGAGGTGTCGATGGTTTTCTGATTTTGCTGTTGCCGATAGCATTTGCGATCGTCATCTTCTTTACAACTTGGCCTTTACTGCTGGGGCTAGCAATCTTTAGTATTGGTTATAAAGTATGGCAGTACTATCAGTGGCAACAATGGAGTCGGCAAGTTAATCCCATTTTTTTGCAAGTCATTCAAGCTAATCAAGGTCGGATCGCGCCATTAGATTTAGCAATCAAGGCAAATTTGTCTGCTGCTACAGCTAAATACTATTTAGATAGTAAAGCAGCCGAATTTGGCGCTCAGCGGCAGGAATATAAAGACTTAGGGACAGTCTATTACTTTATCACCTCCAGCACTTTAGGCAGTATGCTGGACAAGAGCGAACCGCTTAAGGAATTAGAGCCAGCAAAAGAAAAAGCTCAGAATGCTCAGCAAATTGCCTCGCAGTCAGTTAAGCAAGCCGAATCGCTTCCGTTAGAAACTGTCTCAGCTTTTTCTCCTACTCCTAATGCTCCAGAAAGCGCAACCTCCATACAATTGCCACAGCCGGACGACACCGCAGTAGCTACAGAACAATCAATATCCCACAACCAAAGTCAACCTTTACCCCAAACCCTGATCCAGTCAGAACTGGCTAAGCGGCTGAATGTCTATTCCAGCACTGTGTATAAGCGGCGAGACGATCCAGATTTCCCTGAGTGGACTCGCAGTCGCGATCCTGATGGCATTTCCTGGGGATTTTCGGCTGAGACTAAGGAGTTTTATCGAATTTAGCCAGTTTTTGTTGGTTGGTTATTGTTGGTTGACAGTTAACGATTGACTCATAACTGGTCACTGGTCACTGATAACTGGTCACTGATAACTGACTTCCTCTAGCCTCGGAAATAGAGATCAAATCGTGTTTTGCCATTTTTTGCAACAATCCCGCGAGGATACGGTTGACTATACCGATTCCTTCGTAAATCCAGCTGGTGTAAACCTGGATCAGGCTAGCACCAGCGATAATTTTTTCCCAAGCATCTTCAGCCGTAAAAATTCCTCCAACACCAATAATTGGTAACTGTCCTTGAGTTTGTTGGTAGATAAACCGAATAATTTCTGTAGAGCGATCGCGTACGGGTAAACCGCTGATTCCTCCAGCTTCTTCGACAATTGATTTGCCAGTTTTAGCAATTATCTGCGTTTTTAATCCATCACGGCGGATTGTGGTATTAGTGGCAATAATTCCAGCCAATTGATAAGTTTGGGCAATGTCAAGAATATCGACGATCGCTTCCCACTCTAAATCGGGGGCAATTTTCACTAAAATCGGTTTTTTTCCCTGATTTTCCTGTTGTAAGGCATCTAAAATTAAGCCTAACTGAGCCGCGTCTTGGAGCGATCGCAACCCTGGAGTGTTTGGAGATGAAACGTTCACCACAAAATAGTCACCCCAGGCTTTCAACAACCGAAAACTGTCGAGATAGTCGGCTGCTGCTGCTTCTAAGGGAGTAATTTTTGATTTTCCTAAATTAATGCCTAAAGGTATTGGTCTAAAAGTAGGAGAATTATTGTTCTCAGCTAACCGTTGCGCCATCACCGCTGCGCCATGATTATTAAAACCCATGCGATTGAGAACGGCAAAGTCTTGAGGTAATCGAAATAGACGCGGACGCGGATTTCCTGGTTGAGGATGAAATGTCACCGTCCCCATTTCGGCAAAGCCAAAACCAAAATTCGACCAAATATGAGCCGCTACCCCATCCTTATCAAATCCAGCAGCTAATCCCAAAGGATTAGGAAAATCGATTCCCCAAAGTTGCTGTTGCAGTCGCGTATCTTGCAAGCCTGTAGATTTTTGCAGTTGCTCTAAAATCTGTTTCACACCAGGACGAGCGCGATTTCGATCCAGCCAATCTAAAGAACGAATGACGCGATCGTGCATCCACTCAGGATCGGCTTTAATTCCATCAAATAGAAAGGGTCTAATTGCAGATTTGTAAATATCCACTTGGTGAGGGAGTAGGGAGTAGGCAGTAGGCAGTAGGCAGTAGGGGAAGAGGTAAGAGATATGGTCACTGGTTAATGTCTCCAGCTCCTCTCTACAGTCCAATGGCGATCGCTCGATTGATAAATCCTCACACCCGGAATTTCGGCTTGAGTGACGAGTTGTTCGACCTCATCAATTGTAAAAGCTGCGTGCAGCGAATCGCGAAATAAATCTTTCTGGCGATCGCTGTATTCCGTACCAATTCCTTCAACTAACAGATCTATAGTCGCCGCATCACTTGGACGAATTAAATCTCTAATACAAATGGCTCCTTTGGGTTGTAATACTCGTTTGAGTTCTTGCAAAAAAGGTAAGGGATTCGGTAAGTGATGAACGAGACTATTAGAAATGACTAGATCGAAATAATCGTCAGGATAAGGTAAGCGCCTAGCGTCTACTATTTCTAAAATGATTCGATCTTGCAAGCCTGCGGCTTTGACGTTCTGAAAACCTAATTTCAACATATTTTCTGCCAAGTCAATTCCCCATATTTGCCAATGAGGATGTATTTGACTGAGAATAATTGGAATTCGAGCTGTACCAGTCCCCGCATCGAGAACTTTAGCTGTGTCCAACCGACATAACTCACTTGCGGTTTGAGCAAAAGCAGTGTTGACTTCTACGAAATCCATCGCATCATATTCAACTGCTTCCTCCCAAGAGTCCATCACTTCCGGTTCTAGAATTCTTAGTAATTTGTTATTGGTCATTGGGAAGTGAGTAGTGAGTAGTAAGTAGTGAATGGATAGTGAGGAGTGACGATTGACTAGAAAAGAATCCAGCCACTAGCCACTGTCAACTGATAACTGTCAACCGATCGCTTTGTACAGACGTTACATGTAACTGATAACTGATAACTAGTCACTCGATCGCCAGTTGCGCTAGTGTAGCTCCTAGCTGTACGCAGACAACCCCAAGTAGTGCGCTACCTAACCAATAGAGGCTAGCAGTTGCAATTTGATGGTTTCTTGCTAATGCTACCGTATCTAAGCCATAGGTGGAAAAGGTGGTGTAGGAACCTAAAAAACCTACTGCAACTAATAATCTAACTTCTGAAGAAATTGCGATCGCCCTTTCTAAAGCAAGGGTAGTGAAAAAACCCATCGCAAAACAACCTGTGAGGTTGATGAAAAAAGTTCCGTAGGGGAAACTCGTGCCGAAGCGTTGCACAAACCATAAAGTCAGATAATGGGACTTTAAAACTTTCTAAGCCCAAATATAGCCGAACTTAGCTCTGTGAGAGGCAAATACATCAACATGCTCATTAAGCCAGCGGACCAAACGAAACTCGACTGCGGTGCGGAATGCCTCCAATGCTTCGGCAAAGGTTTGTAAGGGTTTGGTTGCCCAACGTCTGCGGAATCCGCCGGTCAACTGATGCCAAAGGATGAAGGTGTAAGCGATGAACACTAAAACCCAATGACGCTTCATACTCAGAGCATCCCGAACTTGATACTCACTCAAACCCAACCAGCCCTTGGCTTCTCGATAGAAGACCTCCACCCAGTTGCGAGCAGAATATGTTTGAGCTACCCAAGCCGCACTGACTTGGTTGTCAGAGGCATTGGTGAGAAAGTAATCCACCTCCGTCGCTTGCTCGAAACTAGAGGCATTGAGTTGAATCGCCAGCCAGCGAGTGCCTTCGAGCTTCGGAACGTGAACTGGTAACAGCGCCACCCAAACTGTCCGGGGCTGCTCCAGATTGAGTTGCACAGGTGTGAACTGCTCCACTGCCAAGGTTTGAGCAATAGCTTCTAATCCCTGCTTACGAGCAGACTCATCACCTGATGTTTGAGCAGTAACTTGGCGGTTTTTGGCGATTGCTGCCACGTAAGTTAGGTTTCTCGACTCCAACTGCTTGAGAAAAGGCGTGTTATTACCGTAGCCTGCATCAATTACAGTCACACCCGGTCGATAACCGCGCTTCAAGCATTGGTCAACCAAGTCTAGAGCCAGGTCAGGTTTTTTCTGGAAGTTGGGGTCTGCCTTGCCTTGCTCGAATAAACTTGCGTGTTGATAGAGTGCAACATCTAACGGCAGACGTCGCACTCCATCATACAAGTAGGTAGTCAGCAGCACAATACCATTGTCAGTCTTGCCAATCTCCCCAATGTACTGCCGTCCTACCCCATCAGTAGCCGCACCACTTTTGCGATGTCCCGAATCATCTACAATCAATGTGAAACCTTGACTCGGGGTCGTCTGGCGACACTGGTGCATCACCTCCAACCGCCGATTATTTAGCTTGACTTCATCCCAAGGGGCATTGTTGAGAAAATGTCTGAGGCTGTTGTAGGAGCCATCTACTGTATTTGTGACCAGTTGGCTCAGGTTTTTGCGCTGACTCTCACCCAGCAGTCCCCCTAGATAAACACGAAATTCCTGCCGCTGCTTCTGACGCGAAAATACATCATCAAACCGACGACACCAGTTCTCAAAGCACTGCGGCATCGCTGCTGGTACTTGATCTTTCACCTTACGTTGCTCCTGTCGAGACTGACGTAAAACGCAACTCCTACCCGCATTCTAGCTCAATTTGCTCCATCTTTCTTACAAAGTCCCACTAATAGCGACTCAAAGCTCCAGCGATCGCACCAAAACTAATCGAGATCGGATTGCGAATTGCTGGCTGTTGCAGTGCTAACAGTTGTATCAAATCTTGCCAACTCATAATAATGACTAGTTGGTAGTAAGATGGGCATGGCTCACCTTACTATAAAATTATCTGTCATCTACAAACGATCGCTCGCTACTACAGCGATAGTAGTCAGTAGTTCTCGATCGCAACAGTTGTGAATGTCAATATTTTTGTATTCTAGTTATCAAATATTTTTAAACTACTGTTTTTTAACGTTTGATTCTGGATCGGTCTTCATATTTATTACTACCGATAGATCCAAAATCTGTATAGATAGTAGCAATTTAGTAATTTTCTTGAGAAAGAATTGTGACATGACACGATCGTGTTCTCTCACCCCTCATAAAGGTGAGTAGATCCGTACTCAAGGGGGAGGTTATCTGCCTCCTAAATCTGAATCAAGGTCGATACAATTAGAGTGCGCTTTGAGTAATGTTGTTCCTATACAAATTCAGCATTAATAACAGCATTACAAGGAGAAAATATCTGCAGAATCAGTTCAGAACAGTTGCACTGCTAGGTTTATTAAGTGGTTTATTAATTGCAATTAGCTACTGGATTCTTGGTGGTAGCGCTGGTGTCATAACTGGTATTGCCATTGCTGCAATTACCAACCTAGTATCTTGGTATCAGTCAGACAAGATCGCACTGGCAGCTTATCGCGCCCGACCGATTAGTCCCCAGCAAGCACCAGGACTATATCAAATGGTAAAACGGTTGTGCGATCGCGCTCGCTTGCCGATGCCTGCCCTGTACCTCATTCCCTCACGTGCAGCGAATGCTTTTGCAACTGGACGCGATCCCGAACACGCAGCTGTTGCTGTAACAGAAGGAATTTTAGAATTATTGCCTGAAGATGAATTAGAAGGTGTCATTGCTCATGAATTGACTCATGTTGCAAATCGGGACACCCTGACGCAAGCAGTTGCAGCAACGATCGCAGGGGCAATTTCTTTCCTGGCTCAAATGGCTAGCTATGGTTTATGGTTCTCTGCACCAACATCTAGAAATAATCGCGGTGGTGTCAACCCGATTGGAATATTACTGACAGTTACACTTGCGCCTGTTGCAGCAACAATTATTCAACTCGCTATTTCGCGGACGCGCGAATTCTCTGCTGATGCTGGTTCGGCACGGATAACTGGTAATCCTCGGGCTTTGGCGAGAGCGCTACAGCGGTTAGAAAGTGCTGCTAGACAGTTGCCGATGGTGGGTAATCCCGCTTTTGAACCGCTACTCATTGTGAATGCTTTTTCGGGACAATTTATGAGCGGATTGTTTTCCAGCCACCCTTCAACTGAAGCACGGATCGAGCAACTTTTAAAATTGGAAAGAGAGTTACCGCAGTCTACTAAGTTTTCCTTCGGTCAGTAGTCATCAGTTAAGCAAGCAATAGATCGCAAGTTACTCATTTAGGAGATCGAACCATGACTAATGAAATTGGCAATCAAGAAGACAACTCCGTGAGAATCGAAATCATTCCCCAAGATAGCAGCGCTCTTGTTGACGAGCAAATGCCTGGGGAAAGTGATGAAATTAAAAACGAAACAAAAGCCTTGATTGAAGCAATTAAAACCCGCGCTCAACTAGAGGCACAATCTGCCGGTTCTTTCACTCGCGAAACTTACATAGAAGCTGTACGTAAGGCAAGGGAGTTTGTAGAACGGAATCAGCCCTCGATCGAACGCGATCGCCTAGAAAACTCCTACGAACACCTCAAGCAAGAAGCCGAGAAGAACTGGGAATCGATTGCCAGAGAAATACACGAATTTGGCGATCGGCTGGCAGATGCAGCGAAAGCCGCTTGGGATACCTTTACTGCTCCCCGTGGTTCTAACCGCTAAGTATCTAATGAAAGAGTGTCAAGTATAAAATAGCGCTGTTTTAGAGCAGGAGAGTGGCGATCGCCACTCTCCTGTTTTTTATTGGTCAGATCGATAGAGTTCGATGTTTAACTCGCTTATCTAAATTTGCTGACAATCTTCAGAAAATCTTCGTAAAAACTCGTACCAGCCCTGTAGTAATTTTTAAAGTATCGAGTTTCTCAATTCGATGAACTTTTTGCAATCGCCAAAAATCTGCCATAGCTGTTGAAACTCGCCTTCAACAGCTTTTCTCCGTGCTGTTTTCAGAACTAATTTATATGAGAAAATTCGGATTTAGGGTTGTACTAATCGCAATGGCTGTGTCAATGTTCGTCCTCGCCATTGCCTCTAAAGGAAGTTTTGCTCAGGATTCTCGTCCCATTACTGCCAAAGCCAAGATCTTCGGTCCCGATATTGCTGGAGAATTAAAGCTACGGCAAATTAGTAATGGAGTTACTCTTGTCGATCTTTATCTGAAAGGAGATCCTGGCGTTCTCACACCAGGATTACACGGCATTCACTTCCACGAAAAAGCTATTTGTGATGAAGGAGCAGAACCCCGATTTAGTACTGCTGGCGGACATTTCGATCCAGGACCATTCGGTAGCTCCTTACCTGTCCAAGAAAATCACCCTTATCATTTAGGAGATTTACCAAATATAGACATTAATCAGAAAGGTGAGGGCAGACTGATAACTGCTACCAGTCGTATTACCCTTTACGAAAGCCCCGTCTCTCTATTTGATGAAGATAGCAGCGCTATCATCGTTCACCAATTACCCGATTTAATGATATCTGGAGGCACGGCAGCACAATCGGGCGGCGGTCGGCTTGCCTGTGGCGCGATCGAACAAAGCTAAACTTCTTGATTCTCCAGCAGATAATTGGCAAGGAATAAGTCAAAAGTTAAAAGTTAAAAGTCAAAATTAGCTATTCCCAAATGACAAATGACCAGTGACAAATGACTAATGAATCTTTCTTTGCCGATTATCTAGCTGCTAGCGTGCGTCTTGCCGTACCGCTAGCGTTTGCAGCTTTAGGGGGTCTTTATTCAGAGAGATCTGGGGTATTAAACATTGGCTTAGAAGGGATGTTGCTCGCTGGTGCTTTTGCTAGCGCGGCTGCAACATTTTACAGTAACAACGTTTGGCTAGGCGTATTAGCGGCTATTCTAGCTGGAGGTATGGTAGGGCTACTGCACGCACTACTGAGCGTGTCTTGGCGTGTCGATCAGTTAGTCTCTGGGTTGGCAATTAATTTAGTTGCTGCTGGCTTGACATCTTTTCTGGCGCGGCTGATTTTTAGCGGTGGTGCGCAGAAATTACCAGGTATTGAGGCGATCGCCATTCCTGGGTTAGTCAATATTCCCATAATTGGTTCTCTATTATTCGCGCAAAATATTCTAGTATATTTGCTAATTTTTCTGGTTGTATTTACGAATTACTTATTGTTTTACACTCATCCTGGCTTAACCCTCCGTGCTGTAGGGGAATATCCCCGTGCTGCGGATACGGCTGGAGTTTCCGTACTACTGGTGCGTTATTTCAGCGTCATTCTCAGCGGTTGTTTGGCGGGGTTGGGAGGAGCATACTTAAGTTTGGTACAGGTAAAATTTTTTGCCGAGGGGATGAGTGCTGGTAAAGGTTTTATTGCGATCGCCGCCCTGATTTTTGGTAAATGGCATCCCATCGGTACTACTTTGGCTTGCTTGCTATTTGGCGCTACCGAAGCTCTCCAACTTCGCATTCAAGCTCTGGGTGTTAATATTCCCTATCAATTTTTGGTCATGCTACCTTACGCGATCGCCCTTCTCGCCCTGGTTGGCTTAGCCGGAAAATCTTCTCCCCCATCTGCTTTAGGTCTTCCCTATCTCAAGGAAAAAAGCGAGTAGCAACCAGTGTAGAGAGGTTACATGTAACCTCTCTACACTTCATCTCGTGCCAAACAAGCGATCGCCTGCATCTCCTAAGCCAGGAACGATATAACCGTGTTCATCTAAGCGATCGTCAATTGCAGCAGTATAAATTGGTACGTCAGGATGTTGAGAATGGAAATGTTTAATTCCTTCGGGCGCAGCTAGCAAACAGACAAATTTTAAGGAGTAAGGGTTAATAGCTTTGAGACGATCCACGGCAGCTATAGCCGAATTCCCTGTTGCCAGCATTGGATCGACAATTAAGACATCTCGTTTTTCCACCTCATCGGGAACTTTGAAATAATACTCGATCGCTGTTAAAGTTTTGGGGTCGCGATACAAGCCTATGTGTCCTACCCGTGCGGAAGGCATCAACTCTAACATTCCATCCAAAATTCCTTGCCCTGCCCGTAAAATCGATACTATCACTAGCTTTTTATCGGGAGCTAGCATTGGCGCGTTTGTAGAGGCAATTGGCGTATCGATCGGTTCGGTTTTGAGCGGTAGATCCCGCGTTACTTCGTAAGCTAATAACAAGCTGATTTCTTTCAACAACGTGCGAAATTTTGCCGTACTAGTTTCGGCTTTCCGCATCAGCGTCAATTTGTGTTGGATTAATGGATGGTCGATAACATGAACTTCGGCTTGCATATTGGAGCAATAATAGATCTAAATACTTCTAAAAATAGCTTGCGAAAATAGAGCAAGCTTCATCATATACTGTATTTTTTGGAAACGATTCACTATGAGAGCAACAGAATTGCTCGCGAGTTATTTGTCAATCTCAATCAAGCAATAGTCAGTTATATAGCACTTACTAGCTAAAATATCTCTACTTTTTGAGCCTGAAACTTAGACACTAACTGACTCATAAGTCCCTTCGGATCGCCTTTCTAAAATCTCCTTCTAAAACATTTCGCAGCTTTACTAAAACGATGCATCAAAAAATATTTCTGCTGTAGTTAAAAATACAGAATTTTTTCGAGCTAGACGAAAAAGAGATGATTTAAGACAAAATTCAACATTGAATCTTGACAAATTGGTATGTTTAATGCATTGTTACTTGATATTATATTAGTAATTTATCCAATCATTTCTAAAAAATATCCTACCATTGAGAGCAAATGTAAATTAATATAAATTATTGCACGATATTTGTACTGAGACTTGAGAAATAAATAGAGGTTCATAAGTGTCCATTGGGTAACTGAACCGCTACTCACAGTATATGGGTGGAAGTTCGTACTGATGACAAGCCAGCTAGGGTCATGACACGCATGGGGAGAACGTTGACAAGACTTCCAAATGTAAAGTTTGATGCCTTGCTGGCTAGGAACTCACTCTATTAGTCACAGCGTCGGTAAGATTGCTGAATAAAAAGAGATGAAAGTTTCATCATTACGACCTGAAACACCACATACTGCCAACCCAAGCAGCTCCAAAAGGTAGTAGGTAGGAAGAATGCAGGTTGTTATGCAAACTGTAAAGCAGGGATTGGAGGAGTGCCATCTCATGAGTAAGTTGGCAACAGACCTGATACAAAGTTGGCGATCGCATCTAGGCACTGAATGTCCAGAACAAAGCGATGCCACGAGAGAGAGTATCATTCGTTGGTTAGTCGGCAACGCGATCGAAGATTGGGAACAACTTAGCACCAACGAACAAGCGATCGCCAAACAAGCGATGGAATATCGCTTTCGCATCTTCAAGCAACGTTATTTAGGAATGCCACCAGAGCGCGCCTATCGTCAATTGATGACAAGGCTTTGTAGTTTGGAGTTGTTGCGCAATAAAATCCGCACGCTCGTATCTATGAGTCGCGATCGCCAGCGTCAAGTTACAGAAGTATTGCAAGAAGTACTACAAGAATTATTGCAAAGCGATCGCTATATGCAACAGCAAATAGCTTGGATTGCTGAGTGTACGGACGACCTAAAATTACGCAACGCTCTGCTATTTGCTAGTTTAGAAGAATATTGCTTGCGCCCGATCCGCAGTCAACCCTTATTGGTCTATCGCTTTGTCAATTATTTGCGCCGCACGGCACGGGGAGGAGTCACACAAGTTCCTGTCAATAATAAATTACGCCTGCTGTCTGAAGAAATACTAGGCGATGATAGCGATAACTCCTTTAGCTTGTTAGATCCTAAAGCAGTCGCAGACTATCAAGAAGAACAAAGCTTAGAAGAACAGCAAACCGCGCGACAGCTAGTGAAACAAGAATTTTCTAGCTATCTCGAAGAAAATCTGGGAACTACTGCCGCACAATGGCTCCAGCTTTACTTACAAGGTAAGTCGCAAGAAGCGATCGCTGCTCAGTTAAACATCTCAGTTAAAGAGATCTATCGTTTGCGAGAGAAAATTAACTATCATGCCGTACGGGTATTTGGACTCAAACATAAACCGGAACTCGTGAGCGAATGGCTGGAGACTTCCCTTATAGAACACAACATGGGACTGACACAAAACCAGTGGGAAGACTTTTTAAGGCAATTAACTCCAATTCAACAACAAATCGTCCAGTTGAAAAAAGCGAATCAGAATAATGAAGAAATTGCGAAAACCTTGAATTTAAAGAGCCATCAGGTTATGACTGAATGGGGTAAACTCTACTTGATAGCTCAAGAAATGCGCAGCCAAGCATGAGGAATTTCACCTCAACTTATTATTTCCGTTTCTCCATTCAAATCTCTGTAAACTAAAGTACTTAACCGTTGCGTGTTTTTACTGAACGCGAATACATTGAGAGTGTTAGTATACAGAAAAATATTCTAATTTTATGGTAGAGTTTCATTCCCAAAATGATGAGCCAGCAAGCGGTAGACTCCAACTGAATACCGAGCAAATCTACAGCCTCATTGATAGAATGCTGCCTTTTGAAGCTTGCTTATATCATCAAGTTTTGCATGTAGCTGTAGAGGGACAAAACCTAATTTTGGGAATGGTAAATCTAGACGATACTGCTGCCATAGAATACGTCGAACGGATCGCTGCATATTTAAAATACACTTTAGTACTCCAGGCGCTCGACTCAGAAGACCACCGCCAGCTCATGTCAGCCTACTTAAATCGCTCAAAAAACAACGATTTAAGCTCAGATAAGCTGCACTCCATTGCTGCGGGATATCCTGGTGCGTCTGCTGCTAAACCTACAACTGACAGACCAACAGGACTCAGCCCGAATGACAAACCGACGCTTATTTTAGCTGACGAGCGAGAAAATATTGCAGCCCGGAAGACTTCTCAGCCACAAACGCCACAACCCACACCTTCTCGATTGGATGAAATTAAGACACCGCAATCCCAACAATCTGCTGTTAGACATTCTGGTTTAGGTGGAATTAAATCGGCACAATCTCAACAAACTGCTGCTAAACCATCTGGTCTAGGCGGGAGCGGAACGCCAAAGTCCCAGCAAAAATCTCCAGCAAACTTAACTCCATCAGGTTTGTCGGCGATTAAAGTACCAGCTAGTTATTCTACTAACTCAGTCGAGTCCCTCAAAACCCTACCTCCCAAGAAACTCGTACGAGAATTACTCGGACGGGTTTTAGAAAAAGGCATTGGACGGCTTTATTTTGAGCGCAAGTCGCCACAGCAAGGGCGGATCGTGTGTAGCCAAGATGGAAACTTGCAGTGCGTGCTAACAGAAGTTCCAGCAAAGCTGTTTCAAGAGGCGATCGAACAACTGAAAGAATTGACGCACATGCCTCTTGCGCCAGCGAAGGAAGCAAAACAGGTAGAGATCGAGCGTTTTTATCATGGCGAAGAGTGTTATTGCGCCTGCGCGTCATGCCAGGTAGCAACGGCGAACAAGCAACTTTACAAGTTTTGCGCGGAGAAGCCTTAGAGTTTTATCAACAACAACAAATAGATACTTTAAGCCGCGACGCAATGGCGATCGCCAACCAGCTTCAGAAAAAGTTGCGCCAACTGCAAGAACGAGCTAGCATCGACGCTGAAGAACATGGCGAAAGATACCAGTCTCTCCTCGCTCTCAATCAAATCATCGAAAACGTAGAGCGGCAATTGGAACAGCTGAAGCAGTGACCTGTGTTATGAGGGAGTCGAGAGTCAGTAGGGGCGGGTTTAGAAAGCCGCCCGTACAGGAGTCGGGGAACAGAGCAGAGGGGCTTCAGGGGCTTCAGAGGCAGAGGAGGCTAGGAAACAACCAACAACCACTAAAGAGTTGTTAGATTTATCCTAAGTCCAACAACTCACTACCATTGATGACTGAAGCTACATTAACTCAAGTTGGTAAGATTTCTAGCTTTACACCAACAATTCATTATCAAGTTGCCATGCCTCAACCAGAAAATCATCTGTTTGAGGTTGTTTTGCATTTAAGCGGTTGGAAATTGCCAGTATTAGATTTAAAAATGCCAGTTTGGACACCAGGTTCTTACTTGGTGCGAGAATATGCCAAACACTTACAAGATTTTTCTGCCAGCGCGGGGGAACAGGCTTTAGCGTGGCAGAAGTTAAGTAAAAATCACTGGCAAGTAGAAACAGGCGATCGCTCTGACATTACTGTACGCTACCGCATCCATGCTAACGAGCTGTCAGTAAGGACGAATCACCTCAATGCGACTCACGGCTATTTTAACGGTGCGGCTATCTTCTGTCGCCTCCCAGGACTAGAACAGCAACCGATCCAAGTCGCGATCGCACCACCAAGATCGGATTGGCGCGTCACAACTCCTCTACCAGCAGTACCGGGGCAAACCAACACGTTTACTGCCACAGATTTTGATACGTTGGTAGACAGTCCGTTTGAAATTGGCTGTCACCAATCGTATCAGTTTGAGGTGTCGGGTAAGTCGCACGAACTGGCGATTTGGGGTAAAGGTAATGCCGATGCTGCCAAGATGATTCCCGATATTAAAAAGATTATCGAGGTAGAAGCAGAACTATTTGGTGGTTTACCTTACGACAAGTACATATTTTTGTTGCATCTAGCGTCACAAAATAATGGTGGGTTAGAGCATAAATTTGCTTGCTCGTTGATTTATTCTCGCTTTGGGTTTCGCGATCGCGACAAGTACGAGCGCTTCATGCAACTTGTTGCCCACGAATTTTTTCACCTTTGGAATGTTAAGCGAATTCGTCCAAAAGCATTAGAGGTTTTCGATTACGATAACGAAAATTACACGCCGTCGCTGTGGTTTTGTGAAGGGACAACTAGCTATTACGATTTAGCTATTCCTTTACGGGCGGGTATTTATAACGATAAGACTTATTTGAAGAATTTGAGTAAGGAAATTACTCGCCTACAAACTACGCCAGGACGACTCGTACAGCCTGCTTCTGAGTCGAGTTTTGATGCTTGGATTAAGCTATATCGTTACGACAATAATACTAACAATTCCCAAATTTCCTATTATCTAAAAGGAGAATTAGTCTCGCTTTTACTCGATTTGTCGATCCGAGAGAAACATCAAAATCGGCGCTCGCTAGATGATGTAATGCGTCTGATGTGGCAGCAATTCGGCAAAGATGAAATTGGTTTTACTCCGGCACAGTTAAAACAAGTTATTGAATCTGTGGCTGGAGCAAATTTAGATGATTTCTTTAAAAGCTACATTGATGGTACGGAAGAATTACCTTTCGATCGTTATCTCGAACCCTTTGGGTTGAAATTAGTCGCAGAAGATGAGGAATCCGTGCCTTATATAGGTATGAAAGTGCAAGCAGAAAATGGCAAGGACGCGATTAAATTTGTGGAGATCGATGCACCAGCACAGCGAGCCGGAATCGAGCCTGGGGATGAATTACTAGCAATTGATGGCTTAAAAGCAACAGCAAATAATCTGAGCGATCGCCTGCGAGATTACCAACCAGGAGATGCGATCGAAGTTACAGTTTTCCATCAAGAAGAACTATGCACTCATACTGTGACTTTAGCTGCTCCTCGTCCTAGTCGCTATCAAGTTGTCCCAGTAGAAAATCCCTCTCCGACTCAAAAACACAACTATGAGGGATGGCTTGGGAGTCGCTGTTAATATCTCCTTTTTTAAAAAAGGCTGTCTCAAAGTTCGAGCAGCCTTTTGCACTGTTACCAAGAGAATGGGTTTAAAACCGCGTCCTTCTATGCTGGGCAGTATGTCAAAGCTATTGTAGAGCGAAAGCCGACAGCACTCTACCCAATCCTCAAAGTGGTAGCGGCAGATTCTTGAGTTCCCTTGTTATCCTAGTTAATGAGTCTTGGGAGCCACAAAATCAAACAGCGCAGACTCAACCTGCTGTTGGTTAATAGTTATCTGTCGCTAGAAGAAGACAAGGGACAGGAAAAAAACAGAACTTTTCTGAGATACGCGAAAGGCACTATTGAAGGATATATTTTTAATAATCTACTTCAGATTGTCTTATCGGAATATACATGAAGTCTTATCTCGCTGCTGCCGTTCAAATGACTAGCGTGCCTGACCTAGAGAAAAATTTGGTACAGGCTGAAGAATTAATCGAACTTGCCGTCCGTCAAGGCGCGGAGTTGATTACCTTGCCGGAAAACTTCTCTTATTTGGGACGGGAAGAGGATAAAATTGCCCAAGCAGCAGCGATCGCCTCGAAAAGCGAAAAATTTCTCCGAACTGTCGCGCAACGGTTTCAGGTAACAATTCTCGGCGGCGGGTTTCCCGTACCAGTTGACGATCGCAAAGTTTATAATACAGCCTTACTGATTGGACCAAGTGGGGAAGAACTCGCCTGCTATCAAAAGGTACACTTATTTGATGTCAACTTACCCGATGGCAATACTTACCGCGAATCCAGTACCGTACAAGCTGGAACGCAGTTACCAGTAGTTTATCCCTCTACAGAATTGGGTCATCTAGGGCTTTCCATTTGCTACGATGTCCGCTTTCCCGAACTCTACCGCCACTTAGCATACAAGGGAGCCGATGTGATGTTTATCCCAGCGGCTTTTACGGCATACACTGGTAAAGACCATTGGCAAATCTTGTTACAAGCTAGAGCAATTGAAAATACTTGTTATATTCTTGCCCCCGCGCAGACAGGGAAACATTACGCCCTACGTCAGTCTCACGGACATGCAATGGTTATCGATCCTTGGGGAGTTATTTTAGCCGATGCAGGCGATCGCCCAGGAGTGGCGATCGCGGAAATTAATCCCGTTCGTCTCGAACAAGTCCGCCGCCAAATGCCTTCGTTACAGCATCGGGTATTTGTTTAACTAGCAATTAGCAAAAATGTAGGGCGGGCAATGCCCACCCTACGCTTGTCTGGCAACGCTGTGTTGAATTACACGGTTGCAGTCTTTTTGGTGATAGCGTTTAATTCGCCCTTAGCATACTTAGCAGCAAAATCATCGGTAGAAATTTGCTTGATCTTGCTAGCGTTGCCAGCAGCGCTAAATTGCTGATAGCGGTCGGCACAGACTTTTTGCATGTACTTGATGGAAGGCTTCAGGAAGTGGCGGGGGTCGAATTCTTTAGCATCTTTAGCTAGAGCTTCCCGTACCGCAGCAGTGATTGCCAAGCGGTTGTCGGTATCGATATTTACCTTCCGTACTCCACTCTTGATCCCTTTTTGAATCTCTTCAACTGGCACGCCGTAGGTCTCGGGAATTTTTCCGCCGTACTGGTTGATTAGAGCCAGTAAGTCTTCGGGTACTGAGGAAGAACCGTGCATGACCAAGTGAGTGTTGGGCAAACGACGGTGGATTTCTTCAATGCGGCTAATCGCCAAAATTTCACCTGTTGGCTTGCGGGTAAACTTGTAAGCGCCGTGGCTGGTTCCAATTGCCACTGCCAAAGCATCTACTTGAGTTTGCTCTACGAAATCAACTGCTTGATCTGGATCTGTTAACAATTGATCCTGGGATAACTTACCCTCAAAACCATGTCCGTCTTCAGCTTCACCCATGCCAGTTTCTAAAGAACCCAAGCAACCGAGTTCGCCTTCTACGCTAACGCCTAGAGCGTGAGCTACTTTTACAACTTCGCGGGTAACGTTGACATTGTATTCGTAGCTAGCTGGGGATTTAGCATCAGCTTCTAGAGAACCATCCATCATGACACTGGTAAAGCCATTTTTGATTGCTGAATAGCAAGTAGCAGGCTCGTTACCATGATCTTGATGCATGGCAATAGGAATATAAGGATAAGTTTCTACTGCTGCCAAAATTAGGTGACGCAGGAAATTTTCACCTGCATACTTACGAGCGCCACGAGAGGCTTGTAGAATCACGGGGCTGTCTGTTTCTTTAGCAGCCTGCATGATTGCTTGGATCTGCTCCATGTTATTCACGTTGAAAGCTGGAATGCCGTATCCATTCTCTGCCGCGTGATCCAACATCAGCCGCATTGGTACGAGCGCCATACAATGTCCTCCTAGTTTTGTTATCAGCTAGTTGCTTTGAACGAGCGTGTTTATTACGCTAATCTTAAGATAAATTTCAGATCATTACTAGAGACTTAGATTTAGAGATGAGGTAAGGTGCTGGGATACCTTCACCACGATCGCTTTATTGCTGCTTTGGAGCCAAAGCCAATTTGTCCAGCGTTTACTGTTACTTGAACGCTAGACAAACATATCGAGTTAAAAATATGGGTCGCCTGGGATTCGAACCCAGAACTATTCGGTTAAAAGCCGAGTACTCTACCGTTGAGTTAGCGACCCTTTTGCGTTTTTGCAACTTTACTAGTTTACCAGAAGTTACTGGATTTGTGCAAGCACTTATTCAAAGTCACTGCATTTCGCGCCAGTTGCAAGAAAAAAATTTTCTCCCCTGCTATGCGGCTAAAAGGCGCGAGGACACCTCGCGTCCTCCGCCCGCTTCCCTACTCCCTGCTCTCTGTTCCCTTCCCTGGCTAGTTGGGATACCAAAACATCCCCTTAATCCCTTCAGGATCGGTCATAAAACCCATACCCCGATAAAAATCTACCACATGAGGGTCGGCAAACAGAGTAATGTTGCTGATGTCCTCAGCACGAAGTTTTTTAATTGCGTATTTCATCAATGCCTTACCTAGCCCCTTTCCCTGAAAGCTAGGATGCACGACGACATCCCAAATAGTAGCGTTGAAGGCATGATCTGAAGTAGCACGGGCAAATCCAATTAGCCTTCGCTGAGTTCCTCGTACTTGCCACATCGACACGACGAGAAAGCTGTGCTGAATCGCTTTTTTAACCTTACGGAGAGGACGACGCGCCCAACCGACAGCATCGCAAAGTTCTTCCAACTCGTAAAGGTCGATGTTGCGATCGGTGCTAAAAACAATACTTTCACCATTTAGAGCAGAAAAGCCCATAGATTCGACGGCTTCCTCCTCTACTGGCGCTGTCTTGGTTCCGGTAGCAGTTTCAGAACCGCTAAACCAGCCTTTCCAAAAACCCATGCCAATGCAATTTATGAGATAGAAACGATATTGACGACACGAACTAGTATGATACTTCTAGTTTTTCTAGTTTCGCTGTTCTTACCCAAGTTCTAACGTCTACTTTCCCACCACCCGATTCAAGCAGCAGTTTGGTTGCCAGATGAATGCCCTAGTGTGAGAGACACAGAATTAGAGTTGAAGTACAACTAGCTTACTCATAACCAGCCATTTTTAACTTTAGCACCTTAAAGGAATTAGGGGTAAGAGGCAAGCGGCAAGTGGCAAGAAGGAAACTTCTAGGGCAAGCGTTCTGTCAAAAGAAAGAAGTAAAGATAAACTCTACAACTGCTGAGGTAGCGTTAAGGCTAGGATAGAAGCATGGCAACCATAGAGATTGCGGGAGTGCGTCACGTTTACGAGTTGACTGCACCGACGACTTTTCCCCATGCTTTGGTATTCGTTCACGGTTGGCTGCTCAGCCGTGCCTACTGGCAACCTCTGATTGAAAGGCTGGCAGTAGACTATCAATGTTTATCTTACGATTTGCGTGGCTTTGGTCAATCTCACGCCATTTCTTCTCAAGAGAAGGCTGAAGCAGATACTCGGGATCTGGCGCTAAATGGCTCCAATGCTACAAAAGAAGATAGTTCTCCCTATTCACCCACTGCTTATGCTCGCGATTTGAAATGTTTATTGCAGGAACTTAACATTTCCAGCGCTTGGTTGATCGGTCACTCCCTTGGCGGGACGATCGCGCTCTGGACGGCTCAGCAAATGCCCCAGTCCGTACAGGGGGTCATTTGCGTGAATGCTGGTGGCGGAATTTATCTGAAGGAATCTTTCGAGCAATTTCGCGCAGTTGGGACTCAGTTGGTGAAACTTCGTCCCCGTTGGTTGCCTTTATTACCGTTAGTCGATTTATGGATGACGCGGGCAAATGTCGCCAGGGCGATCGCCCGCTCGTGGGGTCGTCAGCGAATTGTCGATCTGGCGATCGCTCATCCAGAAGCAGCTCTAGGAGCGCTTCTAGACTCTACTACGGAGACTGAAATTAATCGCCTACCACAGATCGTGTCACAGCTCCAACAACCAGTTTATTTTTTGGCAGGAGACAAAGACAAGATTATGGAACCAAAATACGTCCGCCATCTCGCCAGTTTTCACCCCTTGTTTCAAGCCTGTGGCGAAAATGCGATCGAAATTCCTGAATGCGGACATTTGGCAATGTTAGAACAAACAGATATGGTCGCCGAGCAAATTCGAGCTATAGTGACGCAGTACAAATAGTCCTCACCCCTCCAAAACAGCATGAATTGGCAGCTAGAAGAGTCAGAGTTACAGCAAATTGCTATTATCGTCTTGAGTTTAGCCGATAAGTGTCGGGGAGATAATCTCGCTCTTTTAGCCTTACTGCGACAGTTAGAGCAATTGCATCGGGAAATTCGGGATGGCTTATTTCAAGAATCTTTGCCAGATAATCGTCAAGCACTTTACGCTTTACTAAAAGACGTTGAAACTACGGGCGGTTGGCCTTATATCGAACGGCTGAGAATACAGCAGTTGTTGGCAAACTGGCAGTTAGAAGAGGACAAAGGAGACAACTTAAGTGTCTAGTGACTAGGTATCAGGTAACTAGATTCTTCAAGCCACTGATACTAGCTGCTAGTCACTGACAACTAACGACCGATCGTCTGCCGATTTTTATTACTTTGTAGCTATAAAGTCAATCACTCAAAGAAGTTTAGTAGTAAGCTTTGAGAGTATAATGTTGGTATGGATACCATAAGAGAACGCAACATAGTATAAAATTTTCTTTAAGTTAACCGAAACTATATGTAGACTTGTAACGTCTAGGATTGATAACTGGGAAGTAGGCTTCCCGATTGTGGTGCATGAGGATTTGAATATGGCTGAAATTCGCGACCTAGCTCTCCAGGCAATTAAAACTGGATATCTGACATTGGAAGCTGAAGAGAAATTGCGTTATCTGATGTCACATCACTACGGACAAGAAGATTTTCTGGCTTTCATGCGATTGCAAGAAGCCGCTATGCAAGGCAGGGTTAGACAGGAATCGCGGGAGCGGCTAAAGCGAAGGCACTTGAGCGTAGCGATCGCATCACGGACGTAACTAAGTCTGACGCTAAATTATTTTTCTGAACGGGGCGAATCGTCCTCGTTATCCACTTTCCAATCTTCGTCATCCACAAATCCCCAATCATCGTCATCGTTATTTTGAGGGCGGTTACTGGGTGATGGCGAAGACGGATTTTGTTGTTTGTAGGGTGGGGTAAGAACGCGGTACTCGGCATCATAGACTGATTCGGTTCTACCTATACCTGAATTTTTTGGTTCGCGAGCGCTATAGGAGTAAACTGAAGCAGAGCGATCGCTACTTTTGGGTTCATTAGGTTCGTTAGCATCATTGCTAGTTGGGCGATTGGTCTCATCGCTAGCATAGTTTTTTTGCCACTCTTGGGGTTGACGCTGAGTGTCTTGAGGAACGTAATCCCAGTCATCATCAAGGTTGCTACTGCGTTTTCTGTCCGCAACAGCGCGATCGGTATACTCTTGGCGATCGGGAGCTGGCGTGGTGGGTTCTGTATCTTCAGTAAAGTTCCAATCGTCATTAGCTGTAGTGTCCCATCCGTCCGATTCCTGCACGGATGTTTGAGTTTGTCGTGGAGAACTAGCAGCAGTATAGCTGTAGGTATTTGTTTTAGGAGGGTCTGGCGTTTTGTGAGGATTTTTCTCTTCTGTAGCAAACCGAGTCGAAGTTTTTGCGGCTCGACGGCGCTGCTTTTTCGCTCTCGGTTGGGCAAAATAGCTAGTGATTTGAAAACAACTGGCAATGAATATTGAGGTCATTGCACCAGCAGCAATACTAAACAAAATCCAGATTGACAGAGGTAATGCCTGAGTTTGTCCGCCTAAAAATACCAAAGACAGTACTGGTGTCCAGTTTTGCACTAGCAGTACCGTCAGACCTCCCAGTAATATCAATAAAAGAAAGAAGCGGATGGCAGCCATAATTTTGAGGGGTAAGGGGTGAGGAGTGAGGAGCGAGAGAAAGGGGAGAAAAGAGCTGAGAGCGACGCTTTAGTAAGCACCGTCAACAGTCATGCGAGGTGCAAGGGAAAGGGGAGCAACTACCAATTACCAATGCGCAATTTCCTCACTCCTCACTCCGGACTTCGTCCCGCTTCGCTAACACTCCTCGCTCCTTCCTACTCCCTATTATCGTCCTTGCCATCGTTCGAGTGGAATGCAGTCGATATCGAGTTGATCTAAGGTACGGGCAACGACAAAATCCACTAAGTCTTCGACGGTTTTTGGATTGTGATACCAAGCAGGGATTGCTGGCACAATTCTAGCGCCTGCCTCCGCTAACGTGGTGAGGTTGCGGAGGTGAATCAGACTAAAGGGGGTTTCTCTAGGCACGACAATTAGCTTGCGCCCTTCTTTCAACTGGACATCAGCAGCGCGTTCGAGCAAGTCGGAACTCAAACCATTGGCAAGCTTTGCTACCGTACTCATACTACAAGGCATGACTATCATTCCCAGCGTACGAAACGAGCCACTGGCAATGTTAGCGCCGACATCTCCCCAAGGATAGCAGCGGAGTTTTCCTAGAGATTCTACCCTTGCCTGCTGTCGCCAAAATTGTTCTTGTTGCAAGGGTTCTACAGGCATCCGAATATTTTGTTCCGCTTGCCAGACCATGTAGGTTGATTTGGAGGCAACTAGCTCGATCTCATAGTCTGCCTCCAAGAGATATTTCACCGCTCGGACGGCATAAATTAACCCCGATGCCCCGCTTACACCCAGGATTAGCGGTAGATTATTCCTCATCGTCAAAATACGTGTCTGAGTCGTCGCTCAAGTCGTTATCGAGGGGTGAGGTGTCCTCTAGCCGATCGCCACTAAGCATTCGATCGCCGTTGACTGTCACTAAGTCGATTTGCTGGCGGTAGTAGTCTACGCTCTTGACTTGCACGGAAACGCGATCGCCTAAACGATATGCAGCACGGTTTTTCCGTCCAAATAAAGCTTGTTGTCTGCCGCGATACTCGTACCAGTCATCTTTAAGAGAACTGACGTGGACTAAACCTTCGACTCGCAACGTTCTGCCTTTAGTGTCGGAGACTTCTATTTCCACGAAAAAGCCGTAGGACTGGACTCCGGTAATAATGCCTTCAAACACGTCGCCGATGCGCTGTTTCATCAGTTGAGCTTTTTGTAACCCAACTAAATCGTCTTCGGCTTCCTGAACTTCCTTGTCTCGCTCGTTCAACTGCGCGATTGCACCTGCGATATAAACTTCTAGCTCCTGCTGCGTTTCTGGAGGCAAGACATTCCAGCCAATTTTGCCATGAGAGGAGCTATGACGTAAATTTATGCTGTCTTTTGCCCGTGTAGTCCGACGATCGCGCCCTTGCTCGAATACTGTATGTAAGACTCGCTGAACGATTAGATCGGCAAACCGCCGCAAGGGAGCGTGAGAGTGGGTGTAGCCAGGTAGAGCCAAGCTAAAGTATGGCTGGAATTTACTGCTGTAGGCACTCGGCTTCAGCGTATCCCGTAACAAATAAGTCAAGACTTGTTCTGCTTGGGGCGATCGCGCAAACTGCTCGGTAAATTCTTGGTAGTCTCCTGCATGGACGGTATCTTCTCGATCTAAGCCCAGCTCTACTCCTAAGTTAGCTGCTAGCTTGATTGTTTCTTGCACGTCTTCGACATCGGGAGGCGGTTGAATGCGATAAATCGCAGGCACGCCCAAAGCGTTTAGATGCTCGGCAACAACTTGATTTGCTAATAAAAGCAACTCAGTGACCAATTCGGAGAGTTTGGGTTCTCCTTGAGTCAGGACTCCTAACCTGCCTTCGTCGTAGTAGGAGTACTGACGGGGTGGTAAGTTGAGGGCAAAGCTACCTCTAGCTTGTCTTTGCTCTTGCAAAGCTTTGCTTAATACTGCTAGCTGCCCTACTTTTTCTACCACTGCGGCTGGTAGTCCTAGTTCTGCGGTGCGATCGTTCAGAATATTCTCTACAACTTCAGCATCGAGTTGGTAATCGACTTGGATCGCGCTCGGTTGAATTTCAAACTCCACGATTTGTCCGGTTGCTGCATCCAAAGTCAGCAGAACGGAAATGGCACGGCGATCGCTTTCTGGCTCGAATGCACTCCGTTGCGCTACCGCATCGGGGAATAAAGGCAGAATTTTTTCTCCCAGGTAAACACTGCTGGAACGTTTCAACCCTTCACGATCTAAAGGCGTATCTGGTTCGATAAAGTAGGCAAGATCGGCAGTATGAACTCCTAATTGCCACTGTCCCGTCGTCGTTTTTTCCAAAGTAAAAGCATTTTCAACATAGGTCGTATCGTCCGCTGACTCTCGGAAACTTAAGGTGAGGAGCGGACGCAGATCGCTTCTGGTTTTGAATTCTTTGCGGCTAATTTGAGCTGGTAATTCGACCGCTGCTTCAAGCACGGATGAGGAAAAGGCGCGGGGTAAGTTGTGCTTGCACGACACCAACTCTACATCTGAGGCGGCTTCGGCATCGCTGCCTAAAACTTGTACGACTCTACCTAAAGGAGGATATTGGGCAATGGGATAGCGGAGGATTTCTACATGTACCAAATAGTCAATCGCTTGTGCTAAGTCGTGACCGTCGGGTTGCAGTTCGATTTCAAATAGGAGGCGATCGTCTAGAGGAACAGCTCTAAAATTAGTATCTGTTTGCTTGATTCTTGCTAACAGACTTTGATTTGCCCGTTCTAAAATGAGTTGGACTTCGCCTTCGGGACTGCGACGACGACTACCTTCTTTCGTCAGTTTCACTAAAACGCGATCGCCATTCCAAGCATTACTTAGATGGCTTTCGCGAATGTAGATATCTTCTGCTCCCTCAGCTTCTTGAATTGCAAAGCAAAAACCTTTACTAGAACAACGAAGTTTAGCCTCAATTGTTCCTTCTTCTCTTACCCGACGATACTTACCGTGTTCCTTAACCAAAACGCCGATTTTTTCTAGTACGTCTAGGGCAATAAATAACCTTTGAATACTACTTTCGTCTTGATAATCTAGTTTTTTTTCTAGGGCTTTTGCTGCAACTAATTTATCACTTGTGAAATTACCTAGTAGTGTAGCGATTGAAAACTCCATGTAGCGAGCCGACCTCCGGTCAAAATATCATACTTCTTGTTGTCTGGGTTAGGCAGTCAGCTATCTCTGACTGCCTGTGGAAAATAGGCTTTTTCCTTTTATCTCTACCATTAGCCAGATCTTTACCACTGGGCGCAACTTTGGCTTTGGTAGGGTGAAACAGTTGGGACTTCTAACAGCAGTATCTCACCCAACTCCCAAAATAACCTTTGTTACTAGGAAAGGCGAGAGGGTTGCATCATCAAGGTCTATACTCTACACAACGGATGTAGTAATGCTGCGTGCGAGTCGGTCGCCTCTCACCAACAGATATATAGCCACAAATAAATCGCAGCTAGGCAGTGAGATAACGAGGATTGAAGTGTCAAAAGATGTAACACTTGTGATGCAGTAGGATTTGCCCGATTGAGTTGAAATACCATTTACTCAGTTTTGTTACACTCTCTTCAAAAAGTCGGTAACATTTGAGTAAGCAGTACGCCATCTACTAAAATTGGCTATCCCCATTCTATTTTAGGAAACAAGCGACATATAGGAAAGAGAGTCAGTTGTCAGTTGTCAGCGACCAGTGACCAGCGACCAGCAAGCAGTTAACCTATAACCGTCTTCACGCAGTGTAGCGGAGCTTTTACTGTCTTCTCAATTTTGACTTCCGACTTCTGACTTCCCACTCACTACACCCTGATAGCGCCAGTTGCTTCAACGGAGGGAACCGCCTCACCGCACTGGCTCCCCCACACCCCACACCCTTGTTCACACACTACTCACTACTCACTCATGCTCGATGACAAAAGCTTAATTTCAGAGTTATTGACAATTTATCAGGGTAAGTTTGTCGTGCGGGTAGCGGTACAGGTTGATGGTATTGTTCGTGCTACTGGGATGGCAACAGCAGAAACGCTGGAAGCAGCAGAAGATAAGGCGAGAGAAAGAGCGATCGCTTGTTTCAACCACGATTTTATCGCACCGATTGCCCCAAAAAATCAAACAATTCCTGCATTACCTACGCCACCAGGAATACCTGTGGCGCAACCAGCTGCATCTCTATCTGAACCCAGCAATTCTTCTAGTCCTCCTACTCCGACTAAATCGCAGTTAGATTTTAGCTACACGTCAGAATTAGAACCCCCTACAAAAGAACAAAAATCGACTTCCATCAGTACTGGTGGTAGAGGCAAAAGTAAATCATTAGCCACCAATCCCGAACCACCACTGGAAACAGATATTTTTGGCGGCGATTTTGCTGCTGACTTATTCGCTACTAGTAGCAGTAAACCGCCTTTATCCAAAGACAATTATGAAAGCGCAGATTTGTCCTCTAATTATGAATCTCTAGCGATCGCAGATGATACAACAATAGAAGAAACTCAATCATCTGCGGACTTAGCTACGGAATTACAAAAGATTGAGGTCAAACTGAAGGAAGCAAAGCTGAAGGCAAACGACGAGCGCGAATGTTTGGAAACTAACTACGGTAAAGGGTCGCGCTACGAGTTAACAGCCCTACAAGCACGGGACTTCAATCGCTATTTGGAGTTATACAGTCAAACAACTCAAGCCGTCAAAGAGCTACAGGAACTTGGATGGGATGCTAAAGAAGGACCTAAATACTTGCAAGCAGAATATAGTAAGAATAAGCGACATCAATTGACCGAGCGGGAATTACAGGGATTTTTGGACTATTTGCAAACCGAACGCGATCGCATTGATACATCGCATTGAGATAAAGTGTGAAGCCAGCAGTCGTAGGGGCGGGTTTAGCAAATAGATGGACAACCGAAGTAGTTTTTCTTTGGTCAAAACCCGCCCTTACACAATCCATTGTGAATTGAGTTGTCTCCTATCAACCAACCGCCGCCATCGGTCGTCTACCAACAGCTTTCTTGTCGATAACTTGATCGATCAAACCATAATCCATCGCTTCTTGGGGCGACATAAAGAAATCTCGCTCTGTATCTTGCTCGATCCTTTCTAGCGGTTGACCTGTATGTTCGGCTAAATGCTCGTTCAACTTCCGCTTGTGGTACAAGATTTCTTTAGCTTGAATTTCGATGTCAGTGGCTTGTCCCTGTGCGCCACCGAGAGGTTGATGGATCATGATGCGCGAATTTGGCAGGCTCATGCGCTTTCCTTTTGTACCAGCACTGAGTAGAAAAGCCCCCATACTGGCTGCCAATCCCGTACAAATGGTACTAACATCGGGGCGGATGTGCTTCATCGTATCAAAAATACCCATTCCCGCCGTCACCGAGCCACCAGGAGAGTTGATATAGAGATAGATGTCTTTCTCGCCATCCTCAGCATCCAAATACAACAACTGGGCAACAATCAAATTAGCCAAGTTAGAATCAATGGCTTGTCCTAGAAAGATAATCCGTTCCCGCAGCAAGCGAGAGTAGATATCAAAAGCGCGTTCCCCGCGTCCAGATTGTTCGATAACAATAGGAATCATTCGGTTAGTCTGTTGTGAGTTTTCTTCATTTTATCTATTAAGAAGGGGTGAGGAGCGAGGAGCGAGGAGTGAGGGAAATTTTAGATTTTGGATTTTAGATTGAATTTCTCCCTTGTCCGCCTTGTCTCTTTTGTCTCCTTGTCTCTTTTGTCTCCCTATCCTTTCCTCTCTCCTCATCCCTCACTCCTCGCTCCTTTTCGATAGACTGGCAGTGAAGGCAACCACAATTTAACCATGACTAATCGTCTGGCTCAAACTCAAAGCCTCTATCTCCGCAAGCACGCTGAAAATCCGATTGACTGGTGGTTTTGGTGTGATGAGGCTTTGGCAAAGGCAAAAGCAGAAAATAAGCCAATCTTTCTGTCGATTGGTTATTCTAGCTGTCATTGGTGTACGGTCATGGAGGGAGAAGCTTTTTCCGATCCTGCCGTGGCAGAATACTTAAATGCTAATTTTTTGCCAATTAAGGTAGATCGAGAAGAACGTCCCGATATTGACAGTATCTACATGCAAGCCTTGCAGATGATGACTGGTCAAGGGGGTTGGCCTTTAAATATCTTTCTCGCGCCAGAAGATTTAGTTCCATTTTATGGTGGAACTTATTTTCCCTTAGAACCGCGATACGGTAGACCGGGATTTTTACAGGTTTTGCAAGCGCTGCGCCGTTATTACGATACCGAAAAACAGGATCTGCGATCGCGCCAGGAAGCAATTCTCGAAGCTATCCAGCAAGCTGCTATTCTCCCCAATACTCAGCCATTAGATGGCGAACTGTTGCGCCAAGGTGTGGAAACCAGTACGGGAATTATTACAGGCGGCGACTACGGAACTAAATTTCCCATGATTCCTTATGCTGACTTAGCTTTACGGGGGTGGCGTTTCTATCCTGTCTGGAAAGATAATTTTCGCTACAATCTCCCAGAATCTTGTACTCAGCGTGGTATCGATCTAGCGTTGGGTGGAATTTACGACCATGTAGGAGGCGGTTTCCATCGTTACACCGTCGATCCAACTTGGACAGTTCCCCACTTTGAAAAGATGCTCTACGATAATGGGCAAATTGTCGAGTATTTAGCAAATTTGTGGAGTGCGGGAGTACGAGAACCAGCTTTTGAAAGGGCGATCGCGCTGACTGTAAAATGGTTGCAGCGAGAAATGACGGCTCCTGAAGGTTATTTTTATGCCGCTCAAGATGCTGATAATTTCACGCATCCAAAAGAGGCAGAGCCAGAAGAAGGAGCTTTTTATGTTTGGAGTTACAGTGAATTAGAAAACATCCTGACTCCAGCAGAATTAACTGCCCTACAAGCAGAATTTACCGTCACTCCCCAAGGCAATTTTGAAGGCAAAAATGTTTTACAACGCCGTCAAGTTGGTATTTTAAGCGAGACAGTAGAATCAGCTTTGAAAAAACTGTTTCAAGTGCGCTACGGTTCTACAGTTGAAGAATTAGAGATTTTCCCTCCTGCTAGAAATAACCAAGAAGCAAAAACTCAAACCTGGGCGGGGAGAATTCCCCCTGTCACCGATACCAAAATGATTGTTGCCTGGAATAGTCTGATGATTTCAGGTTTAGCAAGAGCTGCTGTCGTATTCCAACAAGATAATTATTTAGAACTGGCTGTTCGTGCAGCAAATTTCATTTTAGAAAATCAGTGGGTAGATGGGCGTTTTCATCGCCTCAATTACGACGGTAAAGCTACTGTCATGGCGCAGTCGGAAGATTATGCCCAATTTATTAAAGCATTGTTGGATTTACATCAGGCATCGCATGTAGAGACGTTACATGTAACGTCTCTACATTGGTTAGAAAAAGCGATCGCAGTTCAAGCAGAGTTTGATGAATTTTTGTGGAGTGTAGAACTAGGAGGTTATTTCAATACCGCTAAAGATGCGAGTCAGGAGTTAATTGTTAGAGAACGCAGCTATATGGATAATGCGACTCCGGCGGCGAATGGAGTGGCGATCGCCAATCTCGTGCGGTTAGCTCTACTGACGGAAGATCTAACTTATCTCGATCGCGCCGAGCAAGGGTTACAGGCTTTTAGCAGTGCCATGCACCAACACCCACAAGCTTGCCCCAGTCTATTCACTGCTTTTGATTGGTATTCTCACTGTACGACGATTCGGACTTCACAACAGCAAATTGAGACATTTTTAACACAGTATCTTCCTGCTGCCGTGCTAACTCTGGCGGATAACTTACCAGATTCCAGTGTTGGTTTAGTCTGTAAAGGTTTGACTTGTCTTGCACCTGCCGAAACCTTAGAAAAAATGCAAGAACAGATTCAACAAAGCCAGATGAGGGGGATTTAGGAAAATAGTGCGAATGAAATTCGCGTCTGCATAGGCAAAACCCGACGAGCGTAGGTTGAAATTCCATGAGTCCGCGCAGGCGGACTTTGTTTGTGTAGTCGCGATTTCTAATCGCCCAGCTTAATAGAATATAATTTCGTTTCTTTAGGAGATATACTTCCTCTGCCATACTATAGATGGGGTTCCAAATAGTGCATTAGTACTATTTGGCCAGTGGTAGGGAAGAGTTTCAAATCAATGTCTTACGAGCCGCTACACCATAAATATCGCCCTCAGACTTTTGCCGATTTGGTAGGTCAAGAGGCGATCGCGACTACATTAACTCATGCGATCGAGCGACAGAAAATCGCCCCTGCCTATTTATTTACGGGTCCGAGGGGGACGGGAAAAACTTCTAGCGCTCGGATTTTAGCAAAATCGCTGAACTGCCTCAATAGCAACAAACCAACAGCTCAACCCTGTGGTGTCTGTGTCGTGTGTCAAGGAGTTGCTAAAGGTGCGACTCTAGATGTGATTGAAATCGATGCTGCCAGTAACACGGGCGTAGATAATGTTAGAGAATTGATCGAACGCGCCCAATTTGCCCCCGTCCAGTGTCGTTACAAAGTGTACGCGATCGACGAATGCCACATGCTCAGTACGGCGGCGTTTAATGCCCTACTAAAGACATTGGAGGAGCCGCCAGCGCATGTCGTATTTGTCCTAGCTACCACCGATCCCCAACGAGTCTTACCAACAATTATTTCGCGCTGCCAAAGGTTTGATTTTCGCCGCATACCTCTAGACGCGATGATAGGGCATTTAAGCGCGATCGCAACTAAAGAAAGCATTGATATTACCCCAGAAGCCATACATTTAGTTGCATCCTTTGCGCAGGGAGGGTTGCGGGATGCCGAAAGTTTACTCGATCAGTTGAGCTTATTCGCTGGGGTCATAACTGTAGAGCGAATTTGGGATTTAGTTGGTTCTGTCGCTGAGCCGGACTTGCTAGAAATTTTACAGGCGATCGCACAGAGCCAGCCAGAAGCATTACTCGATGCCGTGCGTCGAATTATGGATCGGGGTAGGGAACCGTTGACGCTGCTGCAAAACTTGGCAGGTTTCTATCGCGATTTACTTGTGGCTAAAACCGCTCCCAACCGTAACGATCTCATCGCCGTTACTCCTGCAACATGGGATGCGCTTTGCACGCAAGCTAAAGCTTGGGATATTTCTAATATCTTGGTAGGACAACAGCACTTAGCTAAAAGTGAAGCCCAAATCAAAAATACAACCCAGCCCCGCTTATGGCTAGAAGTCAGCTTATTGGGATTGTTACCATCTGCTTCACTTAGGGAGCAGGGACGAGCTGGGAGCAGGGAGCAGTTAGTAAGATCGTCGCTAGTTTCTTCAACACCTTCGGGAGTCGGGAGTCGTAGGGGCGGGTTTAGCGAAAGCTTGACAGATGAGGCAACAAACCTTGGTTCAAAACCCGCCCGTACAGAAGTTGGGAGCGGGCAAGCAGAGGCGCAGAGGTGCAGAGTTGCAGAAGGAGAGAAGGGAGTTGGGGAGGCTGGGGAAGCTGGGGGAGAAAAAACAACCGTCAACTGTCAACCGTCAACCGTCAACTGTCAACCAACAACTGATAGTAAAGAATCTTCAATTCCGAATTCCGAATTCCAAACTCCAAATTCTTCTAACGAGGAAGTTTGGCTTCAGGTACTTGCTTACTTGCAACCGCACTCGACTCAAGCATTGCTCAAGCAAATGGGACGATTAATTCAATTTGAAGCTGGTATTGCCCGGATTGGCATGAAATCTCCAGCTTGGCGCGATCGCGCTAAGGCTTACGTGCCAAATATTAAAGCTGCTTTTCTCTCAGCATTCGGACAAGAAGTCCAGGTACAGCTAGAATTAGCCACGATGTCGAAGGAGGTTCGCGAAACAACCTTGACTGTGGCTAAGATTGCTCCAGCTAATAGCAGCGCACTTGAAACGAAAAACAATAATACGAATGGCACTGCTCCCGCGATCGAGCATACAACTGGAGTAAGTATGGCTCAGCCAGCTGCTCCAGTCTCAAACACCACACCAGTAACCACCATTCCAGATGGCACTGCTAAAACACCGCTCTCATCAGCCACGACTGGAGATCCGGTAACTCCCATGACTTCCACTCCAGTCGGACAACTGGAAATCAGCGAGTTCGATATTGTAGTTCAACGCTTTGCTAAATCTTTCAATGGTGAGGCGATCGGTGACAGTACAGAATTTACCTCATCTACAGACATCAGCAGTATCTCATCTGCCACTGTTCCAGAGTGGGAAGATAGTGATACTGCCGAAGACTCCGATCTTGATTTTTGACGATCCGATCGTGGTTGATAGTGAATTGTTCATTGCTGTTAACTATTAACCATTAACCATTAACTATCAACAAACAACCAAATCCTAACTCTTACCCTGATGAACAGTTTTAACCCATTTCAATCGTTTAGGGCGAACGGACATTCTTGCAGTGATACTAGGCATCACCACTAACCAGTGAAACATATAAATAGTACCGCGCATGGTTTGAAGTAGCAGCATCAACAGCGTTGATAAACGCAGCTTTCCATCTGGATGAAACCGCTTTAGCCCTTGATACATCCACAACATAGACATTGACATGGCTAAACCTGTCAGCGGGCTAAATACGGGCAATCGATTACGAGCGATCGCCATGAACAAATCGGGAACCTGGGCAGCGGGTAATAAGTACTGAATTAGCAGATACATGAACATGTCAAAGGTTTTTTGGGTTCCCATGCGGTTGCTCAGGATCGGTCGCCAGTAGTCTAAGTATCGCTGATAGCCGCCTTCTGCCCAACGATTACGCTGATGCCATAAGGCAAGTGCTGTCGTTACACCTTCTTCCTCCACTGCTGGATAAGGTAGAAATTCAATTTCCCACCGATCTAAGTGCAAGCGGAATGTCAAATCGAGGTCATCGGTGATTGTCTCCTCATTCCAGCCACCGCAGCGCTGCAAAGCTGCACGACGGACGAATTGACCGTTTCCTCGTAGTTCACCCAGTCCGCCAACTGCGAGTCGTTGCTGCTGTACGTAGGCATCCAAAGCCATTTCAGCTTGCTGTCCCAGCGTCCAGAAATTTTCACTGGCATTGGCAATCGCCTTGCGTACCTGTACGGCTCCTACCTTTTTTTCTGCAAACAGAGGTAGAACTTGTTTGAGTAGGTCGGGAGTCACGCGAGCATCAGCATCAAATACTGCTAAAATCTCACCTTTAGTTAGCGGCAAGACTTGATTTAGCGCTCCTGACTTGCCACCAGTTGCTCCAGTCTGGCGATGCAATACTCTCAAGCAGTCGTATTCCTGCTCCAGTTGTGATAGTATTTTTGGCGTGTTGTCGGTGCTATCATCGTCTATCACCCAAACTTCGTACTTGTCATTTGGATAATCTTGATTGCAAAGTATCTTGACAAGATTGCCGATTACTGCTTCTTCGTTCTTGGCTGCCACAAGCAGGGAAATAAAAGGAGCCGTTGCCAGTGCTTCATCACTAACTAATTCTGCCTGCTGGCGCGGTCGAGCTAAGACTATCCGCAGGGCATGAATCCCAAACAACGTAGTTAGACCAAGTACAAACCATGCTCCCCAAGAAACTAAATGCAGGGCAATAGTACTGCTCCAGATCGTAACTAGAACAACTGCGGCTTTGCGCCTGCGACCTTGAAACAGAGATGGCAGCGACGTTGCTGGCAACGCTTCTACAGATTCTTCTGCATCTGACAGGTCTGACAAGAAAGCGCTCAGTGCGTCTAGTTCGTCATATGAATCATTTTCAGACCATGAATTGGCTGGCATAGGTCACTACTCGATCGAACACCAGTAATTGTTTGCGCCATCAGTGGCTTTGCAGTCTTATTGTATCTGACATTTATACCCATCTCGGCATTTCACCTCTTAGCCCCGAGTTCCAACCCATGTCACCCCGCTCTGGATACACCTTACCAGTATTCGCTTGTGCTGCGGCTGTAGCAGCTTTACAGCAAATCAAACACGGGCGAACGCTCGATCGTGTTTCAATTGACTTGCTCGAACCACCTGAGATTGTTGAAATCGCGATCGAACAAGTAGCCGAACTTAAGCCAGGGAGCGCTTTAGCAATCACCCGTAGCGATCCAGGGGATAATCTAGATATCACGCGAAATACCCCGATTTGGGCATTGGTAGAGTCGGGAGTCGAAATTGCAGGGGCGGGTTTAGCAAAAGATTCACAGCCAAAGCAAGATATCTTGGTTCAAAACCCGCCCGTACCGGAGCCAGAAGTCGGGACAGATTCACCAGCCATCACGCCAAACCCGCCCATCTCAAAGATAATCGGGACGCAGGATGATGCACCCAAAATTACAATCGTTGGCGGCGAAGGAATCGGAAAGATAGTAGACAGTGCTTGCATTCCGAATTCCGACTTCCAGATTCCGAATTCCCCTACCAAGCCTGCAATTTATGCCTATGCCCAAAGATTGCTGTATGCTAACTTAGAGCGATCGCTCGCCCCAGGGGAAACAATTCAAGTTACGATTATCCTTCCAGAAGGCAGAAAACTCGCAGAGCGTACTTCTAATGCTGCGTTTGGCGTAGTAGATGGACTCTCTTTATTGGGGACGACAGGCATATCTCAACCTTTGAGCGCCCCAGGACAGTTAGATATCTGTCGCGAACAATTACAAACAAAAGCAAGACAGTTTGAGAGTTTGGTTTTTTGTGTGGGAGAAAATGGTCTAGACTTAGCACCTCAACTGGGGATCGATCGCGAACGGTTAGTTAAAACCGCAAATTGGTTGGGTTCTCTGCTAGTAGAGGCGGGATTGCAGGGAGTCAAAGAAATTTTGTTGTTCGGCTATCATGGCAAGCTGCTGAAACTCGCAGGCGGGATTTTTCACACGCACCACCACCTTGCTGACGGACGGCGCGAGATCCTCACGGCACACTGTGCCAATTTAGGCTTACCTACCCCCGTACTTCAGGCAATTTTTGCTTGTCCTACAGCGGAAGCCGCGCTGAAATATTTACGGGAGTTAGATGTAAGAGAAAACAGCGACTGGGTAAGTCGAGTTTATGAAACGATCGCCTTAGAGATCGATCGACGTTCTCAGGAATATATCTACAATCACAGCGATCGCCAAGTTAGTGTTGGTACAGTTCTGTTTGACCGCGATCGTCAAATTTTAGTCAAAAGCGAAACTGCTACTACCATCCTGGATCACTTGTGTTAACTTAATAAGAATAAACATTTTAAAGATAGCAATAAATACAGTTTTAGTATCCCTCTTTAGATAGGGATATATTTTTTGGATTTGTCATCAAGAGCTTCATCTCTTAGAGCAACCTTTTCTCATCCAGCAGGACTTCCAGCAGTGACAATACAAACAGAAATGCCGCCACAAGATACGTCACTCAGGCGGCTAGCTCGGCAAACGATCGTGATTCTTGACTTCGGCTCTCAATATTCGGAATTGATTGCTCGTCGGATTCGCGAGACTCAAGTTTATTCTGAAGTGATCTCCTATCGCACCACCGCCGAACAACTGCGCCTACTCAATCCTAAAGGAATTATCCTCTCAGGGGGACCCAATTCCGTGTATGACAAAGGTGCTCCGCAGTGCGATCCCGCAATTTGGCATTTGGGTATCCCCATCCTTGGTGTGTGCTATGGAATGCAGCTGATGGTCAATCAGTTAGGCGGACAAGTGGTTCGCGCCGAACGGGGAGAGTATGGTAAAGCAGCCTTGTGTATAGACGATCCTACGGACTTGCTGACAAACGTAGAAGATGGGACGACCATGTGGATGAGCCACGGGGATTCCTGCGTCAAGCTACCAGAAGGATTTGAAATTCTCGCCCATACAGAAAATACTAGCTGTGCGGCGATCGCCGAACACAATACAAAACTTTACGGCGTGCAGTTCCATCCAGAAGTCGTCCACTCAATCGGCGGAATAGCATTGATTCGCAATTTTGTCTACCATATTTGCGACTGCGAACCAACTTGGACGACAGCGGCTTTTGTTGAAGAGTCAGTGCGCGAAGTCCGGGCGAAAGTCGGTGATAAGCGAGTGTTGTTGGCGCTTTCGGGTGGTGTAGACTCTTCTACCTTAGCTTTTCTCTTACATCGGGCGATCGGGGACAAACTGACTTGTGTATTCATCGATCAAGGCTTTATGCGCAAGCACGAACCGGAACGGTTGGTGAAGTTGTTTCGAGAACAGTTTCACATTCCGGTAGAGTATGTCAATGCTAGCGATCGCTTCCTGGCAGCGATCGCGGGTGTTACCGATCCCGAAGAAAAACGCCGTCGGATCGGACATGAATTTATCAGCACGTTTGAAGAAAGTTCCAAGCGTCTCGGACCCTTCGACTACCTCGCGCAAGGGACGCTTTACCCAGACGTGATCGAATCTGCCGATACTAATGTCGATCCCAAAACAGGCGAACGAGTCGCGGTGAAGATCAAGAGCCATCATAACGTCGGTGGTTTACCCAAAGACTTGAGATTCAAACTCGTCGAACCCCTCCGCAAACTCTTTAAAGACGAAGTACGTAAAGTCGGACGGGCGATCGGTTTACCAGAAGAAATCGTTCAGCGCCAGCCATTCCCTGGTCCTGGCTTAGCAATTCGGATTATCGGTGAAGTCACAGCCGAACGGTTGGAAATTCTCCGCGATGCAGATCTGATCGTCCGTCAAGAGATCAATCGGCAGGGTTTATACAATGACGTATGGCAAGCCTTTGCAGTCCTTTTACCAATTCGTAGCGTTGGTGTCATGGGCGATCAGCGTACTTATGCTTATCCAATTGTCCTACGCCTCGTTACTAGCGAAGATGGAATGACAGCGGATTGGGCAAGGGTTCCTTACGATTTGTTGGAATTAATTTCTAACCGGATTGTGAATGAAGTCAAGGGCGTAAATCGCGTCGTCTATGATATTACTTCTAAGCCACCTGGAACCATCGAATGGGAATAGGTTGAGATTGTGAATATAGAATTCGATCTCAAAGAAATCTTGACTAGGTTAGAAACCAAAGTTGACAAGATTTCCGAAGATGTTAGCGATATCAAAACAAATCTAGTCAGGGTGGAAGCAGAACTCAAAGGTGAAATTCGGGTCTTAGATGAAAAAATAGATGGTATTGCCAAGCGGGTTGATACCCAGGAGTTTATCAATCGAGGAGTAGTAATTGGACTGGTGCTAGCAATTTTAGGAAGATTTGCCAAAATCTTTGGTTTTGTTTCCTAAATCGTGCTTGAGTGGGGTGAGCATTGCCCACCCTACTTCTCTTCACGCGATCGCTTTTGCTCCACCAACTGACTCACATGGCGATCGCCCCAATCGCGCATCATCAGTAAAATTGGTTCTAAACTGCGACCAAATTCGGTTAAAGAGTATTCTACTTTCGGTGGCACTTCAGCATAAACAGTACGTTTGACAACACCATCTTTTTCTAATTCGCGTAACTGCAAAGTCAACATTCTTTGAGTGCAGCCTTGTACTAGACGCTGGAGTTCGTTGAATCGCTTCGTTCCCTGCATTAAATGAAATAGAATCACGCCTTTCCATCGACCACCAATCACATCTAATGTTGCTTCTACAGAGCAACTGTAGCGGTAATCGTATTGTCTGCTTTGCATAGAATGCCTCGGACAGGATAATTTTTGATACTACTGCACAAATTTGATACTACTTCACAAAATTGTGCGTACTTGTCAATTTTTAATTTAGCCTAGAAACTCAAAGTATAGTTTTTCGATCGCAGCTATTTTAACAAAGTGCAATTTACAGTAAAGTAGCACTTTTGTTCAGCTTGCTGTTAGTTATTTGTCACGTTTCAATCGATGATTTAGGTCGTCTTGACCTACTGTTTTATGCTGCTCGCTAATAAATTGGAGCGATTTATGAAAGCTTACGAAATCCAGAATGACAAGTCAGGATTGGATGCTTTAACTTTAGTAGAACGCCCGCAACCGCAACCCAAAGCCGGACAAGTTTTGGTCAAAATCAAAGCTGCATCCCTCAACTATCGAGATTTACTAGTTGCAAAAGGGGCTTATGGTGCTAAATCTCTCAAGCCAATCGTACCGCTTTCTGACGGTGCGGGGGAAGTCGTCGCTGTAGGAGAAGGTGTAACGCGAGTGCAGGTAGGAGATCGCGTTGCGGGCATTTTTATGCAAACATTTATTTCGGGAGAATTAACAGCAGAAAAAGCCAACTCTGCTCTTGGTGGTGCGATCAATGGTGTATTAGCAGAGTACGTTGTCTTTGACGAACAGGGAGTTGTCAAAATTCCCGCACACCTATCTTATGAAGAAGCTGCAACTTTACCTTGTGCTGCTGTTACAGCTTGGAATGCAATGATAGCAGAGGGACAACTTAAAGCAGGTGATACTGTGCTGCTACAAGGAACAGGTGGCGTATCGCTGTTTGGCTTGCAATTCGCAAAAATGATGGGCGCACGAGTTATTCTAACTAGCAGTAGCGATGAGAAATTAGATCGTGCCATCCAGCTAGGCGCAGATGTAGGAATTAATTACAAAACTACGTCCGACTGGGATGAAAAAGTTGAGAAATTGACCGATGGTAGAGGTGTAGATCTGGTTGTAGAAGTTGGGGGATCGGGAACGCTGTCAAAATCGCTTCGTGCCGTGGGCTATGGCGGTAAGGTAGCTATGATTGGCGTGCTTACAGGTATTGCAGGAGATGTCAGCACTGGTTCAATCCTGTTCAAACATATCCGAGTCCAAGGGATTTATGTAGGCTCTCGCGATTTATTTGAAGACATGAATCGGAGTATTAGCCTGCATCAAATGAAACCGATTATAGATCGGGTCTTTCCATTCCACGAGGCCAAAGCAGCGCTAGCTTACCTCGAAAGCGGCGCACACTTCGGCAAAGTCTGTATAAGCCTGTAAGAATCAAACGGATCCTAGAGGACTCGAACCTCTGACTTACCGATTAGAAATCGGTTGTTCTATCCACTGAACTAAGGATCCAGAAACTAAGTCAAGGTAGAACATTGCTACCCTAACAAAAAGTAAGCTGCACTTACATTAGAAGTGAGCTTACATATCCTATCAAAAAATTGCTCAATTGTGGATGACTATCCAAAAGTCGAGCTATTCCAGCCCCACATATAACCTTTCGCGTCGTTGAATTCAATATAGATGCGGTTTTTGTCTACACCTAACGCTTGGTTAATCTGCTGGCAAAAGTCCTGACTCATTGCCTTGGTTTGCTCTGGCTTCATCGTTCCAACGCTTTTTACTTCTACGTAGCAAACTGGATCTAACGTTCCAGCAAACGTCATCGGTACATCAGGTTCAAACGCCGTCATCACGTATGATTCTGGTTTACCTGTATGCTTTGCCAACATAGAAGATAGGCTTTTCAGCAACGCTTCCACGTCAGATTTAGCAGGAGTCGCGATCGAAGTTTGAACTTTAATCAGTGGCATAGTTAGTAAGTGACTAGTGGCTGGTGGCTAGTGACTAGAATAGCTTCCTTGTCTCCCTTATCTCCCTTGTTCCCCTTATCCTCTTTCTAGCCTCCATACTGCCAGCCGGTTGTCTCTAAGCGCAGCGAGTCTCCTTCGCGGTGAACGCCAGCAGCGATGACTTCGCCAACATAAACTGTATGGTCGCCTTTTTCCACTGCGCCAACAACTTGACATTCGACATAGCCTAAAGAGTCAGTCAGGATCGGACACCCCGTTTCACCGAGATAAAACTCAATATCGTCGAATTTGTTGCCTACTCGTCGTTGGGGTTGAAAGAATTTTTGGGCAATATCTTTTTGTTCGGTATCGAGAAAACTGATGGCAAATACCCCACTGGTTTTAATCATTTCGTGGGATTTGGAGTCTTGTTTGACACAATTAACTACTAAAGGTGGTTTGAAAGAAGCCTGCATGATCCAGCTAGCAGTGAAGCCATTTACATCTTCTCCATCTTTCACACCACATACATAAAGTCCGTGCGGAATCTTCCGCAACATGGTTTTCTTGGCTTGTTCGTCTAGCAAGGCGCGTTCTCCTCAAATTTTGTTATTACTTAAATTGCTAAGTAAATCTTATCGAACCGCAGGGGACAGTTATCAGTTATCAGTTATCAGTGACCGTAATTATGGATTGAGTTTTTGCTTAGGGCGAAACAGGTGGGTGTGTTCGGGATGGTAGAGGCGAGATCTTGCCGTGACTTCTCCTAAGGCGGGACTAATTACGTAAAGGGTGGTACGAATTAGCTGTTCTTTGTGAGTAATCTCTGCCAATTTGTCAAGAGTGGTGACGCAAATCTTTTCGTCTTCCCAACCCAAACGGAAACAAATTGCTACGGGAGTTTCTGGCGGGTAGTGTGCCAATAATTGACTTTGAGCCGATTCTACATGACGGGCAGCGAGGTAGAGGCAAAGACTGGCTTGATGGGCGGCGAGGGATGATAATTCTTCTCTTTCTGGGACTTGCGTGCGTCCGCTGATGCGGCAGAGAATGATTGTCTGTACGAGTCCGGGGACGGTTAATTCAACGTTGAGTTTGGCAGCAGCAGCTTGAAAGGCGCTGATCCCCGGAATGACTTCAAATGGAATGTCGGCAGCGGCGAGGGCTTGTATTTGTTCGTGGATGGCGCTGTAGAGACTCGGATCGCCAGATTGGAGGCGAATGACAGATTTATGCGATCGCACCCTTTCCACCATCACGGGTAAAATATCTTCTAAAGTTTTATTTGCCGTATGGATAATTTCTGCTTCTGGACGGCACATTTTTAAGATTTGCCGCGGTACGAGGGAGTCGGCATAAAGAATGACATCTCCCTGCATTAAAAGTTTTTGGGCTTTAACGGTCAAAAGTTCTGGATCGCCTGGTCCTGCCCCTACAATGTATACTCCGGGGGCGAGGGTAGGAATTGATTCGCGATTTAACTCGATAGTAGATTCAGAAGTATTAGACATAGGCGATCGAGAGCTGCTTGTAATCGCAGATTTAAGATTTTCTCCAAATTTTCACATTCTTTTCCGAAGTCGAGTCACTTCACGATGAAGATACCTATTGGTAGATGCTGCATCATAAGTAAGCCCTAAATTCAGCCCTTAGGGCTTTTTTTTGACATTTAACGCTTGGAGACTTCCATCCTTGGTTCTTGTGCTGTAACTGGAGGCGCAACATCTGGTAACGAACGGCGATAAAGATACAACCAAGCCAGCCCAAATAATCCAATGGCAACTCCTACTAGACTCACCATTTGAGCCATCCGCAACGGTCCTAGCATTAAACTATCGGTACGCAATCCTTCAATCCAAAAGCGCCCTAAGCTATAAGCTACCATATAGGTTAAAAATAGCGTGCCAGTCTTCAAACGCAATCCTCGTAAGCTGCGGAAAAACAAATACATTAAGATCCCAAACACCATCAAATTCCACAGCGATTCGTAGAGAAACGTAGGATGAAAGTATTCAAAATTTCCGTATCCAGGCGGACGGTTGCTAGGAGGAATATAGAGTTTCCAAGGTAAATTTGTAGGGCTGCCAAAGGCTTCAGAATTGAAAAAATTTCCCCACCGTCCGATCGCCTGTCCTAAAATCAGCGAAGGAGCAATCAGATCGGCTACTTGCCAAAAAGAAATCTTGCGTAACCGACAAAAGATTAAAGTTGCGATAACTCCACCTATGATTGCACCATGAATGGCAATTCCACCCTCCCAGATCGCAAAGATCTTACCTGGATTGTTAGCGTAGTTCGACCACTCAAATAATACGTAGTACAAGCGGGCAGCAGGAATCGCTCCTACAACTAACCAAATCGCTACATCACCGATGATATCGGGGTTGACGTGACGGCGTTTAGCCAGGTATTGCGATAGGGTAACTCCAATCAAGACTGCCGAAGCAATCAGCAAACCATACCATCGGAGTGTGAAAGGACCAATTTGTACCAGAATTGGTCCAGGAGAAGCAAATTGCCGTGCCAAAGGCAAATCAGGAATCGCAGGTAACATTGGGATTATATGTTTGAGGATGTTTTGCCCGTGCTGTCGCACAGGCTACAGAATTCATTCTATCTAGCTAGTCAACACCCAATTTACCAGAGTTCGTACGCCGAAACCCGTTGCTCCAGCGTTGTTATAGCCATTTTCCTTATCAGTCCAGACAGGACCAGCTACATCCAAATGTACCCAAGGAGTTTCTTTGACAAATTGTTTGAGAAATAGGGCAGCGGTAATCGAACCACCAGCGCGGGGACCCGTATTTTTCATATCGGCAATCCCAGACTTCAATCCCTCAAAATATTTTTCTTCCATAGGTAGCCGCCAGAACTTTTCGCCTGCTGTTTGCGCAGCAGCTTGGATTTCATTCGCTAAATCATCGTGGGGGGTAAATAATCCCGCAATCTCATCCCCCAAGGCGACAATGCAAGCACCAGTCAAGGTAGCAAGATCGACGATCGCATCTACGCCTAATTTTTCGGCAAACACCAGCGCATCTGCTAAAGTTAAGCGTCCTTCAGCGTCAGTGTTATTTACTTCAATTGTCTTGCCATTTGAGGCTTTGAGGATATCGCCAGGATGCATGGCACGACCGCTGATCATGTTCTCGGTGGCGGCGCTAATAAAATGAACCTCTACATCGGGCTTGAGCTGAGCGATCGCTTTAGCTGCCCCTAGAGTCGCCGCAGCACCACCCATGTCCATTTTCATCGTTTCAATCCCGCTGCCAGCGCCCTTGATGTTCAAGCCACCAGAATCGAAGGTTAAGCCTTTACCGATAATCGCCAGCTTGCGCTTAGGCGTACCATCGGGTTTGTAGGTCAAGTGGATGAATTTGGGAGGCAACTCCGAAGCTTGGGCAACACCTAAAAACGCCCCCATGCCTAACTTTTCACACTCTTCCCGTTCGAGAATTTCGACTGCCAATCCGTGTTCGGAGGCGATCGCCTGTGCTGTTTCCGCCATTGTTACTGGTGTTACGGCATTAGCTGGAGCAGCCACCAATTCCCGCGCTAAAATTACACCCGAAGCAATCTGGCTGGCACGGGTAACGGCATCATCTTGACTGCCCAACCCTAGTAAGTCAACTCGCTCTACAGTTGGCGGTTTCTCTTCTGGTTCTGACTTAAACCGATTATCTTGAAATAAAGCCAGTTGAATTCCCTCAGCCAAAGCTTGAGCCGTTGCAGTCGGATCGTTATTCCACGACGGAAGGCTAATTCCTAAAGTTTTACACCGTTCCTTTTTCGCTAACCGCGCCACTGCCGCAGCTGCTTTACGCCAGCTATCTATTTTTAGTCCTTCTGGCTTACCCAGTCCTACCAATATGACTTTGCGGACGGCGCTACCACCGCCAACCCGCGTCACCGCCGTACTACCTTCTTTCGCCTTAAACTCCGTATCTGCGACCAGTTCAGCGATCGCCCCAGCAAATTTTCCGTCCAGCTCTGCCAGTTCGCCTGTTAATTCTACAGCATCCTCAAATAAACCAAGGGCAAGAGCATCTCCAGCCCAGTCTAAAAGTGGTGTATCAATCGCTCGAATTTCCATTACTCTGCGTTCCGCTTTTTAGCTTCTTGTTCCAGTATTGCGTAAAAAAGGGAGCAGGGAGCGCACGAGCAGGGAACAGGGAAAAGAGACAAGGGAGACAAGGGGGACAAGGGGGACAAGGGAGACAAACAGAAAACTCGCTCCTCACTCCTCACTCCTCACTCCTCGCTCCTCGCTCCTCGCTCCTCCCAACTACCCATTACCCATTACCATTAAAATAATGAAAGTCATTAGTTAAATTCAGATCGAGTGGGAGATAGCGACTTACTTAAGGGAATTAACCTGTACCTGGTGGGAATGATGGGTGCAGGCAAGACGACGGTAGGACAAATACTTGCAGCCCAACTCGGTTATGGGTTTGTCGATACGGATGCAGTTATCGAACAACTGACACAAAAATCGATCAACCAAATCTTTGCTGAAGAGGGAGAATCAACATTTCGGCAAATAGAAACTAAGGTCTTATCAGAAGTTTGTGCCTATACTCGTCTTGCTATTTCTACTGGCGGCGGAATAGTACTGCGGCGAGAAAACTGGAGTTATTTGCATTACGGCTTAATTGTTTGGTTGGATGTGCCAGTCGAACAACTCTACAGCCGCTTAGCAGAAGATAATACTAGACCTCTACTACAAGATCCCGATCCAATTGGAAAACTGCGATCGCTCCTCGATGAGAGACGATCGCTCTACGCCGAAGCTGACTTGCACATCACCCCCCATCCCCAAGACACCCCGGACGCGATCGCAGCACAGGTATTAGAAGCAATTCCTTCAGTGCTGAAAGCGGGAGTTGGTAGGGGCGGGTTTCCAAACCCGCCCGTACGGTAGTACGGAGTCGGGAAAGGAGGACAAGGGGGACAAGGAAGCAGAGGAGCAGGAGAGACTAGGAGCAACAACCACCAACCACCAGCAGTCAAGAATTTTCAATTCCGAATTCCGAATTCCGAATTCTCCCCACACCCTGCTCCCTGCTCCCTATTCGCTGTCAGCATACTGCCAAGCTTGCTCGAACTGCTTTTGGACGACTTGAGCTTCCTTTTGCTTGTTCTGTGCTTTAAGGCTTTGCATTAACCCATAGAGAGACCAGCCGTTTTCGGGATAAATATTCAAGTCATCTCGATAGGCTTGTTCTGCTTGGGCGAAGCGACGCGCTTTGAGTAAAATACCTCCTAGCGATTGCCGTGCAGGTTGAGACCAGTCAGCAGGCTCGGTATAAACAAGAGCATCTTCTAGCTTGACTGCTGTTTGCAAGTGCGCGATCGCCTGCTGGTAATTTTTCTGCTGTGCAGCAATTTCACCTGCTAGCACTTGGGAGGCAAGATTTAAAATACTTGCCGTTGAGTTAAAGCCCCAAATTTTGATGTCTTGCAAGGCTGGAATTGCGGCGATCGCTTGTAGTTTTTTCAATTCCCGCATTGCTGGTTTAATCTGACCTTTAGCAGCAAAAGCGCGTCCGCGTGCGTAGTGCCAGACTCCAGATGGATATTTCAGATCTTTTGCGGGTGCAGCGGTTGAGAAAATCCGATCCCATTGACCAAACCGAATATAGGTATACATGGGAATCGTATAGAAGTGCTGCAAGGCTCCAGCAAATTCGGGCTGTCGCATGAGTTTTGCATCTACTTTAGCTGTCTGAAGTGCTGCCTGTGTTGCGACTTTACTCTGTCCGGTCATTAAGGCGGCGAACCAGAGAAAATGATGGTTGTGGGGCATATAAGCCAATGGATAAATCCCCTCTACCTGATTCCGAGCCGCATAAGCATTGTCAGCAGCAATTCCGCGTTGATTGGACAGTACGGCATCGTGATATCTGCCAACACGTATATAAATGTGCGATGCCATGTGTACTAAGTGACCGGAATTGGGAACCAGTTGCATCAGGCGATCGGCAGAAGCAACCCCCAAATCGGGGCGTTCTTTCTCTACGGCATGAATGTAGAGATGGTTAGCACCAGGATGGTTGGGATGTTCTTGTAGAATTGACTCTAAGGTGGCGATAATTTCTTTACCTGCTGGTTTGAGCGTGCCATCTTCCTCCCAGTAATCCCAAGGAGTGGTATCCATTAAGGCTTCAGCAAATAAAGTTGCTGCATCTGGATCGTCAGGGTAGCGTTGGGCAACTTCCCGCATGGCGTTGGCATAGGCAAGATCGAATGACTTGCGATCTTCAACTGGCTGCGGTGGATAACGTTTTGCTAATGCCTGAATGTAAGCCTTCTCTTTGTCACTGGCATTTTTACTCAGCTTCAGTGCTTGCTGGAGCGATCGCCAAGCTTCAGATACAGCTTCTGGCTCCATCGGTGCGTTGATGTTGGGTCCAAGGACGAGGGCAACGCCCCAGTAGCAAATCGCACATTCGGGGTCGAGTTTAGCAGCTTCTTGGAAGGAACGGGCTGCTTCCGCATGATTGAACCCGTAGGCAAGGGTCAATCCTTGGTCGAAGTAACGTTGAGCTAGTTTTAAATTCGTTGATATTGGGTGGTGGAGATTGCCGAAATTGTCAAATAGCGTGGCAGTGGGTTGAGATGATGTTGCTTGAGCGAGGTGCATCGCGTGAGGGTTAGACGGAGCGCGATCGCGACTCGACTCTTTTGCCACTGCTAATTTCAATGGTGAAGACTGAGTGACAGCCAGTCCTAACGTTATTAATAGCGCCCAAATAAATAGCGTAAGGCGTTTAGAGACGAAAAACATATGTTCTCCAAAAACTGAAATTCGTGAAATTCTGTTATGTGTTATACCTACACGTGGTCTTCCAGAAAATTTCAGAATAGGAGAAACAAAAATATACATAAGTTAAATTAAGGGCGAATAGAATTCGCGGCTACACAAACAAAGTCTGCCTCCGCAGACTAAAGAATGCATTTAAGTTTCTAACCTGCGCAGGCAGGTTTCGTCTGTGTAGATGCGGTTTTAACCCAATACGGTTCATTTAAGGCTACGCTGTGCTGAGGATAAAGAAAATAGGAGGATTGGTTCGGGAGGGGTGGCTCGATGTCTTGGCTTTTTGAGCGAAACTTGGATACAGGTTTTACAACTCTGGGATTGGTACGAGAAACTCGTTCAGGTAACAGAGTGTCTAAAATCTCTACAGTTAACCAACTTAAAAAAGGGGAGTTCTTGTGATTGCAAGCGTTGAAATTTCGGGATAGCACGACGAATAACTCGCAATGTCCCAGTGAAACTCAGACGCAAAGGAGTGATACCCGCGCTCTTTGCAGCTTGAAACATCAATAACCGCACAGCCCAGTGTCCTAACAACCACCCGTAAACTTCCTGCACAACTTCACGCGGTTTTGAGAGCGAATATGAGTTTTTCGTCCTGATAAATGTACTTTGAGTTCATCAATAGTATTTTCTACTTCCCAGCGTTGATGATATTCAATCGCCAGTAGTTGAGCCGGAAATTTCTCCAATTCCAATAAGCTGGTAATTAAGCGATATCTTAGTTGTTCCTCTGGGTTGTCGGTATTACCAATTGTGTATTCAATCACTCGGACTTGTATGGGCTGGCAAGCTTTTGAGCGGAATTTAGCAGGTGGATAAATCCAACTCAGATAAGAACCATCCGCCAGTGGTTCTTCGCACAAAAACTTGACATTTGCGGGAATTCTTCCTAAATAATCGCTACCAGTTGTGACAGTTGCTTGCACCATTGCATAAGAATGTAACCCTCTGTCCCACATCAACAACATCCCTGAACTCACGGAGCGTAATAATCTTAATGCCCGCACTCGTTCTCCTATTCGATATGGACACATCAATGCATCAAAGATTAAATGTGTTCCTGCTTCTACCAAAATGACTAATCGCAGTTTGGGAAATGCGGCTTGTGTGCCAGGACGGCTGCTCGGACGACCAAAAACTCTCGCATTTTCATCGCTGTCTGGCAGATCGAAGCAAGTCCGATCAATTACCACAATTCGCAATCCATTGAGAAATGCTCCTTTGGTATCGGTGCTAGCCATTGGTCGCACCAGTTGATGGAACAATTGACTCATCACCCTTGGACTTAATCGTTGTCGGGCTTGCGTTATTGCTGATTTACAAAAACTCGCCAGTATTTCCCCATTTCACCCATGCTTCGCTCAGCCCATCAATTAAGTTTTTCAGCACATCTCTCATCGAATCTCGTGACCACAGACTCATCGCAATTACCAAACAAATTACCAATTGTGCTGGTAACGAGCGTTTACGTTGTTCACAAACTTTAGTTTTAGCGATCGCTTGCTCGATCTCCGTGGATGGGATGGCTGCCTCTATCGCTTTGAACACATCACTACTTTGTATCGTAGGAGACAACAATGAGAAATCCTTCAGATGCACTACACTCACTTTCCATTCTTGGGAACAATGCTTAATTTACAACACTTTGAGCCTTAACTGAACCGTAGTGGGTTTTAACCGCCCTTATCCGAAAAGTATTGTCGCTCTCCCAACTCCTTCAAAAGGAGGCAAGAGTCTTCATGAGGGCGTGGGCGACAGCCCACACCCTCACCCCAGAAATGAAAATCTATTTTCAAGTCAGTTCTCAAAACTTAAGGTAATGGCGCTGTGGAGTTGACGCTATAACTGGAGGTGATTTTACCAAGCTGCGATCGCAATTGCGGATACTGTGTCTCAGGAACGATGAAGTGAATGTAAGAAATTTTGTCATCATCTTGTTTGACGTAACCGTAGCCTAACATTTTGCTTTTTTTACCTTGCAGGTTAGTCACTGTATAAGTCCAATGTACTTGCAGCCAACCGCCACTCGCCGGTTCAGTTACGGCTAACTGAAAATCAGGATTCGCACGATACTGTTGTTGGGCTGCTCTGCCTAAAAATCGGCTCAATCTTGCTTGGGAAATTTGACCTTTTTGCTGAAATGCTTCTCTGGTAAAGACATCAACTACAATAGCTGCATTATTAGTCGGAGCGTACCAGCTAACAATTGCTTCACCTGTCGTACTGCGATCGCGACGCTGCCAGTTTTCCGGTACGTCGATTGAAAACAGATTGGTATTGTAAGTATAAGTTTTCAGCCGACCGATTTTCACTTGCTCGCTCAAGCTTGATGTTGTCGATCCTGGCTGCGGAGAAACAGCATTTGGCTGGTTATTTGTTGTTGATGAGGAATTCAATTCACTCGGTTTGCCGTTTTGCTCTGCGATCGCTGGAGGAGAGTCATTATTGATAGAATTCGTTTTTGGTCTTGTTACATAGCTAATTGCAACAAATAGTACGGCTAAAGCTACTAAGCTACCGCAAAGAATTAAAGCAGCTTTTGCCAAAGTTACTAGTTTATTGGTGGCAGCAGAGGTTTTCAATTTTTCACGACTAGCTTTACCTGAAGTAACGCCTGTATGAAAAGTTTCTTTTCTCTCTACTGGGTTGGGAGGCGTAGAGACTGCTGTTGGTGGCGGAGGAGAGGATTCTGGAATAATTGTCTGTGAAGCAGGAGTCGGTGGAGTTGCAGTCGGTGGCGTTTGCGGCGTACTGACTCTCGGTGGAGTAGGAGTCGGTGGCGGTGCAGTCGGTGGCGTTTGCGGCGTACTGACTCTCGGTGGAGCAGGAGTCGGTGGAGTTGCAGTCGGTGGCGTTTGCGGCGTACTGACTCTCGGTGGAGTAGGAGTCGGTGGCGGTGCAGCTGGTGGTTGCGGCGTACTGGCTTTCGGTGGAACAGTATGAGTGTCGAGCTGCTGCAAAGCTGCTAACATGGCAGGCGCATTCATGTAGCGATCGCGGGCGGATGGTTGTATTGTTTTATCTAAAATCGCCGCAAATTTTGGACTCACATTTAATGTTTGCTGTCGCCAGTGGATCTCACCCGCCAAAGGGTTAGTTTTCAGTTCTTGCGGCATCTTACCTGTCAGTAAATAAATTGCCGTTAAGCCTAAAGCATACAAATCGCTGGCAAATAAAGGTTTTCCCGCTGCTTGTTCGTTGGGAATAAATCCTGGCGTACCTACTACAATCGAACTTGTAGCACGACCGGAAGGCGTTACCGTCGTTCCCATGATTTCCTTAATCGTGCCAAAATCGATCAAGACGGGTTTGCTATCTCGCGATCGCCAAATAATATTGTCTGGTTTTAGATCGCGGTGAATAATACCCTGACTGTGAATGTATTGCAGAACTGGCAGTATATTTAATAGTATTTCTTTAACTTCTCGCTCGCTAAACAGTCCTACTTGCTGGACGCGATCGCTCAGAGTTTGACCTTGAATCCACTCTTGAACTAAATAAAATTCTCCAGCTTCTACAAAATAGGCATACAGACGAGGGATTTGACTATTGATATCGCCTAGCGTTTCTAAAGTTGCGGCTTCACGCTGAAATTTTTCTCTGATTATTCGATCGACCTGGGGACTGTTTTCGCTCGGTTTGAGCTGCTTAATGATACATTTCTTACCAGAAGGCATCTGAGTGTCTTCTGCTAAAAAAGTCTTCCCAAACCTCCCATTTGCCAGTTCTTGCAGCACTCGGTAACGATTTTTTAACAAGATTGCTGCCATCGGAAGTTGCTGATTTTCGGTTTTATTCCTAACATACCACGTTCGGTTGTCAGTTATCAGTCAGTGTAGAGACGTTACATGCAACGTCTCTACTACTCATCAATCGCTGCATAAACTAACTGAGGGCAACCTAAGTAACATATAACAAGCATTGCGCAGTAGGAGAAACCCCATGCACGCTAACATCTGGTCTATCTTTGCTATCTTGTCTGTACTAATTCAAGTTATCCCTGCTGTAGTCGTCTTGTACTTAGCAACGGCAACCGATCGGCAGGAATGGTTTTGCTAGAAAACTTTACTAACTAGAAAACTTTACTAAGTCAAACCCTGCAAAATGATGAAGTTTTATTACAACATTTACTGCTACTTTTAGTTAATCTAGAGTTAAGCTTATGTTTAGTTTCAGTAAAGATTTAATAAAGACTACGGCTGGTTTTGACCATTTGGCTGGGAAAATACTTAAATTAGTGATGTAAGAAAATTTTTTCTCCGCTTCTCGAGCTTGGCATAATCGAGGAGCAAAACTCGTTATACAAAAACACGAGAAAGATAACTGTTACGCTGTCTACCTTGCAGACAGACAGCAAAGGGTGCTACCTACAGCTTATTTGCAATGCTAAGCAGCATTACAATATCGATTTAAACAAAACAAAGCTAAAAAAAATTAAGCGCGGTTCCCGACCTTAACCAAACTCTGAGGAAGTTAGGTTTACCACTTAAGGCAGAGCATTCTGTAGCTTTTGCTTGCATCTCTGCAACATTTGCTATGGGTAATCTTGCTACCTTTATGCAATTGGCTGTTAGTCTTGGGTGCTGGTAACAAATTTACTTAGAAGTATGTGCTTTTTCCGTAATCTTTGTCACTCAAGTTGAATTTTTAATTATACATACAATGCATCAGCCTAGAAAAAAATTTTGTTTACTGCGGACAAAAATTGTTACTTTTTGTAAAGTTTAACTGAGCCAGATATGCTTTCTCTGCTGGAAACCTACAAGCGATCGCCATGCATCAAATCTAAAATCGCAGCGTATCTAGACATAACATCTGGTCAGTAGGTCAGCGCATATAGCTCAAATCGAGCCTTCACAAGTTATTAGGAAATGTTTGCGTCCTATGTCGTTACTAATTCTCGTGGTTGATGATGAGCCGTCGATTCGTGTTTCTGCCAGCTATGCATTGGAGCAAATCGGTTACTCAGTAGTTACGGCTGAACATGGAAAAGAAGCGCTGAGAATTATTGAGGAATATCAACCTCATTTAGTTATCACCGATATTATGATGCCGCAGATGAATGGATACGAACTCATTCGATGGGTGCGTCAGCGTCCGGCATTTCGATTATTGCCTGTCGTATTTTTAACCGAACGCACGGAAACGGAAGAACGCATTCGCGGCTATCAAATGGGAGGCGATGCATACTTACCTAAACCGTTTGAATTGGATGAGTTACATGCTGTCGTTCGTAACCTGCTAGAGCGATCGCAGCTGATATCTCAACTGATGCAATGGGAATTGCGCCTGCGCGATCGCGCACAAAATACAGGTAGGCTACCCGTCTCTACAGATACTTTCGACTACAATCCTCTCAGTGTTCCGACACCAATTTCATCGCCAACTGAAACCTTACGCCACCAATTGCATTCCCAAATCCAAGCAACAATTGCAGCTACCAGATCTCACATTAATTTCACAGACAGAGAACAGGCTGTACTCAAATTTCTGGCGCAGGGACTATCTAATTCTCAAATTGCTACCAATCTATTTCTCAGTCCGCGCACGATAGAGAAATACGTGAGCAATTTGTTAGGTAAAACCGGAACTAGCAATCGGGTTGAATTGTTGCGCTTTGCGATGGAGAACCATTTAATTTCGTAAGACACTCGTAAAAATTGCGATCGCAGGCTAGCATCTACCAAATTATCTTAAGATTTTGGATTTTAAATTTTGAATTATAGAAAATTGCGTCAGCAATTTTGAGTAGTTTAAAAGTGGTGGCGATCGCATCAAACAGTATGTTCTTTTTCTATCTAGGTGTCTTAACAATATTTAATTGTATATCTTTATATTCCCCTCCCTTCACTTGCTCGATAGCAATTTTTTTTTAATTAAACTGCCTTCTACTAAAGACAACAAAAATAGAATATTTATTATCTGCCATCCAAGTTTGGTGCTAAGGGTAATATGTTTCCATAGAAACCTATTATATCCTAGCACTTGACTTGGCTTTTTTAATATCATAACCTCTTAAAATAGCTAGCACATCTACTGTTTTAAAACGGGTATATACCTAGTGAACTCACCCATTGCTTTGGGTAACTTTGCCGTACAAATAATCTGAATTTCTTTATAGATTATTAGTAGATGACGAATAATAGCCTGAGCAAGAAAAAACAAAAAGTTTTTCAAACAGGTTTTCCGAAATCAAATCTGAACTAACTGTAGGATTAAATAACGAGAAACAACAACTAAAGCTGGTAGTTATTCTTACAGCGTTCTCTCAGCACTAAAAGATGTTCTCTAAACCGAATCTGTATAAAAACAATCGGTAAATCTGAAAGTCAATATAGTAATAACTTCTTAAAGTTACTTTATTGATCGAAAATACCAGGCTTAAATCATTTTATTGACCACAAAGTTTCTAGGTATTTTAAAGATTAAAATCCAAACGAACTAAACTTTAAGTGCATAATTCTCGAATCACAAACGTACAACACATTAAGTCACTCAAACAACTTCAGGAGACTACTCATCATGATTAACGAAACCAACAATGAACTATTTGTCGAACTATCTGACGAGCAACAACAATTAGTCGCAGGTGGTTATTCTTGGGACGGCTACGGTGACAATTCTATCTATGATGCTTTGGGAACCAGTTTGAAAGAGAAGCAATCAGTGCAACACCTGAAAGTGGGAATTGCTTCAACTCGCCAAGGTAGCTATGTTGACCAAGATTACTTGAATGCTAACCAAAGCTTTGAAACTGATGCTTTCAAATATTTCACGCTAAATAATTGAGCTGCATAATTCTCGCATCCCAAACGTACAACACATTAAGTCACTCAAACAACTTCAGGAGATTATTCATCATGATTAACGAAACCAACACTGAATTATTTGTCGAACTGTCTGACGAACAACAACAACTCGTAGCTGGTGGTTATTCTTATCCCGGCGGTGGTGATGGTCAGTCCATCTATGACATTCTCAATACAAACTTGAAAGAAACGAAATCCGTACAACAACTCAAAGTCGGAATTGCCTCGACTCGCGATGGTAGCTATGTTGACCAAGAGTACCTGAATGCTAACCAAAGCTTTGAAACTGATGCTTTCAAGTTTTTCACAGCTAAATAGTCAATTTATCTGAACTCATCAGGTGTAATTCTCTCAGCTCAACCGAGAGAATTACCACCCAGCAAAATCTAAGTTAAGTCACGCCTACAACTTCAACTCAAACAACTTCAGGAGATTACTCATCATGATTAACGAAACCAACAATGAACTATTTGTCGAACTATCTGACGAGCAACAACAATTAGTCGCAGGTGGTTATTCTTGGGACGGCTACGGTGACAATTCTATCTATGATGCTTTGGGAACCAGTTTGAAAGAGAAGCAATCAGTGCAACACCTGAAAGTGGGAATTGCTTCAACTCGCCAAGGTAGCTATGTTGACCAAGATTACTTGAATGCTAACCAAAGCTTTGAAACTGATGCTTTCAAATATTTCACAGCTAAATAATTGAGCTGCATAATTCTCGCATCCCAAACGTACAACACATTAAGTCACTCAAACAACTTCAGGAGATTATTCATCATGATTAACGAAACCAACACTGAATTATTTGTCGAACTGTCTGACGAACAACAACAACTCGTAGCTGGTGGTTATTCTTATCCCGGCGGTGGTGATGGTCAGTCCATCTATGACATTCTCAATACAAACTTGAAAGAAACGAAATCCGTACAACAACTCAAAGTCGGAATTGCCTCGACTCGCGATGGTAGCTATGTTGACAGTAGTACCTGAATGCTAACCAAAGCTTTGAAACTGATGCTTTCAAGTTTTTCACAGCTAAATAGTCAATTTATCTGAACTCATCAGGTGTAATTCTCTCAGCTCAACCGAGAGAATTACCACCCAGCAAAATCTAAGTTAAGTCACGCCTACAACTTCAACTCAAACAACTTCAGGAGATTACTCATCATGATTAACGAAACCAACAATGAACTATTTGTCGAACTATCTGACGAGCAAGCAACAATTAGTCGCAGGTGGTTATTCTTGGGACGGTTACGGTGACAATTCTATCTATGATGCTTTGGGAACCAGTTTGAAAGAGAAGCAATCAGTACAACACCTGAAAGTAGGGATTGCTTCAACTCGCCAAGGTAGCTATGTTGACCAAGATTACTTGAATGCTAACCAAAGCTTTGAAACTGATGCTTTCAAATATTTCACAGCTAAATAATTGAGCTGCATAATTCTCGCATCCCAAACGTACAACACATTAAGTCACTCAAACAACTTTCAGGAGATTATTCATCATGATTAACGAAACCAACACTGAATTATTTGTCGAACTGTCTGACGAACAACAACAACTCGTAGCTGGTGGTTATTCTTATCCCGGCGGTGGTGATGGTCAGTCCATCTATGACATTCTCAATACAAACTTGAAAGAAACGAAATCCGTACAACAACTCAAAGTCGGAATTGCCTCGACTCGCGACGGTAGCTATGTCGACCAAGAATACCTGAATGCTAACCAAAGCTTTGAAACTGATGCTTTCAAGTTTTTCACAGCTAAATAGTCAATTTATCTGAACTCATCAGGTGTAATTCTCTCAGCTCAACCGAGAGAATTACTACCCAGCAAAATCTAAGTTAAGTCACGCCTACAACTTCAACTCAAACAACTTCAGGAGATTACTCATCATGATTAACGAAAACACCGAATTATTTGTTGAACTATCTGACGAACAACAACAATTAGTCGCAGGTGGTTATTCTTGGGACGGTTACGGTGACAATTCCATCTATGACGCTTTGGGAACTAGCTTGAAAGAGAAGCAATCAGTGCAACACCTGAAAGTGGGAATTGCTTCAACTCGCCAAGGTAGCTATGTTGACCAAGATTACTTGAATGCTAACCAAAGCTTTGAAACTGACGCTTTCAAGTATTTCACAGCTAAATAATTGAGCTGCATAATTCTCGCATCCCAAACGTACAACACATTAAGTCACATAAACAACTTCAGGAGATTACTTACAATGATTAACGAAACCAACAACGAACTATTTGTCGAACTATCTGACGAGCAACAACAATTAGTCGCAGGTGGTTATTCTTGGGACGGTTACGGTGACAATTCTATCTATGATGCTTTGGGAACCAGTTTGAAAGAGAAGCAATCAGTACAACACCTGAAAGTCGGGATTGCTTCAACTCGTCAAGGTAGCTACGTTGACCAAGATTACTTGAATGCGAACCAAAGCTTTGAAACTGACGCTTTCAAGTACTTTACTGCCAAGTAATCGCTGAGCAAGATTACGGTGATGGATAGATAAATCAGTAGTACAGACTATCCGCTAAACAACTCCAGAGCTTCCACTACCGTTTTCATTGCGCTTGGTTTGCCTAGCTCAGTGCATAAATGAGAACAACCCAAGGTATGAAGTCTCTGGAAGTTTTTTATTATGACGCAATGAACGAGATTGTAACAATTGGAGAAAATCAACTATGTCTTTTCCGAAAAGTCTATTACCAGAATTGTTTTTAGAATTAACCACAGAGCAACAAGAGTCTGTAGCTGGCGGTGCTAACTATACCGAAATCAATAAGGAAACTCATGAATCTACGGAACATGAAACCAGCCGCCAAACAGAATCAGATAATGGCAAGAAAGATCCATTTCATCATCCCTTCCTGCTTAAACCAATGTCAAGATTTTATATCTTCTAGAAAAGATTCATAACAAAAGCGTTAACTAGAAGTTTTCTTAGTAGCGATCGCAGTTACCTCACTTTTGCGCTCAACGTCTCAGACAAATGATGTAGTTTAAAGGTTCACAGTCATGGTTAGCGAAGTCAATCCAGAATCTCTACGAATAGTTGAAAGCGAAGAGTTTCTACCCTCAATTAGTCCTACAGTCACAATTGGCGGCGGAGTTCTGGTAGTTGCCTTCAGTGCAGCGGTATCCTTGGCTGCTACGCTCAACTACAACGTGACAGTCAAAGCACCTGCATCGATTCGCGGCGAAGTCCAAATCGTCCAATCGGCATCCGATGGCGTTGTCAGAAACATTACCGTCAAAGAAAACCAATTGGTGAAAAAAGGTGATGCGATCGCTTACGTTGACAATTCACAAATTTTAACTAGAAGAAACCAATTACTTGACAGCGTTCAACAAAGTCGCTCTCAACTAAGACAAATTTCATCTCAGTTGAGTTCCATCGATAGTCAAATTGCGGCAGAATCGAATTTATCAACTCGTTCAGTTGCCTCCGCTCAGGCAGAATTGCAACTACAGCAAAGAGATTACCTTGCCAAACAACAGACAGCAATAGCAGAAGTGCAAGTCGCTCAAGCCTCGCTAGATCTGGCGCGAGAGGAGATGCAACGCTACCGTCAACTAGCCAATACAGGCGCAATTCCTATATTACAAGTTAAAGAAAAAGAACAAGCTTATAAAGCGGCGCAGGCAAAAGTCAATCAAGCCAAAGCCAATCTCAACCCTAGTAATGCTACAGTCTCGATCGCCAACGAACGCATCGCCCAAGAAGAAGCACGGGGTATGGCAACTGTAGCCGCATTACAAAAAGAACGTAAAAACTTAGTTAGTAACCAAATCGAATTACAAAATCAAGTTGCCCGCGACACCAAAGAAGTCCAACAAATGGGGGTAGAGCTGAGCAAGACCATGATTCTCTCGCCCACCGATGGTACAGTGTTGAAACTAGAGTTGCGCAACCCAGGACAGGTAGTTAGCACGGGACAAGCGATCGCCCAAATTTCCCGCACCAACTCGCGTTTAGACATCAAAACTTACGTCCCAGGTGCAGAGATTAGCAAGATCAAGCCAGGTCAGCAAGTTCAGATGCGCGTTTCCGCCTGTCCCTACCCCGACTACGGCACGCTTAAGGGTGTAGTCAAAACCGTGGCTCCCGATGTCGTACCTACTGCTAGCGGTGCAGCCAGCGAGTCCCCAACTCCAGCAGGCGCATACGAGGTGACAATTCAACCGAATACGTGGTTTGTCGGTACTGGCGATCGCCTGTGTCGATTGCAACCTGGTATGGAAGGGACAGTAGACATTATTTCCAAATCAGAGACACCATTACAATTCGTTTTACGTAAAGCAAGAATTCTTTCGGGTATCTAAAAATAGTGGTGCGTGGTGCGTGGTGCGTGGTGCGTGGTAAATTTTCCGACTCCCGACTCCCGACTCCCAACTCCCGACTCCCTAATAACTGATAACTGATTATCGGCATCTATCATGGTTAGTCTGCTGAAGAAAAAATATCAAGCGATTTTACAAGCAAGTGAGGAAGATTGCGGCGCGGCTTGTTTGGCAACGATTTGCAAGCACTACGGCAAAGTTTTGAGCATCAACCGCAGTCGGGAAGCAGTCGGAACCGGACAACTGGGAACGACGATGTTAGGGTTGAAACGCGGTGCTGAAGCTTTAGGATTAAACGCGCGATCGGTTAAAGCATCGAGTGAGGTTTTAGACAAAATTCATGAAGTCCCTCTGCCAGCCATTATTCACTGGCAAGGCTACCACTGGATTGTCTTGTTTGGACGGCAGGGTAATAAATTTGTTGTCGCTGACCCCGCAGTAGGTATTCGTTATCTCACTCGGCGAGAGTTGTTGGAAGCTTGGAGTGGAATCATGCTGTTGCTGGTTCCCGACCCAGACCGCTTCCATAATATGGGAGAAGAAGAATCTTCTGGTGGCTTTACGCGCTTTTTCCGCAGAATTTGGCCCTATCGCCTGCTGTTGCTAGAAGCACTTGGGATCAATATTGTTTTAGGTTTACTTTCTTTAGCTAGCCCAATTTTAATTCAAATTCTTACAGATGATGTTCTCGTTCGGGGAGATATGCAGTTACTCACGGTGGTGGTAGCTGCTGTGATCGTGACCAACGTTTTTAGCAGCACGATGGGACTGTTGCAATCAACCATGATCTCGCATTTCGGTCAGCGGTTGCAGTTAGGACTGGTGTTAGAATTTGGTCGCAAACTCTTGCACTTGCCCTTAAGTTATTTTGAATCCCGTCGTAGTGGAGAAATTACCAGCCGTTTGCGAGATATTAGTGAAATTAACCAGTTAGTTTCGCAAATTGTCGCTCACCTACCCAGCCAGATTTTTATTGCGATAATTTCTTTCGCATTCATGGTATTTTATAGCTGGAAGCTAACACTTACCGTCTTACTAGTAGGAATGGTAATGGCTTTCTCTACTGTACCATTTTTACCGACACTACAGCAAAAAACACGCAATCTTTTAATATTATCAGCTGAAAATCAGGGTGTATTAGTAGAAACATTTAAAGGTGCGATGGTGATGAAAACCACAACAGCCGCACCTCAGTTTTGGGATGAATTTCAGAGCCGTTTTGGACGAATGGCAAATTTAACATTTAGTACGATTAAACTCGGTATTCTTAATAGTACTTTTACTCAACTAATCAGTAGTATTGGGGGCATTGCTCTATTAGGTTATGGTAGCGTATTAGTGATTAAAAACGAACTTAGCATCGGTCAAATGCTGGCGTTTAATAGTATGCAGGGAAATGTCATCGGCTTAATTAGTTCTTTAATTGGACTGACTGATGAATATTTTCGGACTCAAACTGCGGTCACTCGCCTGCTAGAAGTGATTGATGCTACTCCAGAATCTGTAGGAGACACTTATAAACCATTTGCCAAAATTTTACCCGATGCTGACATTGAATGTTCGCATATTTGTTTTCATCATGCGGGACGGATAGATTTATTAGAAGATTTTTCAGTCACACTTCCTGGGGGAAAAATTGTTGCTTTGATTGGGCAATCGGGTTGCGGTAAAAGTACTTTATCAAAACTCATTTCAGGATTGTACGAGCCGCAGTCGGGAAATATTCGGATCGGCTTGTATAACTTACAGGATTTATCGCTCGACTGTTTGCGGCAGCAAGTTGTTTTAATTCCTCAAGAACCTCACTTTTGGAGTCGGTCAATTTTAGATAATTTCCGTTTAGGTAATCCTCATCTTGAGTTTGAACAAATAGTGAAAGCTTGTCAAATTGCCAATGCAGATGGCTTTATTAGCCAACTACCAAATAAATATCAGACAGTGTTAGGAGAATTTGGGGCGAACTTGTCTGGAGGACAGCGGCAGAGGTTGGCGATCGCCCGCGCTATTGTGAATAACCCACCCGTGCTGATCTTGGATGAAGCGACATCTGGACTCGATCCGATCGGCGAATTTGAAGTCTTGGAACGGCTGTTTGCTGCCCGTAAAGGCAAAACCACAATTTTGATTACTCACCGTCCTGCCGTGGTCGATCGCGCAGAGTGGGTGGTATTAATGAATCAAGGTAAATTGGTCGTCCAAGGACCCCTATCAGAGTTGCGTCATGCACCAGGGGAACATTTGAAATTTTTCTTACCTTAATGAGGAAATGGGGAGGAATTTGCTATGTCTCAGATGACAGAAATCAAAAATACAGCACTATTTGTTGAATTATCCGATCGGGAACAAGAATCAGTAGCAGGTGGAGCGAGTTTACAAGATCTGTTTGGTCCTATATTTTTCCAACAAACTGATATTGATACTTCCGCCGAGGCAACTACAAACTTCAACGACGGCACGTCTTCGACTCGCCGGACTGGTTATAAGATGTCTCAAACTACGTTTATTATGCCTTTACTATCTCTGTTCGGTGGTGGCGGTGGCGGACGGCGATCGCGTCGTTCTCGCATGAATATGTTTAGTTTATTGTTTTCTCTGTTTAGCTAGTTGATTCGGAAACAGGGAGCGCACGAGCGCACGAGCAGGGTAAGTGGCTAGCGGCTAGTGGCTGGTGGCTAGAATTTCTTCCTTGTCCCCCTTGTCCCCCTTGTCCTTCCCTTACCTACCTTGCATTGGCAAATTTCCCACTAGCCCCTTACTATATAGAGTGCTTAGTCCAGGGATTTTGCTAATTAGCGTATGTCCAATGCTTGTGTAATCGGACTCGGAAAATCTGGTGTTGCTGCTGCCCGACTGTTGAAACGAGAGGGTTGGCAAGTGATATTGAGCGATCGCTCTGACTCTGCATCTTTACGCCAGCAGCAGCAACAACTCGCAGCAGAGGGGATTACAGTCTGTTTGGCTCATACCCCGAATTTAGACGGCACGGATTCACCCCAGTTAATCGTTGTCAGTCCTGGCGTACCTTGGGATGCAGATATCTTAAATCGTGCCAGAGAATTAGGGATCGAGACGATTGGTGAAATGGAACTGGCTTGGCGCTATCTCAACGCTGTTCCCTGGGTAGGAATCACTGGTACTAACGGCAAAACCACAACGACAGCTTTAGTTGCAGCAATTTTTCAAACCGCCGGACTCAACGCCCCCGCCTGTGGGAATATCGGTCATGCCGTCTGTGATGTAGCTTTGGAGTTTAAAAATAATAGTAGGGGCGCACAGCCGTGCGCCCCTACCAATTATCCTGATTGGATAATTGCCGAAATCAGCAGCTATCAAATCGAATCTGCTCCCTCGGTTGCGCCGCGTATTGGTGTTTGGACGACATTTACACCCGATCACCTCAGCCGCCACAAGACTTTAGAGCGGTATTACGACATTAAAGCGCACCTAGTGCATCAATCCCAATTGCAAGTGATTAATGGCGATGATGCTTTCTTGAGTCAGGAAAAGATGAATGATTGGCAGGATGCTTACTGGACGAGTGTTAAAGGTAAAGCTTTCCTCAACTGCAATCCCGATTTAGGTACTTATATTGAAGACGGTTGGGTTATCTTTGGGCAAGAGCAGATCGTGCAGGTGTCGGCGTTACGGATGGTAGGCGCGCACAACTTGCAAAATCTGCTGATGGCGGTAGCGGTGGCGCGGTTAGCAGGAATTGACAAAGAGGCGATCGCAACTGCAATAGCTACATTTCCAGGCGTTCCCCACCGCTTAGAACACATTTGCACTTGGCAAGGAATTGATTTTATCAACGATAGCAAGGCAACTAACTACGATGCAGCTCAAGTTGGGTTATCTTCTGTCACCAGCCCTGCAATTTTGATTGCTGGCGGCGAAGCAAAAATTGGTGATGACTTGGCATGGTTGCAAACAATTCAAGCTCAAGCCGCCGCCGTTTTACTCATTGGAGATGCTGCGCCAGCTTTTGCCTTACGTTTATCTCAAGTGGGTTACAACAATTACGAGATTGTGGAAACGATGGCGCGTGCCGTGTCTAGAGCCGCAGAATTAGCCCCACAATATCAGGCGCGGGTTGTCTTACTTTCTCCTGCCTGTGCCAGTTTCGATCGCTACCAAAATTTCGAGCAACGCGGCGATGATTTTCGGCAGTTATGTATGCAGTTAGTGCAATAACTGACAACTTTTCACTGAGAACTAACAACTGACTGCTGCTTGATTAACTCCGCTACGGCTGCAATCAGAGCGGTAGATTCTACAGGTTTAGTAATGTGCTGTTGGAAGCCTGCTGCTAGCGATCGCGAACGGTCTTCTGGCTTAGCGTGAGCAGTTAGGGCGATCGCGGGAATATACTTATCTCCTGGTTGCTCGGTGGCTCGCAGCTGCTGAATGAATTGATAGCCGTCGGTTTCTGGCATGGCAATATCGCTAATTAAGACATCGGGGCGATCGCGTTCTAAATAAGCGACTGCATCTGCGGCTGAAGAAACTGTCGTGACAGTTGCACCTGCTTGTTCGAGTGCGAATTTGATGAAGTCACGGCTATCGTTGTTATCCTCGACAACTAACACGTTTACCCCATCCAGTAATGAATTTAACTTTGATTCATCATTTGCAATCAAGTTAATGAGATTGGGAGTCCCTGTAGAGGAGGAAGTCGCTGTAGAAGGACTATTTGCTAGTGGTAGTCGTACTGTAAACGTTGTTCCCTTGCCTTCTCCCTCGCTGTGAGCTTCAATCGTGCCACCATGTAGAATCACCAGTTGTCGTACGATCGCCAGTCCTAACCCCAGTCCGCCAAAAGCGCGAGTAATAGAACTGTCTGCTTGACGAAAGCGATCGAAAATTTGCGGCAGAAATTCGGGACGAATACCAATTCCTGTATCGATGACTTGGATTTGAGCGTAGGTGGTAATTGGTAATTGGTAATTGGTAGTTGGTAGTTGGTAATTGGTAGTTGGTCGTTGGTAGTTGACTGTTGTTACTTTTCTGCTCCCCTGCTCCTCTGCTCCCCTGCTCCCCTGCTCCCTGCTCCCTGCTCCCTGCTCCCTACTTTCTTGACTCAGCCGTATCTCGATCTGCCCTTTTTCAGGAGTGAATTTAACTGCATTGGAGAGTAAATTCCAAATAATTTGTCGCAGGCGGGCTGGATCGGCGGCGATTGTTTGTGCTGCCGGATCGAGGTGCGTGTGTAGTTGTAGCGATTTCTCCTCAAGCTGGGGACGAATTGATTCTAATAGCAATTCAATCGTGGCGATCGCGTTTACAGGTTGAATGGATAGCTGCACTTTCCCACGCATCAACCTAGACATATCGAGAATGTCATCGATCAGTTGCGCTTGAGATTTGGCATTCCGTTCGATGATCTTGAGTGCTTGACACAATTTAGCTTCATCAAACTTCCGCATCTGCATGAGTTGCGACCAGCCTAAAATTGAGTTCAAGGGCGATCGCAATTCGTGAGAAACAACAGCTAAAAATTCATCTTTCATTAAGTTAGCTGCTTCTGCTTGCTGCCGAGCAGCTTGAGCTTGAAATATTTCTAAATTCTTGGCAACTAATTGAGCTGCTTGACGTTTTACCTCTAAATTCTTTTTAAATAACTCGACAAATACTGCAACTTTAGATGTTAAGATAATTGGATCGATAGGTTTGAGTAAATAATCGACAGCACCTAGAGCGTATCCTTTTGACTTTAAGTCGTCGCTATCGCTAATTGCCGTGAGAAAAATAATTGGTGTATGGCGCGATCGCTCTCTTTGTCGAATTAGACTTGCTGTTTCAAATCCATCCATTTCTGGCATCTGTACGTCTAGTAAGATGACAGCAAAGTCTTGCTCTAGCAAGCATTTTAAAGCTTGTTTGCCGGAATAAGCTTTAACCAAGTTCTGCCCTAAGCTGTTAAGCGTTGCCTCCAGCGCTACAAGATTTTCGGGATAATCGTCTACTAGTAAGACGTTGATTTTAGATTCGGACTTCATGGCATGAGCGACAGCTAAGAGAGTGGCGAACAATCTATTTTTGCTTCAAATTGTATAGTTTAATGCATACTTTCTCTCTATCTAACGATAGAGCAAGCAATTGTGAATGCATCTATCTCTAGGTGAAAAAATCTCTCTAAAACTAGAATTTAAAGTTGTCATTTAGCGCTGTAGCCACACTCTTAGTAGCGAGAATAGTTGCTCTGTATCGATTGGTTTAGAAATGTAATCGGAAGCTCCGACTTCAAGGCACTTTTCGCGATCACCTTGCATTGCCTTAGCTGTCAGCGCCACAATCGGCAGTGCTGCTAATCGATCGATCTGCCGTATAGCTCGGATCGTGTCATACCCATCCATTTCTGGCATCATAATGTCCATTAATACAATGTCAATATCTGGATTGTTTTGAATCTGAAGAATACCTTCTCGACCGTTCTCTGCGTATAAAACTTGCATCTGCTGGCGTTCTAAGATGCTGGTGAGTGCGAAAATATTTCGCATATCATCATCGACAATCAAGACTTTCTTGCCTGCCAGGACGGAATCGTTTTGCTGCAACTGCTCTAACATCAACCGCTTGGGTGCAGGCAGATCGGCTTGCGTTTGATGTAAAAATAACGTCGTTTCCTCCAGCAAGCGTTCAGGCGATCGCGCCTCTTTGAGAATCGAGCTACCTGACAGGCGTTGTAGTTCGATTTCTTCTTCAGAAGTGAGCTGCCTGGGAGTATAAACAATGATGGGTAGATTTCTGAGTAATGGTTCTTGCTTGAGCCGATCGATCAATTCAAATCCGTTGGTGTCCGGCAAGGCTAGATTCAAGACTAAACAGTCAAAATGACCTGATTTGAGAGCTTCTAGTGCGGCTGCACCTGTTTCTACTACTTGAATTGCAATATCGCTTTCCTCAATCAAGTCGAGCATACTACGACGCTGCAATTCGTCGCGCTCGACGATTAACAAGTTTTTCACGGAGCGACTGACAAATTCTTGAATCTGAGACAGCGTATCTAATAATGCAGCGTTGCTGATTGGTTTTTGCAGGTAAGCGATCGCACCTTGTTTTAATCCCCGTTGCGGTGTTTCTTCAACAGAGATGATATGTACGGGAATGTGACGGGTATCGGGATTGTGCTTGAGGCGATCGAGTACCGTCCAGCCATCGACGATTGGCAAGCGAATATCGAGCGTGATTGCCGTGGGTTGAAATTGCTGTGCTAGTGCTAAACCGACATTACCTCGCGTGGCAACTAACACCTTAAAGCCTTGTTGACGGGCTGCATCTATTAATATGCGCACGAATTTGAGATCGTCTTCGATAATCAGTAGCGTGCGATCGCCTGGTTGAATGACATCGCGATCGTCCTCAACTGCTCTTTCCTCCAATAGATTCGAGATCTGAGTTTCAACGAGCGACACGACTTCAGGCGAAGAAGTTGGGAGCGCAGGTAGAGGGTTAGTTGAAGCTAACGCTGGGGCAACAACATGCGATTCAACAGCCGTCCGACTTACCATTTGCGGTAAGTAGAGCGTGAATGTACTACCCCGACCGAGTTCGCTCCTCAGCTGAATTTCCCCACCCAACAAGCGAGCGATTTCGCGGCTAATTGATAAACCTAACCCCGTCCCACCATAACGGCGAGAGGTCGTACCATCTGCCTGCTGAAATGCTTCAAAAACAATTTGCTGTTTGTCCGGTGCAATGCCAATGCCTGTATCGCTGACTGCGAAAGCAATAACACCTGCTTCTCCTAGCGGTGCTTCTCTAGCGGCACGGTTGAGAACTTCTTGTTCCGCACTCCAACCTGAATGTGCTGGGGTAACGTTTAAGCGCACAAAACCAGCTTCAGTAAATTTGAAGGCATTGGAGAGTAAATTTTTCAATATTTGCTGCAAGCGTTTGGGGTCGGTATAAAGCGTACGAGGCAATCGCTCGTCAAAGTGCAATTCAAAATTGAGTTGGCGATCGCCTGCGACTTGACGAAATGTCCGCTCTATGTTGTCGCGCAAATGAGTAAATCTGACTGGTTCGATATCTACAGACATTTTGCCCGACTCGATTTTGGCAAGGTCGAGAATATCGTTAATTAATTCTAATAAATCGTTGCCAGACGAGTGAATTGTTCGAGCGTATTCTACTTGTTTCTCGGTAAGATTTCGGTCTTGATTATCAGCTAATAGGCGTGCCAAAATTAGCAAACTGTTGAGAGGCGTGCGCAATTCATGCGACATATTCGCCAAGAACTCAGACTTATATTTAGAACTTAAGGCGAGTTGTGCGGCTTTGTCTTCTAGCGATCGCCGTGCTTGTTCGATTTCTTGATTTTTCCGTTCGACTTCGCGATTTTGTAATGCCAATAGTTCGGCTTTTTCTTGTAATTCGGCATTGGTTTGTTGCAATTGCTCTTGTTGCTTTTTGAGCAATTCTTCTGAGGCTGTCAGCGATTTTGCTTGTTGTTCTAATCGCTGGTTAGTACCCGTTAGTTCTTTTTGTTGAGATTGTAATTCTTCCGCTAAAGACTGCGATTGTTTCAATAGTTCTTCAGTCCGCATACTAGCAGCGATCGTGTTGAGTACGATCGCAATACTTTCAGTTAATTGATCGAAGAACGTGAGGTGAATTTCATTAAAACGATTAAAAGAAGCTAACTCGATGACAGCCGTAACTTGCCCTTCAAATAACACGGGCAAAACGACCGCATTCATGGGTGATGCCTCTCCTAAACCAGAACTAATTTTAATATAGTTCGATGGTACTTCAGTAATTAAAATGCGTTCTTTTTCCAATGCACATTGTCCTACCAATCCCTCACCCAAATAAAAGCGATTGGCTAAATGTTTGCGTTCTCGATAGGCATAAGTGCTAATTAATTTTAGGTAATGCGGGTGGTTCTCACCGCTTTCCATTAAGTAGAAGACACCATGCTGCGCCGAAACCAGAGGCGCTAACTCTGACAAAATCAGCTTGGACACAGTTTCTAAATCGCGCTGTCCTTGCAACATCCGCGTGAATTTGGCAAGGTTGGTCTTCAGCCAGTCTTGCTCGGTATTTTTCTGCGTTGTTTCGCGCAGATTGGCGATCATTTGGTTGATATTATCTTTAAGGGCAGCAACTTCTCCTAAAGCTTCAACGGCGATCGATCGCGTTAAATCGCCTTTGGTTACAGCCGTTGCCACTTCCGCGATCGCTCTTACCTGTGTAGTTAAATTTGCTGCTAGTTCGTTCACGTTGTCGGTTAAATCGCGCCAAGTCCCTGAAGCACCTGGGACTTTTGCTTGTCCGCCGAGTTTTCCTTCGATTCCGACTTCTCGCGCCACTGTCGTTACCTGTGCGGCAAACGTTGCCAGGGTATCGATCATTTCGTTAATTGTCTCGGCAAGCGTTTCAATTTCGCCCTTGGCATCCAACATGAGCTTGCGCTTGAGATCGCCATTCGCTACCGAGGTGACAACCCTCGCAATGCCTCGCACCTGTGCCGTAAGGTTGCTTGCCATCGAGTTCACGTTGTCGGTTAAATCTTTCCAGGTTCCCGCTACACCCGTGACTTGTGCCTGTCCGCCTAATTTCCCTTCCGTACCGACTTCCCGCGCTACCCGCGTCACTTCAGAAGCAAAGGAACTAAGTTGATCCACCATTGTATTGATGGTGTTTTTCAAATCTAAAATTTCGCCCTTTACGTCTACGGTAATCTTTTTAGACAAATTACCATTGGCGATCGCCGTGGCAACTTCGGCAATGTTTCGTACTTGTGCTGTCAAGTTGCCTGCCATCAAATTAACGTTGTCGGTCAAATCTTTCCAAGTACCACCGACACCCCGCACGTATGCTTGTACCCCTAATTTTCCTTCCGTACCGACTTCCCGCGCCACCCGCGTCACTTCTGAGGCAAATGAGTTGAGCTGATCCACCATTGTATTGATGGTGTTTTTTAACTCTAAAATTTCACCCTTTACGTCTACCGTAATTTTTTTGGATAAGTCGCCATTCGCTACGGCTGTAGTGACTTCGGCAATATTTCGTACCTGTGCTGTCAAGCTACCTGCCATAAAGTTGACGCTATCAGTCAGATCTTTCCAAGTTCCCGCAACACCTTTCACCTCTGCCTGTACGCCTAACTTGCCTTCAGAACCCACCTCCCGCGCTACCCGCGTCACCTCTGAGGCAAACGAGTTGAGCTGATCGACCATTGTATTGATCGTGTTTTTCAACTCTAGAATTTCACCCCTTACATCTACCGTAATTTTTTTGGATAAGTCGCCATTTGCTACGGCTGTAGTGACTTCGGCAATGTTGCGTACCTGTGCTGTCAGGTTGCCTGCCATTGAGTTGACGCTATCGGTTAAATCTTTCCAAGTCCCTGCCACACCGCGCACGTCTGCTTGTACGCCCAATTTTCCTTCGGTTCCCACATCTCGCGCCACCCGCGTCACTTCTGAGGCAAACGAGTTCAGTTGACCGACCATCTTATTTACAATTTGCGCTGTTTGCAAAAACTCGCCCTGTAAAGGGTTTCCGGCAATGTCTGTAGCAATCGCCTGTGACAAATCGCCATTAGCTACTGCCCGAATCACGCGAGTTGTTTCTGCCATCGGCTGCACTAGATCGGTAATTAAGGTATTAACTGAATTGACACTCGCTTGCCAAGACCCTTTTGCTCCGCTGATCGATGCTCGCTCGTAAATTTTGCCCTCTTTGCCAACTACCGTGCTAATTCGTGCTAGCTCGGTTGTCATCTGCTCGTTTGTCTCAATAATGTCGTTGAGGGTATCCGCTATTTTCCCAGCAATACCTGTTTGTTCGCTGGAGAGTCGAACGGAGAAATTACCCTTCTTAACTTCTAGTAATGTTTGCAGGAGTTGCTTGAGGTCGAGAGCATCGCTATCGGGGTTAGCTGTGGCAGTCGTCATGGTGACTCGATACTGAAATGGAGACGTGTGAGGAATCTGTTGTAGCGTGAGAGAAAAAATTTCCTTCAAGCAACACCTAAGTAGTGACTGGGTGTTGACAGATTTTCGTCTTCCATCGTAAGGATAAAACTCATCCAACCGCGATCCGCCTTAAGGTAGAAAATAGCTTATGGACAGGCTTGGGGCAGCATAGACTACAACTAGATAACTATTCCCGGCTCCCGACTCCCTGCTCCCTGCTCCCTACTAAGGATGTATTTGACTCAAAATGTAGCGCAAGCGATCGTAGTCGTCTTTGAGGAGGGTGCTGAGGGTGCGTCCGGCTTGGACTAACCATTGTCGGTCAGCTTTCCGTAACTGATAGACCTCTCGAATCGCGGCAGCGGTTAAAGCTTCTACAGGCGCACCCTGAACTTGTAACAGAGTACGTAAAAAATCTAGGCGATCGCTAAATAAAATGACATCTTCTGGCTGACAGCAATAGACCGCTTGGTGAATTTGCGGCGGACGAGGGGGAAGGTATTGATAGACTTCGCGTTGAGCGCGTTTTGAGGCTTTGGCTGGCTCAAAGCCGATAATGGCAGCGCGAAATTCAGTTTTGAGCATGGCGAAAATTTGCGGCTGCTGTTCGCGCAACTCCATGAGAGATAATCCTAAAGCCCTTGCCCGATGGATAGAGTCGATCGGCATGGTAGTAGCGTAATAAACGACCCCATAAACTTGATTTCCCGATTCATCATCCGCAGACTTTACCCAACTACCAAAAGGAGGCATCACTGGAAAGCTCAAATCTTCTGGTTCCAGGCATTGAGCTAAAAATTCCGTTGTCGAAGTTTCGATCACTTCGGCTATGTAGCTGGGATGGCGATCGCCTGTCGTAAATTGAGGTAGGGGAAGACGCATACTAGGGATTGGTAATGGGTAATGGGTAATAGGTCATGGGCGATCGTCGATCGCAATGAACGATCGACAACTACCAACCACCAACTAGCAAATACCTATTTTCCTTTTTTCCGAGTCACTTCGACTGCTTCTAATTCTGATTGATTGAATGTAATGAGCTTATCCCAGTTACCACCTTCAAACAACACAGCGACTTTACCATCAGTAATTCTCTGCACCAGCCCTTGATAACCGTAGTAAGTATCATTAGGATTCTTAACGCGCACAGTTGCTCCTGGCAGAATCATAGTTTTTCCTCTTTGTTAACACCGATAATTTAAATTTTCGCTTATAAGTGTAGTGAGGAGTGAGGAGTGAGGGAATTTTAGATTTTGGATAATAGAATTGTTCTTTCTCCCCTGCACCTGAAGCCCCCTCTGCTCCCTTGTCTTCCTTGTCCTCCTTGTCCTCCTTGTCCCCTCATCCCTAACTCCACTCTCCGAGAAGCCGGTGTCGCGTCTACGTTCCTCGTCCCTTTCTCTTTGGACGATGGTTGGCGACGGATTGCACGATGCCGATCGCAATCCAATTAGTCAGCAGTGCCGATCGCCCGTAACTCATCCAGGGTAAGGGAATTCCCGTGACGGGCGCAAGCCCAATTGTCATGCTGATATTGACAATGACTTGGAACACAATCATGGAAAATACGCCGATGACGAGGAGGGAACCAAAATCATCTTTCGCACTTTGGGCAATGAGTACCAATCGCAAGCAAATCAACCAAAAGATAAATAACAAAACAAGGCAACCAATAAAGCCCCATTCTTCGCCTACTGCTGAAAAGATAAAGTCCGTATGCTGTTCGGGAATGAAATTGAGTTGGGTTTGCGTGCCTTGGTAAAGTCCTTGTCCCCATAATTGCCCAGAACCAATAGCAATTCGCGATTGAATTAAATGATAACCGCCGCCCAGGGGGTCTTTTTCTGGGTCGAGAAATAAAATGATGCGGTCTTTTTGATAGTCTTTGAGCAATCCCCAGAGAATGTGTCCTAGTTCTCCTGCCAGAAAGTTAATTCCAATCGCTCCAACTGCCGACAACCATCGCCAAGGCATAGTCGCCAGCGCGATCGCTCCCATTGCTACTGCCCAAATACACCAGGCTGGTAAATAGACATTAAATAAGACAACTGCCACGATGGGGGAAATTAACAGGATCAGCCAACCAGGATTGACATTACCCCAATAGAGCATTCCGAGAGTTATTGCCCCAAAAACCAAAGATGTCCCCAAATCTGGCTGTGCGAATACTAAAACCCAAGGCACAGCTGTAACTAACAAAGCTCGAAGCACGCTAGGAATTTTTCCCGCACTACGGGATTGTAGTAATGCTGCTAAGGTGATAATCATCCCAACTTTGGCAAATTCTGAGGGTTGAAGATTAAACCCAGCAACACTAATCCAGCGTTGAGCGCCTTTGGCGCTGATTCCAGCTAGCATGACCGCAATCAGAGATATGTTCGTGAAAGCATAAGTCAGCCAGTGCCAGCGCAGGAGAAAATCGTAGCGACAAAGCGATAGAAAGAAAGCCAATGCCAATCCCACGCCACCAAACAGCCAATGCTGCCACCAATCGGTAATTCCTTGGTTTAACTCTGCACTACGAATGGAAATACTACCAAATATTGTGGTGCCTACAGTCAGCGCTAACAGCCACCAGTCTACCTGCTGCCAAGGGGCAAGCAGTAATTTCCAAGGAACAGAAAATATGAATCTTTTTAACAGCATGGACGAGGATTGGGGATAGGGACAAATTACGACTAATTCATGGTTCCCTTTTCATAGTCTAAATTTAGCTTTTTTTCCTCACTCCTCACTCCTCGTCCCTCACTCCTAAGTTAATGCTGCTACCGAGACTTTACCCGCGATCGCCATTGCTACTGCCATTAAAGCTTTAGCAGAGGCAGATTCAGGCTCAGCAACAACAATGGGAATACCGCGATCGCCTCCTTGACGCAGGGAAATTTCTAACGGAATGCAGCCTAACAAGGGTACGCCTAGTTCTTTAGCGGTTTTTTCCCCACCACCAGAACCAAAAATGTCGTAGTGCTTATCTGGCGCGTCGGGGGGAATAAAGTAGCTCATGTTTTCCACGATTCCCAATACTGGAACTTGCATCTGTTGGAACATCCGCAAGCCTTTGCGAGAATCTAACAACGCTACATTTTGGGGTGTCGTGACAATCACCGCACCCGCCATCGGTACGGCTTGCGTTAATGTGAGTTGAGCGTCTCCGGTTCCAGGTGGCATGTCTACGATCAGATAATCCAATTCTCCCCACTGGACTTGATAGAGAAATTGGCGAATAATCCCATTGAGCATAGGTCCCCGCCAGATTACGGGCTGGTCTTTGTCAATCAGAAAACCCATCGAAACTAACTTCACACCGTGATTGAAAACCGGATCGAGAACGTCCCCTTTCTCGCCTTGGCGTACTGCTACCTGTGCTTGTTCTAGTCCCAGCATAGTAGGCGCGTTAGGACCATAAATGTCTGCATCCAACAATCCTACTTTTGCCCCCGATTGTGCTAAAGCAACGGCAACGTTGACTGCGACAGTACTTTTACCCACACCACCTTTACCGCTAGAAATTGCCAAAATATTTTTCACTCCAGCAATTCCCGTGCGATCGGGTAAACTTTTCTGTTGCGGTGTTTCTGCTGTTACGTCTACCGCAACTTCGGTGACTCCTGGTAGCTGCTTGACAGCTTTCTGGCAGTCTTCAACAATAAATTCTCGTAACGGGCAAGCTGGAGTTGTCAAAACCAAAGTGAAGCTGACTTTGCCATTGTCAATTTTGACGTTGCGGATCATGTTCAGTTCTACTAGGCTTTTGCGGAGTTCCGGATCTTGCACGGGGCGCAAAACTTCTAATACAGAGCTGGTACTAAGGGTATCGAGCATGACGTTCTTCACTCTCTAAGGCTGCTTTGCTATCTATTTGCATCTTAGCGGTCAGCGTAGAGTGAAAGTCGATTCATCCTAAAGGCTTTGTCAATGGTGTGAATGGTGAAATGGTTATGTGTCAGGAGGACTTATCGCCAATTACAACCAGCCGCGCAGCCAGTAAATGACTATTCCGATGTATTCTTTGAGAGTTTGAGTAAATAAAAATAAACTGCTAGCGTCTGGTAACAAACTCAGTAATTTAGCTTCGGGCGAACTCGCTAGCTCTTGAAACTCTTGAGTAGACACTTGAAAATCAGTGGGAGCGGGAATAGCTGCTATTCCTAAACGTTTGAAGATTGACAGCGATCGCGGCATATGCATTGCTGAAGTGACCAATACAATCTGGCGAATACCTCGCTGTGTTAGAATTTGACGCACGTTAACTGCATTTTCGTAAGTATTGCGAGAGTTGGGTTCCTGAACTATTGCCGATTCTGGTACGCCCATGTTCTTCAATAACGCTGACATATCAGTTGCTTCAGCAGAATCATTTCCGTACCACTCAATTTGTCCTCCACTGAGAATTATTACAGGTGCTTTACTCTGCTGATAGAGATAAGCAGCATAGAGGAGGCGATCGCCGCCTTCGTTCACCTCTACAGTCGGGCGTGGTGGTGTTGACGTTCTGGTGACACCACCCAAAACCACGATCGCATCGGCAGTTGGTACGGTATTGAGTGGCAGCATTTGCCACTCTAGCGATCGCGCGAAAGAACGAGCAGCCCAGCTATTACCCCCTACCAATAAAATTACGAGAGCAAGGGCAATTGCGATCGCCGCCCCGCGCGTTTTTTTACCCCACAACAACAGCACTAACCCCACCACCAAAAGCACGCAGGCTATTCCCAACGGGTAGAGAAATAGTGGTAGCAGTTTCGACAAGTAAAGAAACATTTATTCAGTGATGAGTGGTGCGTGGTGCGTGTTTTAATTCCGAATTCCGAATTCCAAATTCTCCCTTGTCCTCCTTGTCCTCTTTGTCCCCTCACCCCTCACTCCTCACTCCTCACCCCTTCAAAAGGCTTTGTCGTATCAATCGTGGTAACGTAGGGCTTTTCGGTGTCAGTGAAAGGCTCGGCGGTGGCTTGTTGGGACTCTAATAAGTCAACGGTAGCATCGGCAATGTCTCCGGTGCGCTGTTGCAGTCGCTGACGTAAGACTTCCACTGGTGCGGTACAGTGAAAAATTTGGAGGGGAATTTGACGCGATTCTGCTTGGGCGATCGCCTCTTGACGTAAAGCGGTGCGATCGTATTTGGCATCTAAAATGACTGTAAAACCCTCACCTGCTAACAACAGCCCTAAATCTAAAAGCCTTTGATAGGTTTTTTGATGCCATTCAGCAGTATAAATTTCATCGCCGCCGCGCTGTTCTAAAGGAATTCCGGCTAAATGTTTGCGAACGGCATCAGAACGAACGTGAATTGCCCCTAGTTGTCGTGCTAGTTGCTTCCCTACCGTACTCTTACCCGCACCCGATAGCCCAGACATGAGAATTAACTTTCCTTGACGGGGTTTGGTATATTCCCAAGCTTGGCGATAGTAGTTTGCTGCTGTTTTTGCCGACTCTTCCTTTACAGCTGCGGGTACGCCTGGATCGTCCAACAAAAATGAATTGACTTTGGCGCGCACGTATGCTTGACGGCTGAGATATAAAGGATAGACTTGCAATCCATCCCAATCGCCTGTTTGCTCCAAATACGTATTTAAAAAGATATTTCCTAAGTCTTTGCGCCCCCTTGCCTCAAAATCCATCACGGCAAACGCTACGTCATACATTACGTCTACAAATCGAAATGGCTCGTTAAATTCAATGCAGTCAAATAATAAAATTTTGTCATGCCATAAACAAATATTTTGCATGTATAAATCGCCATGGCATTCGCGGATAAAGTTACCTGCCATGCGGCTTTTAAATAATGACTCTTTTTCGGTAAAAAACTTATCTGTATACGCTTTTGTTTCGTCAAACTGATTTTGTGTCTGTGCTTTGCCAATATATTTTTCTGATTGCTCGTAGTTCTCGTCAAAAGCTTGACGAACTTGAGCTACTTCTCCAAAGCTACGAATATAGTCGTTAGTTGCAGCTTTCTCGTGATACTGCGCTACAACTCTCCCTAAGTCAACCATCAGCTTTTCGTCAATTCTCTCCTGAGAAAACATGTTAATTAACAACATATCCTGGGGAAATTGACGCATTTTTAACACGTATTCTACAGGCTCTCCCGTACCTCCTAGATGGTATTGCTGTTCGGTTTTAGTAATGGGTAAGACTTCCAAGTAAAGTTCAGCTGCGCCTCTTTGATTTAATCGTAATTCTTCTTGACAAAAATGCTTTCTTGCTTCCAGCGTTGAATAGTTTAAAAAACCAAAATTCATCGGCTTTTTCACTTTATAAGCATACTCTCCAGTTAATAACACGTAAGAAATATGCGTCTGAATCAGTTGAATGGGTTCTTGCACTGGATGAGGGTAAAATCCAGGTTGCATCATTTGTTGAATCGAAGCGGGAATTGAAGCTGCTGTCATTTCTTTCCTCTGTGTTTTCTAATATTCCCCCTTTTCTCAGGGGGGTTAGGGGGGATCGCAACTGCAAATAAAAAACCAGGAGTTTCCCCCTGGTATTATCGGCAATTCTACTCAAGTTGTCAGCTATTATTCTGCTTCTGCATCAGAATCTGATGCAGATTCCGTTCCTGCCTCTGCTTCCAACTCTTCTACCGCAGCTGCGGTTGTCTTCTGCGGTGACAAAATAGTCACAACGGCTTGTTCTGTGTCGCCTAAAACTGTTACCCCTGACGGTAAAACTAGTTCGCGAACGTACAAGCTATCGCCTACGTGCAGGTTAGAGATATTAATCTCGATCGCCTCTGGGATACTATCGGGATTGCAACGAATCTGCAAGCTGGTTGCCAGCGTATCGACAATTCCGCTTTCTTGCTTTACGCCTACTGCATCGCCAACAAAATGTAGAGGTACTTCTACATCCACAGAATCTTGCGCTGCAACGGCAAAGAAGCTGATGTGGTAGAGATTTCCCTTATAGGGATGAGATTGTACTTCCCGTACTAGAGTTTTACCACGCCAAGGAATATCGGTAATGTTTAGATCGATGATGGTGTTGTTGACAGAAGCCTTTTTCAGCATTGTTTCTGCTGTTTTAGCATTCATGACTAGAGAAATTGCTTCCGTACCTTTATGTCCGTAAAGGTTTGCCGGAATCATGCCACCACGACGTAAAGCATTGGGTTGACTTCCCTCCGGGCGTTTTTGACACTCAACTGTAAGTTCCATCTTTGTTGTTAATTGTTAGTTGTTGGTTACTAATGTAGGGGCGTACATCTGTACGCCCCTACAACTGAAGATTCGCTACTTAGCTAGCTGAGACGGGCGTGCCGTCAGCGTGCAATAAAGCGCGTTTGGGTCCGTGGATTGGATCTTCCACGATAATAGTTTGGTCGCGGCTAGCGCCGAGAGAGACGATCGCGATCGGTACTTCCATTAACTCTGCCAGAAATTTCAGGTAATCGAGCGCTTGTCTGGGTAGATCTTCTAACGTGCGACAATCAGCTGTCGATCGCTGCCATCCTGGTAAAGTTTTATAAATCGGGCGGACTTTGGCAAATTGACGAGCGTTGCGAGGGAAGTGTTCGTAGCGATCGCCATCTATTTCGTAGGCGACACAAACTTTGATTTCTTCGAGCGTGTCGAGGACATCTAACTTCGTAATTGCCAAGCAGTCTATGCCGTTCACTCGCACGGCATAGCGACCGATGGTGGCATCAAACCAACCGCAGCGCCGTTGCCTTCCGGTAGTCGTACCAAATTCTGCCCCGCGATCGCACAACAGTTCGCCTAGTTGTCCGTCCAATTCTGTGGGGAATGGACCCTCTCCTACCCGCGTCGTGTAAGCCTTCGCTACGCCAATCACGCGGTCGATTGCCGTGGGACCTACCCCAGTCCCAACGCAAGCTCCTCCCGCGACGGGGTTAGAGGAGGTGACGTAGGGATAAGTGCCGTGATCGAGATCCAGCAGCGTACCTTGAGCGCCTTCAAATAATATATTTCGCCGCCGCTGAATTGCATCGTAAATTTTCAGCGAGGTATCGACTACGTGGGAACGCAAGCGTTCTGCATAACCCAAATATTCGTCAATGACGGCTTCTGGATCTAAAGGTGGTAAATTGTAAAGCTTTTCCAGAATGAGATTTTTATATTCGATCGCCCACTGCAACTGTTCTCGCAGTCCTACCGAATCCATCAAATCGAGAACTCGAATTCCCGTTCGTTCTGATTTATCGGCATAGGTGGGTCCAATTCCTCGCCCTGTCGTGCCAATTTTATAATTACCTCGTCTCTCTTCTGCTGCGCGATCGATCAGCCGATGATAAGGCATGGTGACGTGAGCAGTTTCAGAGATAAATAAGTTATCTGTAGGAATATTTAAACTTTCTAGCCGATCGAGTTCCTCGATCAAAATTTTTGGATCGATTACCGTACCGCAGCCAATAATGCATTCTGTCTTAGAATACAGAATTCCAGAGGGAATCAGATGCAGCTTAAAAGTCTGATCTTGGACGACGATCGTGTGTCCGGCGTTGACTCCCCCTTGGTAACGAACCACAATGTCAGCGGAGCGACTGAGTAAATCCGTGACCTTTCCTTTTCCTTCATCGCCCCACTGGGCTCCTATAACAATGACGTTAGCCAAGGGTATTTCTGAATGTTAGAGTTGACACAATCTACAACTATAGTCGCAGATTGTATCTGGTGTCAAGCTAGAAATAAGGGTGTGGTGTGTAGTGAGTGACTAGTGGCTGGTGACTAGTGGATAGACTCAATTCTCGTCACTGCTCCCTGCTCCCTGCTCCCTATTCACTGATAACTGTTCACTGTAGGATTATTAACCCCTAGTTGACGATCGGGAGAAACGATCGCACCTGTTACTCTTTGTAATCTCGCTCCCAAGGAGAGCAATTTGACTTCTAGTTTCTCGTAACCGCGATCGAGATGGTGCAGTCCTTGAATTGTTGTTTTACCTTTTGCTGCTAGTCCTGCCAGTACCAAAGCGGCTGAAGCGCGTAGATCGCTAGCGACGACTGGCGCACCAGATAGTAGCGGTACTCCCCGCACGACAGCAATATTGCCCTCAACGCGAATATCTGCCCCCATGCGATTGAGTTCGGCGACGTGGCGCAGGCGGTTTTCAAATACAGTTTCGGTAATGACGCTATCGCCCTCGCTCAAACTCAGCAAAGCCATGAATTGCGCTTGCATGTCTGTGGGAAAACCAGGGTAAGGCAGAGTTTTAATGTCTGTTCCCCGTAATCCTTCACCAGGGACAATACGAAGGCAGTCAGGTGCATCGGCAACAATCTGCACTCCAATTTCTTGTAATTTGGCGATCGCCGGGGTGAGATGGTCGGGAATAATTGGCGCTAATGAGATCTCGGAGTTGGTGATGGCTCCCGCTACTAAAAAAGTTGCGGCTTCCACGCGATCGGGAATAATTGCATAATCCGTTGAGTGCAAGCGAGGAACGCCCGAGATCGTAATTGCTGTAGTGCCAGCTCCCCGAATGCGCGCTCCCATAGAGTTACAGAAATTAGCTAGATCGACAACTTCTGGTTCTTGAGCAGCGTTTTCAATGACTGTTTCTCCTTCAGCTAATGTCGCCGCCATCATCAAGGTTTCTGTTGCACCGACGCTGGGGTAGTCTAAATAGATTTTGGCTCCTTTCAATCTCCGGCTACTGCCAGCGACGTAGGCATTGACCATACCATGCTCGATCTGGACATCTGCCCCCATTGCCTGTAAGCCCCGGACATGCAAATCGACTGGTCTAGCTCCAATCGTACATCCACCAGGTAAGGGGACTTGAGCATATCCCTGGCGAGCTAGTAACGGACCAATTGTAAAGAAACTTGCCCGTAGTTGACTGACAATTTCGTATGGAGCTTGAGACGTGCTGAGATCGCTAGCATCAATATCTAATACGTCACCGTGTTGAGAGATTTTTACTCCCAGCGATGATAATAACTGACCCATGCGCGCCACATCCACGAGTGATGGTACGTTACGGATACGACAGTCTTGAGGACAGAGCAAAGCACCGGCGATGATAACAAGGGCAGAATTCTTTGCTCCGCTGATTTTGACCTGACCTGCCAAAGGATGCCCGCCCCAAATTTCCAGTACGGCTGGATCGACTTCTGGTGAGGGCTGCGGTCTAATTGAGTTATGGGTAGTAGTAATGGCTCTGTCCTCCGAATCTAGTTAATCCGTACCCGAGTTGGCAAAAATTTGGTTTAGATTCTACATTGAGATGGTAAAAGTTTAAACTGTGAATTTTCTTATCTCTGCTACAAATATCTGGCTCAATCTCGGTATTTCTACAGTTGTTGCCCTCTAAAGTTTTTGCTTTATTCAAAAAATTTTAGATTTGGTCATGAGTCATCGATTGTCGATCGTCGATTATTAATAGGCGATAACTGATAACTGAAAAAACTTGACAAACACAAATATTTAAGTGATGATGAGAAATTGCGCCCACCGAGGGCGAAGACAAGCGGAACTGGCGGAATTGGCAGACGCGCATGATTCAGGTTCATGTGCCGAAAGGCTTCCGGGTTCAAGTCCCGGGTTCCGCATCAATTTGAAGTTTTGGTTACTAGCAACGAGCTATTAGCCTTATATGTTTAGTCTTATATGTCCTGTGAATCTAGTTGGCAGTTAATTACTACCACGATAGCTTTGAATCGTCAATAGTAGATTTTATATATGCTCGCGAGTTTGCAAAATCCTCTGGTTAAGCAGATGCGAAAGCTGCACTCTGCCAAACAGCGATCGCAACAGGGTGTTTTTCTCTTGGAAGGAACGCATTTGTTAGAGGAGGCTTATGCAGCGAAGTATCCCTTAGAATGTGTCTGTTGTACTTCCCAATGGCAGGAGAACCATCAACAGCTTTGGCAACAGATTAGTCAGTCGGGATCGCGGATAGAATTTGTCACTCCAGAGATTTTGCAGGCGATCGCAACTACAATCAATCCTGATGGAGTTGTAGCGACGGCAACCAGGCAGCAAGGGCGAGAAGTACCCCATACAGGCATCAGTTTAGCTTTAGAGACGCTGCAAGATCCTGGGAATTTGGGAACGATAATTCGTACGGCGGCGGCGGCTGGTGCATCGGGGCTGTGGTTGAGTAGGGATAGTGTAGATTTAGACAATCCCAAGGTGTTACGAGCTTCCGCTGGGCAGTGGTTTCGATTGCCGATGGTCGTGAGTCAAGATCTGCGGCAAACTGTACTCCAGTGTCAGGCAGCAGGAATGCAAGCGATCGCGACTTTGCCTACAGCAAAGATGACATATTGGGAAGTAGACTGGCAGCGTCCGAGTGTCATTCTTTTGGGAAATGAGGGAGCGGGGTTGTCAGCAGATCTAGCGGCAATGACAAATCTACAGGTGCAAATTCCCCTCTGTGCGGGGGTAGAGTCGTTGAATGTGGGAATTGCAGCAGCGTTGCTGTTATACGAAGCACAACGACAGCGATCGCAGCAACAGATAGAGCCTATTTAATAAAACAATTGCAGCCAGTACCAAGCGGATCGGCACGGACGATGACTTCTGTACCGTTAGCTAGTCTGGCAATAAAAGTTACCTGACCGAAATCGTTGATTCCATCTGTAGATAGAGCAACACTTTGTACCATATAACCAAATAAAGAATCACCAGTAGCAATAACTTTATGTTTGACAGGATCGGCACCGATAAAAATTCCTTCGCCACCTGTATCTAGTTGCGCAAAAAATGCAACCGTACCGCGATCGTTAATGGCAGGGGGTACGGCGGCAAAATTAAAATTGCTTCCACTGCTAAAGCTGCTGTAGGCTCCGTTAGTATCGGCAACAGTAGTTATTTTAGTGCCGTTATTCTTCAAGATTGCTGCCTTAGCAGGATTAAACTCAGCCGTGTATTCGCTTGTCGGTTTGATTTCCAAAGCAACATATGCAACCGTTCCTCGGTTATTGAGCGAGGGTGAGAAAGCGCCGCTCTTAGGAGCCATGACATACAGAGGATAAGTAGTGCTAGTTAAAGTTTTGATTATTGTGCCTTTATTAGCGAGAATATTAAACTCAAAACCATTTTGAGATCTATAAACTACCGTGCCGCGATCGTTAATATTGGCTGAATCGACAGTGGACAATCTGGCATCATTGGCTTCAGCAATCAAGCTACCATCACTACTCAATACGCCAACACCACGCATATTTTGCGCGACATAAGCAATAATGCCTCTGTTGTTGAGTGCCAGAGATACAATGCGATCGTAAGAAGGATAGCCACTCTCTGGTGATGGCTTGTAAGCAGGAACCTGAGTTACCTTACCATTTGTACTAGTAAAAATCGTTTCTGTCGAATACTCCGTGGTGGTAGCTCCCCGTGCTGGTGTGGCAACAAAAGCAACGGTTCCAGTATCGTTAATAGCGATGGGACTACCGATACTTTCATACAAACCAACGTTTTCGGCAATCGTTGTTATGGTCTTGCCCGTACTGGTGTATGCTCCTAATGCTCCGTTCGTAGTGGCACTAAAGGCAACGGTTCCAGCATTGTTGATAACAGGCAATCCAAAGCTGTTAAAAGAACCGCTCGTATCAGCCATCTTTTGGTAAGCGTACTTGGAAGACTTGACCGCAATCGCTCCATTATCGATTAAGCTCAAACTCAGACCAATAGCTGCTGCTGCAATACAACTTTTTAACTTCATAACTATCTAGCGTTGAAAAAGAAGACAAAACTCACGAAATTTCATCGCTGTCAACCATCAACTGTCAACCGTTTGAAATTTCAGCTATTTTGTTAAAACTCAGCCAGGGCGCGATCGTCAATACATCCTAAACGAACTCCCACAACTTCATATAAAAATTTACAGTAGAAGAAATATGAAAGATGCTATATTAATGGATTGTGTCGAATCAGAGCTAGTTCATGCCTAAACTGAAAACTCGCAAAGCAGCGGCAAAGCGGTTCCGTGCCACAGGCACTGGTAAGATCGTGCGTCGTAAAGCTTTCAAAAATCACATTTTGGAAAAGAAAACGACTGCTAGAAAGAATCGTCTCTCAAAAGCAGCACTCGTACACGAACGCGACGAGCAAAACGTTCGGATGATGCTCCCTTATTTGTAAGTTACTAAGGAATTCTATTCATGACCAGGGTAAAACGCGGTAACGTTGCCCGCAAACGCCGCAAAAAAATTCTCAAACTCGCGAAAGGATTTCGCGGTTCTCACTCGACTCTGTTCCGCACGGCAAATCAGCAAGTGATGAAAGCATTGCGGAGTGCCTACCGCGATCGCCGCAAGCGCAAGCGCGATTTCCGTCGTTTGTGGATCGTGCGGATTAATGCAGCGGCAAGACAGCACGGGATGAGCTACAGTCAATTGATGGGGAATCTCAAGAAAGCTGAGATTCAAATTAACCGTAAAATGTTGGCACAATTGGCAGTTCTCGACCCAGCTAGCTTTGCTAAAGTTGCAGAACTCGCAAATCAAGCAAAATAAAGGATAAAGGATGAAGGATGAAGGCAGAATGAAGGCAAGTAGAACGATCGGAAACTGTTTGTACTTCTTTCTTCTACTCTTCCCTTTAACCTTTACCCTTTACCCTTTTACTTCTAAAAGCAACGCCGCCGAATTTAAAGAAATTCAACAGCGAGGTTATCTTTTAGTGGCTGTAAAAGATAATTTACCTCCTCTAGGCTTTCGCGATCGACAAGGAAAGTTGCGAGGATTGGAAATCGAACTTGCTCAAAAATTAGCAGCAGATTTACTGGGAAACCCAGCAGCAGTAAAATTTATTCCAGTTGCAAACCGCGATCGCCTCAATGCGGTAATGGAAGATAAAGTCGATTTAGCGATCGCCCAAGTCACAGCTACAGATTCGCGATCGCGTTTAGTTAGTTTCAGTCCGCCTTACTACATGGATGGTGCGGCAATAATTGCTAAAAAAGCAACAGCAGAAAGTCTCAACGATGTTGCCAAGAAAACAGTTGCCGTCCTCAAAGGTTCTTCCACAATTCCTACAGTAAAGTATTTATTACCGCAAGTGCAGCTCTTGGGAGTTGATTCCTATCAACAAGCGCACGCATTGCTAGAGTCTGGCATAGCAGCCGCCTTTACAGCCGATGCCAGCGTGTTGAGCGGTTGGGTGCGAGAATATCCCCAGTATGAGATTCTACCGACATTATTGTCAGCCGAACCGTTAGCTGTAGTCATGCCAAAAGGATTGCAATACGACAGCTTGCGACAACAAGTCAACGCTGCGATCGCCCGTTATATTAAAGAGGGTTGGCTGCGACAACGGGCAGAATTTTGGGGCTTACCCATAGATAATGCCGCGCGATCGGGAATGAAGACTAAATCCTCTCGAAACTAAGACAGATAATTTCAGCAATCTATAGAGCAAAATTGAGTTTTAACCTGCGCAGGCAGGTTTCGTCTGTGTAGATGTGGTTTTAACCGCCGTTTGCTTAATACTAAATCAAACAGATGGAAATGTAAAACTAGTAAAACTCAACTCATTAATCTCATTCCACCTATAAACTTGGGCGCGAAACGCATCCCATTGCTGGTAAATCTGTTTAAAAGTCGCATCTTTAGTAGCATTTTCAGACAACAAATCGGTGGTTGCCTTTTGTGCTGCTTGCATAATTTCCTTAGTATAAGGAGTTAGCCTTGTTCCCCCCTTCACGAGCCGGTCTAATGCTGCCCCATTTAAAGCATTGTATTGAGCCAAATTATCCATATTGGCATCTGTAGCAGCACTCTTGAGAATTTCTTGATATTCCTTTGGCAGCTTATCCCAAGCAGCACGATTGACTAATACTTCCCAAGTTGGTCCTGGTTCCCACCAACCCGGGTAGTAATAAAACTTTGCTGCCTTATTGAGACCTAATTTTTCATCATCGTAAGGACCAACCCATTCTGCTGCATCGATCGCACCTCGGTCTAGTGCTAGATAAATCTCTCCGCCAGGTAACACCTGCACGTTCACGCCCAAGCGTGACATCACCTGACCTCCCAAGCCAGGAATTCTCATCTTTAAACCGTTCAAGTCGGCAACTGATTTAATTTCTCGCTTGAACCAGCCACCCATTTGCGCCCCAGAGTTACCAGCCGGAAAATTAATCACGTTGAAATCAGCATAAAGCTTTTGCATTGCTTCCAAACCACCACCGTGATACAACCAAGCATTCTGCTGCTGGGCAGTTAGTCCAAACGGTACGGATGTGGCAAAGGCAAGGGCAGCATTTTTACCAATATAGTAGTAACCTGCAGTATGACCGCATTCAACCGTTCCTGCTTGGACTGCATCTAGAACTTGCAATCCTGGGACTAATTCTCCTGCTACAAATGGCGTGATGATAAACCGCCCATTTGACATTTCCTGCACGCGCTTGCTGAAGGTTTCCGCACCACCGAAAATCCCCAAAGCTTTAGGCCAACTTGTAGCCATGCGCCATCGTACCTTCGGTAAAGCACCTGCTTGCTGGGCGTTATTGGTTTGCACGCGGACGCAAGCACCTAAAGCTGTGGTGGTAGCAGCAGCCGTAGTCGTTTTGGCAATAAATCGTCGCCGTTTCATTGTTGATCTAAAAATTGTTGCTCTAAAAATTGAGAATTTGTCATGGTGCTGTTGGTTTTGTCACCGATGGCACATTTGACTTAAAAGCATGACGATCGTACCACGCCAGCTCGTTATCTCTGTGGCGCGATCGCGTTTATTAATTTAGAAACGGAGAGGAGAGGATTCGAACCTCCGTTGGGTTTGACCCCAAAACTGATTTCGAGTCAGCCGCATTCAACCACTCTGCCACCTCTCCATAGGAGATAGTCTTGCTCTATTTTAGACAAGAATACCATTTTACAGTGCAGATGCCTTGTCTTCAACTGTTTCTACAGCAATCTCAAACTTACCTTTGGGTGTCCACTGCACTGCACCGTCTCTTCCCGTCAAGAACACTTTAGTTTTGCCTTGTTGCAATTCAGCCATCGTCTTCGGATCGAGTTTAGCACTAGAGGCGATCGCTACTTCCGGCTTTACTGCTGCAATCAAGCTAGAATCTAGTTTCTCTCCCGACCATACCAATACCTGAGCATGTGGCAATCTCTCATTCGCTTTCCCTATCTCTCTTTCCCCTAAAATTAGCCATGTCTTATCTTGGATCTGCATCTGTAAAATCTGTTGTTGGGCATTGAGTAGCTTAATTAGCATCGAACCTGTAGATATTTCTCGATCTGGAAGTAACTGCTGGCAGTTTATATTGGATAGTTTGGAAGTAATTGTTGTATTGCGATCGCGACTAGGGCAATTATAAAAGTTTTTAACTGATAAATTTTGCAAAAGCAACGACCAATCGTTGAGGCTATTTATCGAATTAGGCTCTGCTGCTACTGCCCAATCAAGCTGATTAATTCCTTGTTGTTGTAAAAAAGGTAAAACTGTAAACCTAGAAGTAGTTTCATTTCCACTATTCAATAGTAAAACTTTACTACGATCTTGTATTACTAAAACAGGTTCTTTTCCTACTGCTAAAACTGTAACTCGGAATAAGCTCGCTTGAGTTTGCCAAACTGGAATGAATACCAAGCTAATCACGATCGGCACTACAAACCACCATTTTTTCTGCCACCATTTTTGAATGCAAGTTAAGATAAATAACCCATATATTATTACGAGCTGTAACGGGGATATGATTCCTACAGCGGTTGCTGCTCCTGGCAGTCCAGCAAAAAAATCGACGAGTTCCATGAGGTAATAAGCTGGATAATATAATAACCAAGCTAAAGCACTCCCCATAGCTGGATGAATTAACGCTGCGATCGCACTGATAAAAGCTCCTAAGCTAATAATTGAAACTGGTATTGTCGTTATCATATTAACTAAAATACTATAAGGAGAAATTAAGCCAAAATTATATATTTGTAGCGGAATCGTCCAAATATAAGCTGAAATTGGCACTGCGATTAAAGTAGCGATCGCAGGTGGTAGCCAATCTAGTTTTTTGATCGAAGCTGGCACTGTTACTATTAATCCCAAAGTTGCTAAAAAGCTAAACTCAAAACCTAAATCCCAAATCCAATTTGGATTTACAGTTAATAACACAGCAGCAGCTAATAAAATTAAGCCTAAAGGTTTAACTTTCCGTTCCAACGCTAGAGCAGTTAAAGCACCAATTCCCATAATAACTGCTCTTAATACTGATGGTTGTAAACCTGTAAGACCAAGAAAAATTAGTAGTGCCGATACTCCAATGATAAATTGAAGTCGATTAGAAAAACGTTGAGCGATCGCTAAGACAACTCCTAAAATTAAAGATACTTGAAAACCAGATGCAGCCAAGGCATGAGCTAGACCAACTCGAATAAATGAGTCACTAACAGAAGATGGTAAGTCAACTACGCGGTTTCCTAAAACCATCGCACTCACTAAAACTCCTTCTGGTACGCCTAACAAGTGTACCTGAGAACGAAGAATTTTTTGTCTGACTGCCCACCATCCCCAATTGTTGGTATTCTGATTGATATCTGAGTCAATTAAACTAACTTCTTTTCCTTTCAAACCAGCAAAACTACCCTCTCTGGCTAGATAAGCTTGAAAATTAAATCCTCTTGGGTTATTTGCTGATTTAGGTTTATATAAAATTCCTGTGACAGTAATTCTTGACCCTTCATGCAATCCAGTTGCTTGTAATAAAGGTACAGTTGTATATAATTTACCAGTTACATCTTTACTAATATCGTTGTCAATATTTAAATAAAACGGTTCTAGCCAAAATTGCGATCGCTGGCTTCTCGTTAAACGTGGTGTACTAGTAATTGTTCCCTGAACAGTGACAACTTGTACTGGATTTTGGGCATTAGTAGCTATAACCTTGCTAATATCATTCTCACCAGGATAGGGCGTTCTTATTTGAATATATATAGTTGCACTAAAACCAATTAAACCAGCTAATAACCATATTTGCGGCTTGACTTGCCAAAAGTTATTCGGAAGTTTATTTCTGTAAATACTTCTTCTACCAAAACTAGCTAATACTGTTACTATAATTCCTATAACCAGTAATCCACAGCCTCCCCATGCAATCGCTGTAGACAATAAACCTAAAATGTAAGCAAGACAGAGTAGAACACCAGTAATCGGAGTCATCAAGAATGAATATTTACTTAATTTTTTAATTTAATATATAAAGCTTTAACTGCTGGATTTTTTTCATGCGGTATTGTATTAATTTCAAATATATCAATTGCTCGAATCAATTCTCCAAGCTTTTTATAACCATAATTTCTAGAATCAAAAGATGAATCTAACTTGTTAAGTTGAATTCCCAGTTCTCCTAGACTCGCCCAGCCTTCCTCTTCGGTAATAGAATCATAAGCGGTTTTAACAAGATTTACTAGTTTCTGATTTTGCTTAAGTTTCGCACTACTTTGTGCTTTTCTTTCTGTTGAGGAAAGCTCTGATTTTTGCCCTTCTTTTTCTTCTAATTCTTCTAAGTTTTCTGTATAAGTAAACTTATCACAAGCTTTTTGAAAAGGTTCAGGAGTCTTTTTCTCACCAAAGCCATATACAAATAATCCAGACTCTCGAATTCTGCAAGCTAGTTTAGTAAAATCACTATCACTTGAAACAATACAAAAACCATCAAAATTGCTAGTGTATAGCAGATCCATTGCATCAATAATTAATGCACTATCAGTTGCATTCTTGCCTGATGTGTAACTAAACTGTTGTATGGGTTGTATGACAAATTTATGCAGCTTATCTTTCCAGCTACTCAGTTGCGGTCGCGTCCAATCACCATAAATTCGTTTAACATTAGCAGTACCATATTTCGCAATTTCTTTGAGTAGAGGCTCAACTAAGTTGGCATTAGCATTATCAGCATCAATTAATACAGCCAGCCTAGTCGCTCTAAATGGTAATTCTCCCTGCATAGTTCACTTTGGTAGAACTCAGATTTTCATTATCTTATGATTCCCACCAAGTGAACTTTATTCACAAAGCGATTAAATTGCTAAACCCAGCCTTAACCCTAAAACAGCATGGAGGAACATTAGACAAAGCGCCGTACTACCCAAGTAAGCGTGAACTGTGCGTAAAGTACCTTTTTCCTTGCCAAAACCTAATAATGCTAACGCTCCATTTAGCAGCAACAGCAATAGTACAATCGATCCAGTCCAAAAATGAGGACTTTTCAATATTGGTTGTTGCTGCATTACCAGTGACAGCAAGCCACCCGTATAGCCAGCCGCCATAAAACCAAACATCCAAGGTGCTAGAGTGCGGTGAGCGATCGCACTTTCCGTTGCAACGTCTCGATCTGCAACTATTCTGCTACGCCATCCCGCAAATCCAACAAAACTACCCATCACAAACACGACAATTCCCATCATTAAGGGATGTCCCCAGTGTACGATTGGTTCTGGAATGCCTAAACTGCGAAACCAAGCGGCGATCGGTTCCAATAGATCCCTCAGATTACCCATTAGTCTTCTATCCTTTTGCTTTGTGCAACAGTGGAAATCCTAATGCTTCTCGTTGCTGGATGTATAGTTGAGCAACTTTTCTTGCCAAATGCCGAATTCTACCAATGTAACGAGTCCGTTCCGTGACAGAAATCACTCCCCTAGCATCTATTAGGTTAAAGGTGTGAGAACACTTCAGAATGTAATCCAAGCTAGGTAAAACCAATGCTCTTTGAGTTAGCTGTTCTGCTTCCTGCTCGTACATATTAAACAGCGTCAGCAACATTTCAGGGTTAGAGGCTTCAAAGTTATACGTACACTGCTCGATTTCTCCTTGGAGATGAACGTCCCCGTAGGTAATATCGTCCGTCCATTTCAACTTGGTAAACGCCTCTACTCCCTGGAGGTACATGGCTAGTCGTTCCAAGCCGTAGGTAATTTCAATTGAAACAGGACGACAATCAATCCCCCCACACTGTTGAAAGTAGGTAAATTGAGTAATTTCCATCCCGTCAAGCCAAACTTCCCAGCCAGTACCCCAAGCACCCACAGTTGCATCTTCCCAGTTATCTTCTACAAAACGAATATCATGATCTTCTGGGTGGATACCCAAAGCTCTCAAAGAATCGAGATATATACCTTGTATGTTTTCAGGAGAAGGTTTAATCAACACTTGGTATTGATAGTAGTGTTGAAAGCGATTGGGATTTTCTCCGTAGCGTCCATCTGTAGGACGACGGCAAGGCTCAATATAAGCAACTGACCACGGTTCAGGTCCCAAGGCTCTTAAAAAAGTGTGGGGGTTCTTCGTACCTGCACCTTTCTCCGTGTCATAGGGTTGGGCAATCAAGCAACCGCGATCGCCCCAAAACTTATGTAGTACAGCAATCACTGATTGAAAGTTCACAAGTCTCGTTCCTCAGCAGCACAATGCATATGTCATTGTCGCTTAAACTCTGCCATATCAACAGTCTGGAGCGAGCGAAAAGTTTTTTTTGCCAACTAGTTGACAAAAAATGGGAGGGATTGCTAGATTAGTAAAGCGCCGGAAGAGAGAGGGACGCGAAGCGACCTTCCAAAAGGCGACCGAACCTAGAAAAGAGTATAGTTTGAAAGCGCCAATAGCACAAGAGAGTTGGTGTCGAATTAGAAGAAACATATGTTGAGTTAAGGAAAAAAACGGAGAGTTTGATCCTGGCTCAGGATGAACGCTGGCGGTATGCTTAACACATGCAAGTCGAACGGGAAGTTTTCGGACTTCTAGTGGCGGACGGGTGAGTAACGCGTGAGAATCTGCCTTTTGGACGGGGACAACTGCTGGAAACGGCAGCTAAGACCGGATGTGCCGCAAGGTGAAATATTGTATAGCCAAAAGAGGAGCTCGCGACCGATTAGCTAGTTGGTGGGGTAAGAGCCTACCAAGGCTGCGATCGGTAGCCGGTTTGAGAGGACGACCGGCCACACTGGGACTGAGACACGGCCCAGACTCCTACGGGAGGCAGCAGTGGGGAATTTTCCGCAATGGGCGAAAGCCTGACGGAGCAATACCGCGTGAGGGAGGAAGGCTCTTGGGTCGTAAACCTCTTTTCTCAGGGAAGAATCAATGACGGTACCTGAGGAATCAGCATCGGCTAACTCCGTGCCAGCAGCCGCGGTAATACGGAGGATGCAAGCGTTATCCGGAATGATTGGGCGTAAAGCGTCCGCAGGTGGCACATCAAGTCTGCTGTCAAAGCCCCCAGCTTAACTGGGAAGAGGCGGTGGAAACTGGTGAGCTAGAGAGCAATAGGGGTAGAGGGAATTCCCGGTGTAGCGGTGAAATGCGTAGAGATCGGGAAGAACACCAGTGGCGAAAGCGCTCTACTAGGTTGCAACTGACACTGAGGGACGAAAGCTAGGGGAGCGAATGGGATTAGATACCCCAGTAGTCCTAGCCGTAAACGATGGATACTAGGCGTTTCTCGTATCGACCCGAGGAGTGCCGGAGCCAACGCGTTAAGTATCCCGCCTGGGGAGTACGCACGCAAGTGTGAAACTCAAAGGAATTGACGGGGGCCCGCACAAGCGGTGGAGTATGTGGTTTAATTCGATGCAACGCGAAGAACCTTACCAGGGCTTGACATGTCTGGAACCGTGGGGAAACTCATGGGTGCCGAAAGGAGCCAGAACACAGGTGGTGCATGGCTGTCGTCAGCTCGTGTCGTGAGATGTTGGGTTAAGTCCCGCAACGAGCGCAACCCTCGTGTTTAGTTGCCATCATTCAGTTGGGCACTCTAGACAGACTGCCGGTGACAAACCGGAGGAAGGTGGGGATGACGTCAAGTCAGCATGCCCCTTACGTCCTGGGCGACACACGTACTACAATGCTACGGACAACGGGAAGCCAACCAGCGATGGGGAGCAAAGCCCAGCAAACCGTAGCTCAGTTCAGATCGCAGGCTGCAACTCGCCTGCGTGAAGGCGGAATCGCTAGTAATCGCCGGTCAGCCATACGGCGGTGAATACGTTCCCGGGCCTTGTACACACCGCCCGTCACACCATGGAAGTTGGCCACGCCCGAAGTCATTACTCTAACCACTTGTGGAGGAGGATGCCGAAGGCAGGGCTGATGACTGGGGTGAAGTCGTAACAAGGTAGCCGTACCGGAAGGTGTGGCTGGATCACCTCCTTTACAGGGAGACCAACTTCAGTAACCAGTAACCAGCGACCAGCGACCAGTAAGATGCGTCACGGTACTGCCGGACAAGAGCTGGAAACTGAGGATATCCCGAGGTCGGACGACACCGACAAAACAGCTCGAGTGAAGCAACGCTTTCAAACTAGAACTGGTTCGGTAAGAGTGTTACCACCAGTAGGGGCTATTAGCTCAGGTGGTTAGAGCGCACCCCTGATAAGGGTGAGGTCCCTGGTTCGAGTCCAGGATGGCCCACCTCAACAGAACTCAGAATTGAGAGTGCACAAGTCGAAAGTAGCACAGACAACTTGTGGCAAGATGAACGGAAGATGATAGACTAGTCAAGTTGGGCAAAATTCAGCACTGTCTGCTGGGCGGACAACTGCTGGGTAGATTCCAGCGAGCACCTTGAAAACTGCATAGAGACAAGAGATAAAGTCAGGTAGAAAACCAAGTATTTGCGAAATTACTGGTCAAGCGAAACACAGCTGACGGTGGATACCTAGACACGCAGAGGCGAAGAAGGACGTGGCGACCGACGAAAAGCTTCGGGGAGCTGGCAGCAAGCAATGAGCCGAAGATATCCGAATGGGGCAACCCCAATGTACAGCCTGTTGAATCCATAGACAGGTATGAGCCAACCCAGCCAACTGAAACATCTTAGTAGCTGGAGGAAAAGAAATCAAACGAGATTCTCCCAGTAGTGGTGAGCGAAAGGAGAAGAGCCTAAACCAGAGTACTTGGTATTCTGGGGTAGTGGGACAGCGACATGGAAGCACGAGGCTAGACGAAGCGATTGACAAATCGCACCAAAGAGGGTGATAGTCCCGTAGTCGAAAGTTGAAGTGATACTAGCTGAATCCCGAGTAGCTAGGGACACGGGAAATCCCTAGTGAATCAGCCGAGACCACTCGGTAAGGCTAAATACTACTGCGTGAGCGATAGAGCAACAGTACCGCGAGGGAAAGGTGAAAAGAACCCCGATAAGGGGAGTGAAATAGAACATGAAACCGTCAGTTGACAAGCAGTGGAAGGATGATTCAACGTCCGACCGCGTGCCTGTTGAAGAATGAGCCGGCGAGTTATAGTCACTGGTATGGCTGATAGCCACAGCGAAAGCGAGTCTGAAGTGGGCGAATTTATCAGTGTATATAGACCCGAACCTGGGTGATCTAACCATGGCCAGGATGAAGCTTGGGTAACACCAAGTGGAGGTCCGCACCGACCGATGTTGAAAAATCGGCGGATGAGCTGTGGTTAGGGGTGAAATGCCAATCGAACCCAGAGCTAGCTGGTTCTCCCCGAAATGTGTTGAGGCGCAGCGGTAAGTAATAATTGCTGGGGGTAAAGCACTGTTTCGGTGCGGGCGGCCTCAAGCTGTACCAAATCGAGACAAACTCAGAATACCAGCAACAATCTTACTAGTGAGACGGTGGGGGATAAGCTTCATCGTCAAGAGGGAAACAGCCCAGACCGCCAGCTAAGGTCCCCAAATCAAAGTTAAGTGGCAAAGGAGGTGGGAGTGCACAGACAACCAGGAGGTTTGCCTAGAAGCAGCCATCCTTGAAAGAGTGCGTAATAGCTCACTGGTCAAGCGCTCCTGCGCCGAAAATGAACGGGACTAAACTTTGTACCGAAGCTGCGGACTTGTAGCGATACAAGTGGTAGGGGAGCGTTCTGCGATAGGGTGAAGCACTAGCGGCAAGCAGGTGTGGACGAAGCAGAAGTGAGAATGTCGGCTTGAGTAGCGCAAATATTGGTGAGAATCCAATACCCCGAAACCCTAAGGGTTCCTCCACAAGGCTCGTCCGTGGAGGGTTAGTCAGGACCTAAGGCGAGGCCGAACGGCGTAGTCGATGGACAACGGGCGAACAATCCCGTACTGAAGATTAGTTGTGCAGAGGGACGGAGAAGGCACGCACCAGCCGAATGTTGGTTATCGGCGCAATTAACCGAGGCGATGAGAAGCGGCGAAAACGCTTCGAGCTGGGGTTAAGAGACCGAGGGTCTACGGACCCGAAGTGGTAGCGGTCAAGCTTCCAAGAAAAGCTCTAAACACGTTAACTAATCGACACCTGTACCCAAAACCGACACAGGTAGGGAGGTAGAGAATACTAAGGGGCGCGAGATAACTCTCTCTAAGGAACTCGGCAACATGGCCCCGTAACTTCGGAAGAAGGGGTGCCCAAGAAATTGGGTCGCAGTGAAGAGATCCAGGCGACTGTTTACCAAAAACACAGGTCTCCGCAAAGTCAATAGACGAAGTATGGGGGCTGACGCCTGCCCAGTGCCGGAAGGTTAAGGAAGTCGGTCAGGGACTCGTTCCTAAAGCTGGCGACCGAAGCCCCGGTGAACGGCGGCCGTAACTATAACGGTCCTAAGGTAGCGAAATTCCTTGTCGGGTAAGTTCCGACCCGCACGAAAGGCGTAACGATCTGGATGGTGTCTCAGAGAGAGACTCGGCGAAATAGGAATGTCTGTGAAGATACGGACTACCTGCACCTGGACAGAAAGACCCTATGAAGCTTTACTGTAGCCTGGAATGGTGTTCGGGCTTTGCTTGCGCAGAATAGGTGGGAGGCGTGGAATTACTCCTTGTGGGGAGTAAGGAGCCGCAATGTGAGATACCACTCTGGCGAGGCTAGAATTCTAACCCACGACCGTAACTCCGGTCGGGGAACAGTTTCAGGTGGGCAGTTTGACTGGGGCGGTCGCCTCCTAAAGTGTAACGGAGGCGCGCAAAGGTTCCCTCAGGCTGGTTGGAAATCAGCCGCAGAGTGTAAAGGCAAAAGGGAGCTTGACTGCAAGAGTGACAACTCGCGCAGGGTGGAAACACGGCCTTAGTGATCCGACGGTAGTGAGTGGAAGCGCCGTCGCTCAACGGATAAAAGTTACTCTAGGGATAACAGGCTGATCTCCCCCAAGAGTCCACATCGACGGGGAGGTTTGGCACCTCGATGTCGGCTCATCGCAACCTGGGGCGGAAGTACGTCCCAAGGGTTGGGCTGTTCGCCCATTAAAGCGGTACGTGAGCTGGGTTCAGAACGTCGTGAGACAGTTCGGTCCATATCCGGTGCAGGCGTTAGAGTATTGCGAGGAGCCTTCCTTAGTACGAGAGGACCGGGAAGGACGAACCGCTGGTGTACCAGTTATCGTGCCAACGGTAAACGCTGGGTAGCCAAGTTCGGAGCGGATAACCGCTGAAAGCATCTAAGTGGGAAGCCCACCTCCAGATGAGTACTCTCATGAAGTCAATTCAGTAAGGTCACCCACAGAACATGGGTTGATAGGTCAGTGGTGGAAGTGCAGTAATGCATGCAGCCGACTGATACTAATAGACCGAGGGCTTGACCACCGCAATGAGGAATTTCTCCCACGACTTAATTCTCTTGTCTATGCAGTCTTCAGGGTGATGCCGTAGTGATACAGCCATCAGTCATCCAGTAGAAACACTGGTCACTGGTCACTGATAAGTTTCCTGGTGCGCATGGCGTTGTGGACCCACTCTGAATCCATCCCGAACTCAGGTGTGAAACGCGACTGCGGCGACGATACTCTGGGGGTTGCCCCACGGGACAATAGCTCCGCGCCAGGTCGATTTTTCGATCAAAGCCCCTCTAGGAAAAGAGGGGCTTTTGCTATGATACACATCGTAAAGTCTTGTGTTAGTTAAACTTACATACTAAGGTACAGAGTAGATTTTTTTAAAAGAGATATAGATAAAGTTAATGCAGAGCAAGCAAAATTTGATAGCTCTCAGAAAGACACAGTTTCAGCAGCGCCTCTTACTCAATCATCAGTTGATTGAAATAGTCAAGCATACAGAAAGTCACGCTTTTTTGACAAATCCAGCTGCTCACAATGTTTATCTATACTTGACGAACTACGTCCGAGTTTGTTCTGAAGCTTGGTTCAAAACTAAGTTAACAACTTTGCGCGTACTAGATTGGGGATGTGGTAAAGGTCACATTTCTTTTTTACTACGTGAAATGGGTGCTATGGTAACTAGTTGTGATGTGACTAGTGGTGCAGCATTTGGTCAGGATGCGCCTATTATCGATCGCACATCCATATCAGTCGTCTCTTTAGAACATCCCTATTTACTTCCCTTCAATGATGCTACCTTTGATGTCGTCCTGAGTTTTGGTGTCCTCGAACACGTTTCAAACGATCTTGCATCTTTACATGAAATTCGGCGAGTACTCAGTCCACAAGGCTTATTCTTTTGTTTCTTCTTGCCATACTACTTGTCTTGGACTCAACGACTAGCACATTTACGGGGAGATTTTTATCACGATCGCTTATATACTAAAAAACTAGTGAAAAACCTTCTTAGCCAGAGTCAGTTCCAGCTCATCGATCTCTGGCATAGACAGCTCCTACCTAAAAATCGTATTTCCTACGTTAACCATCATAGTTTTGAAAGCTTAGATCGGTGGCTGACTGAAAACACTTTCCTCAAATACATTGCTACTAATATTGAGTTTGTAGCTTTCAAAAATTAAACTCAGTTCGTATGAAAGAGCTAAATATTTCAACCATATGTTAACCGTAGACTTAGATTTGCTTAGTACTCATTGCTAACATACGCTGTAGTGGATTCAAGGCAGCCGTGACGATTTCTTCTGATAATTCAATTTCTGGGCTGCGGTTCTTCATTGCTAAATAAAGCTTTTCTAAAGTATTTAATCGCATATACGGGCATTCATTGCAATTACAATTACTATTTATTGGTGGTGCAGGAATAAAATTTTTATGCGGAGCTTCTTTCCGCATTTGATGAATAATCCCTGGTTCAGTGGCGACGATAAAAGAATTCGCAGAACTCTTTTGACAATATTTTAACAAAGCTGTTGTAGAACCAACATAATCTGCATGACGCAAGATAGGAGGTTCGCATTCAGGGTGAGCTAAAACTTCCGCTGCTGGGTGCTGAATTTTTAATTGAACGAGTTTCTTTTCTGAAAATGTTTCATGGACGATACAGCTGCCTTGCCACAGCAACATATTTCGACCAGTTTGTTGCATGACATATCGCCCTAAATTGCGGTCTGGAGCAAAAATAATTGGTCTATCTAGAGGAATTTGGCGTACAATCTGCACCGCATTGGAACTGGTACAAATAATATCGCTCATCGCCTTAATTTCGGCAGTACAGTTAATATAAGAAATGACTAAGTGGTCTGGATGTGCTGCTTTGAAAGCGGCAAACTCTTGAGCAGGACAACTGTCTGCTAAAGAACAACCTGCGGATAAATCTGGCAAAAGTACGAGTTTGTTAGGATTGAGAATCTTGGCTGTTTCTGCCATGAAGTGAACGCCAGCAAAGACAATAACTGCAGCATTAGTCTTCGCAGCTTGTTGAGCCAACCCTAATGAGTCACCAATATAATCAGCAATGTCTTGAATGTCTGGTTCTTGATAGTAGTGTGCCAGAATCACAGCGTTCAGCTCTTGTTTTAAAGCTTGAATTGCTGTAAACAAGTCTACAGGTATTTCACGGGTTGGATGATTTTGGACGATCGCAGTTGTAAACACAATTCAAATAGATAAAACTTACAATTTCTGGTCTTCTTGCAATTATAGTATTTTTTACCAAAACTGGGTGCTGGTCGAGGCAAAATCTTTCCTAACACCTAACGGCAGTGCCAAAAGCCGTCATGCTTTTCTATGCTGGATAAAGAAGATCGGGAATGAAGCATGACCAGTCAAAGCAAACAGGATGAAACAACCGTCATTGCAGTTGTCGGTGATATTCACGACCAATGGGAAGCAGCAGATGGCATAACACTGCAAAAACTAGGCATCGACCTTGCATTATTTGTAGGTGACTACGGCAATGAATCAGTAGATGTAGTCAAAGCGATCGCCGATCTCGACATTCCTAAAGCAGCAGTGTTTGGCAACCACGACGCTTGGTATACCGCTACTGCGTGGGGTCGCCAGAAGTGTCCTTACGATCGAAAAAAAGAAGACTGGGTGCAAGAACAAATAGACTTATTAGGAGAAGCCCATGTTGGTTATGGCAAACTAGACTTTCCTAAACTAAATTTAACCGTTGTTGGTAGCCGTCCGTTTACTTGGGGTGGTTCGAGCTGGAAAAACGAAGACTTCTATCAAGAAAGATTTGGCGTAGCAGGCTTTGAAGAGTCTACCGCACGCATTATAGCAGCAGCTCGTAGCGCCACCTACGATACCGTCATTTTTCTCGGACATAACGGACCATCAGGATTAGGAGATTGCCCTGAAGACCCTTGTGGCAAGGACTGGCAACCCTTGGGGGGTGACTTTGGCGATCCAGATTTGACAGAGGCGATCGCGCAAACTCGTGCCGCAGGAAAACAGATTCCTTTGGTCACATTTGGTCATATGCACCATAAACTACGCCACACCCAAAAGTACTTGCGTAAGCCAGTCCATGTTGCCCGCGAAACAGTTTACCTCAATGCTGCTAGCGTACCTAGAATCGTTGAGAATGGCAGCGATCGCCAGCGCAATTTTTCCTTAGTCTATCTCCAATCTGGGATAGTATCTCAAGTGTCTCTCGTTTGGGTAGATCGAGATTATCGAATAGCATCAGAGCAAATCCTTTATCAGCAACAAAGTCAGCTCGTGCAGCCTGCATAGAAAATAGAATGTGCTATCATTTATTAGCTTTTAGATCTAGCTAACAGCTAGTAGCTAAATTGGAGAGGTGGCAGAGTGGTCGATTGCGTTCGACTTGAAATCGAATGTTCCGAAAGGAACCGTGAGTTCGAATCTCACCCTCTCCGTTAATCATTTTCACGTTCTGCCAGTTCTAACCAACGTTCGGTTGCCGTGTCGATTGCTTGCACTAATTGAGCTAACTGCTCAGATAACTGCTGCATTTCGGTAAAATCGCTAGGAGGGTTGTTGTAGAAAATCTTTTCTAACTCTTCCTTTTGCGTTTCCATCTCGGGAATTTGAGTCTCTAGCGTTTCATATTCCCGTTTTTCTTTGAAAGATAGCTTGCGCGAGGACGCGGGAGTCGGGAGTGGGAGAGTGGGAGTCGGGGTTGGAGTTCGACTTTCAAGTTTTGACTTTTGACTCTCAATTTTTGACTTTTCTTCCTCTGCCGCTTGCTTGTAGTCTAGATATACCGAATAATTACCTGGATATTGGCGCAAAGTTCCACCAGGTTCGATCGCAAAAATAGTCTCCACCGCGCGATCGAGAAAATAGCGATCGTGGGAAACAACGATCGCGCAACCGTTAAAGTCTTCTAAATACTCTTCTAATACAGCTAGCGTTTGTACGTCTAAATCGTTTGTCGGTTCGTCCAAAATCAATACATTCGGCGCACTCATCAGCACGCGCAACAAAAACAACCGCCGCTTTTCTCCGCCAGACAGCATGTGGATGGGTGCATATTGCTGGTTGGGGGGAAACAGAAACCGTTCCAACATCTGAGAAGCCGTAATGATGCTACCATCGGCTGTTTTAACCAACTCTGCTACATCTTTGAGATATTCGATAACTCGCTGATTTTCATTCAGCGTCAAATCGTCAGAATGTTGGTCGAAATAACCAATGTGAATTGTGGAACCAATTTCTACCGTACCGGAATCGGGCTGCACTCGTCCGGTAATAATATCCATCAGCGTCGATTTTCCCGCGCCGTTACTGCCAATAATGCCAATGCGGTCTTCGGGATTGAATGTATATGTAAAGTCTTTGATGAGAAGGCGATCGCCGTAAGACTTGCTAATATTTTCTAACTCAATTACCTTTCTCCCAATCCGCCGACCTGGAGTAGAAATTTCTACCTTACCCTGCACTTGCTTAAATTCCCGCGCCTGCATCTCGTAGATGCGATCAATTCTAGCTTTTTGCTTAGTGCTACGGGCTTTTGGACCTCGTTTCAACCATTCCAACTCTCGCCGTAATACTCCGGCGTGTTTGCGCTGACTGCTGACGGCTGATTCTTCTGCTTCTGCCTTTTTTTCCAGATAATAAGCATAATTACCGGAATAAGTATAAAGGTCGCCGCGATCGATCTCGATAATGCGATTTGTGACCCGATCCAAAAAGTAGCGATCGTGAGTGATGAGTAACAACGCACCGCGAAACCGAGTTAAATAACTTTGCAACCACTCAACTGATAATGCATCTAAATGGTTGGTCGGTTCGTCCATCAACAATACATCTGGTTCCGACAGTAAAGCTGCTGCTAGGGCAATTCGCTTGCGATAACCACCAGAAAGATTGCCGATTTTGGCATCAAAGTCTTCAATTCCTAACTTGCTAAGAATGACTTTAGCATTCGTTTCTACTTCCCACGCCCCTACTGCTTCAATTTGCTGGGACACATTCGACAGTCGCGCCATCAGCTTGTCGAGATCGCCTTGTCCGTGCGCCAGTTTATCGGAAATTTCTTCATATTCCCGTACTAGCGCCATCTGTTCGCCACCATCGGCAAACACTTGTTCTAAGACAGTACGATTCTCATCTAAATTTGGCTGTTGGGGTAGGTAGACAATTGTAGCTCCCGAATTAACCCAAATCTCACCGCTATCTATTGGTTCCAGTCCGGCGATCGCCTTGAGTAGTGTTGATTTACCAGAACCGTTTACCCCAATTAGCCCGACTTTATCGCCTTCATCCAGGCTAAAGCTAGCATCTTTCAAAATTTCCTTGATGCCAAAGTCTTTTTTAACCGATCGCAGCGTGAAAATAGTCATGGGTTATAGGTAAGCTACCAGTTACCTAGTCTAACGTTGATGCGTAGGGGCGGGTTTTGACCAAAGATGGCTGGTTGGGGCGATCGATCTGTCTGCTAAAGCCGCCCGTACAAAAGTCAAAAGTCAAAACCGTTATTTTCAGTGAGTTGAGACAAACCAATCGATTAATTTACGCGCAATACTCAACTTTGGGGGGATTTGAGGTAAATTATGTTTGCTAAACCAACCAGCATCCACTAACTCTTCTGGTTCGAGCGCAATTTCACCGCTAGCATAGGTAGCTGTAAAACCAATCATCAGAGAATTGGGAAAAGGCCAAGGTTGGGAACCAAAATAGCGAATGTCTTTCACTTCAATCCCGACTTCTTCGCGCACTTCTCGCACTACCGTTTCTTCTAGCGATTCGCCTGGTTCGACAAATCCAGCTAATATACTGTACATCTTGGGTGAAAATCCGTGAGCGCGAGCTAATAACAATTCCTCACCGCGAGAGATGAGGACGATAACCGCAGGTGAGAGGCGGGGATAATTAACTAAGCCGCAGTTGGGACAGCGTTTTGCCCGTTCGTAAGGTAATTGGGTGGTAGGAGTGGCGCAGTAGCCGCAGTATTGATGGGTACGATTCCATTCGACGATTTGAATGGCGCGACCGCTCAAAATAAATAAATCTTCGTCCAACGTGCCGTATAATTCTCGCAGCCCTTGTAATGTCATGCCCGTAGGTGTAGATATATCTTTGGGGAGTTCGGCACAGTAGCAGGGGCGATCGCCTAACGTACCGAGAAATTGCGTCCGTATAGGAGTTAAGCCAATCTCTTCTAAACTAGTGAGTTGGGGGATTTGATTCGCTGTTCCTTCTTGATGTACTAGTAGTTTTTTACCTACAAAGGCAAACCACCAAGCGGGTACGGATCGATCTACGGGTGGAGTAATGCCAGGAGTAAAGGTACGATGCATTGTTAAGCTTTGGGGTCAAAGATTCGATTTTAGGTCACGCATCAGCCGTAGGCGAAGCGTAGCGTTAGACGCAAAGGCGCAAAGAAGATCGCAAAAGTTAGCATTGTAGGAGCTGAATTTAATGTGAGGAGATGGTGCAGCGCAAACCTACCACGGCAGAAATTCAAGCGGCATACGGGCGCACGGTTCCAGATATTATTGCTCCAAATTTAAATGTTTTGTTTTGCGGGATTAATCCTAGTCTCTATAGTGCTGCTGTCGGACATCATTTTGCCCGTCCAGGTAATCGCTTCTGGCGATCGCTTCACGCTGCGGGTTACACAGAACGGATACTGTCACCGTTTGAAGACCGCGATCTATTACAGTTTGGTTATGGTTTAACAAATATCGTCGATCGCGCCACGGCTAGGGCAGATGAGTTAAAAGCTGAAGAATTGATCTTCGGTCAACAACAGTTAGCAGTCAAGATCGAACAATATCAACCGCGATTTTTAGCTATTTTGGGTATCAGCGCCTATCGGACAGCATTTTATCAACCCAAAGCTGTCATGGGAAGACAAGCTGAGTTATCGTCCGGCACAATAATTTGGGTATTACCTAACCCCAGTGGGTTAAACGCTCATTATCAAATAGCAGATCTTACGCGGGTGTATCGAGAATTGCTGCTGGCGGTGAAGGATTGAGCGCGTCTTGAGTGAGTACCTCGATCGCTGTCTTTAACCAATCAATATAAGTCTGTTCTTTGCGAATTGCTAGTTCTAATACCAGTCGTTGCATCAACTGTTCGCGGTTAGCTGTAAGATTGCTCAACGTTGGTAGTTCTATTTGTTCGCATTCCGCTAACTTCTCGCGTCGTGCTGCTAGCTGTCGTTCTAATAAGTGAATCGTAGCTTCGTTTGATATATGGGCAGAAAAAAATAATTGAATTGGTAGTGGATCTCTTACTGTTGGTATGGGTTGAGGGCTTTGCAGCCACTGAGTTAATTCGGCTTTTCCGGCTTCAGTGACGCTGTAAACTTTACGGTTGGGGCGATCGCTCTGAATTTCAACCTTATAGGTAATCCATCCTTGCTCGACTAGTTTATCAAGGGTTCGATAAATTTGTGCCTGATCCGCAGACCATAAGTAAGTCATACAGCGATCGAAGCAGCTCGTTTTCAAGTCATACCCTGTCCTTTCTGCTTGTAGGAGGAAGCCCAATATTGCGTGTGCTAATGACATACGGTTTTCTGTATATAAGGTAGTAAATTCCCCATCTTTTACTACCGGTCTAATCTTATGTTACTATACGATAAGTCATATATAAGAGGCATCAATTATGATGATGCTGATAGCGACTTACCACGACAAAGAACGCTGACACAAAGACACAAGGCTCGGACGTAGAAGAACGTTTAGGAGACGGGTAGATGGAACTGTGTTAACGAAAAGTGCTAACAATAAAAGAGTCGCGATCGCCTGCCCATCAAATCTAAGTTGCGATTCGCACGCATATTGTCAAAAGCCGTTAACTGTTAAACTCCATCTGTAATAAATACCGCAGCAAAAATTTCAACGATTAAAGACTATCGTAACGGGAGGATGGATTCCATTGACTTCTCACAAATTGCTACAACGAATACATCGACATCAATATCTGCGCGATTTGCGTAATAAATTGCTCTATTTACACCGCGTATTGTTAGATACCGAACGCATTGCTTACGAACAAGTTAGCGGGCGAGTATCGAGTGGAGAACTGTTGCAACTAGCAATCGATCGCGAACAATTTGCTTGGCTACATCGCATCTCTGAATTAATCGTGCAAATTGATGAAATGTTACAAGCAGATGAGCCAGTGACACCAGGTATTATCAAAGAGTTGGCTGCTTACACCCGCACGCTATTAACACCATCTGAAACAGGCGATGAGTTTGCTAGAAGATACTACAATGCCTTTCAGCAAGAACCGGCTGTTGTGTTAGCACATGCAGAAGTAACGCAGTTGCTAAATAGTCGTTAGTCATTTGTCATTGGTCATTTGAAGATTTTGAGGGACTGGGAAGATGCCAGTCCTTTAATAATTGGAGTTTTACTCTTACTAGTAGCTCATTGCAATCGGATTTTACTATAGAGTTTTAAAAGGCAAAATCTATCGATCGTCCTATTTAAAGTCAGCGAAAAGACAACATATTCTTGCCAATAAAGAGCGAACTTCTAATTTGTGAAAACCGTGCAAGTTGTAGCCAAGATCGGATGAAAGAAAACCGTTTTAGCTAGTGACAACTGCTGAAAAAAAATGTATTTAATTAAGTAGCTATCTAGAAGGAGGTGGGCGTTGCCCACCCTACAATTGATAATCTTGACTTTTGACTTTTGTCAGAAAAGGCGATCGCAAGCTAAAATGTAAAGCTGTGTAAAAAAAGACCTAAGTATGTGCCGTTTACTAGGCTACATCGGTGAAACTCTATCGCTAGAAAAACTGCTGTACAAACCAGAACACTCGTTGATCGTCCAAAGCTATCAACCCCGTGAAATGAATTCTGGATTGCTGAATGCAGATGGTTGTGGGGTTGGCTGGTATCATACCCAGCGCGATACTAACCCGTTCACCTATAAAAGCGTCCTACCAATTTGGAACGATGTCAATCTTCCCAGTTTGAGTCGTTATGTCGAGTCTGGCTGCGTGCTTGCCTACGTCCGCAGTGCTACGCTGGGACAAGCAGTCGATTTGAGTAACTGCCAACCGTTTGACAATCAAAAGCTTTTGTGCGTACACAACGGGCGGGTAGAAAACTTTCGCCAAACTATTTATCGTCCGCTCCGCGATCGCCTCAGCGATTTTGCTTACCAGGCAATTAAAGGCAGTACTGACTCAGAACACATATTTGCGCTATTACTAGATGAAGTCCAAGCCAATCCTTCTATGAGTTTAGAGCAAGCATTATCAGCTACCCTAAACCAACTCGATTTATTGGCAAAGTCCCATCAAACTAGAGCTTCTGCTAACTTGCTAATAAGCGACGGCAAGCGTCTAATTGCTTCTCGTTTTGCCAGCGATCGCAACTCTCCCTCGCTCTACTGGTTGCGAGACGATCCAGCATTTCCAGCCGCAGTCATCATTGCTTCCGAACCTTTATTTAAAGGTGACTGGCACTCTATGCCAGAACATAGCATCGTCAGTGTAGGAGAAGACCTTGAAATCCAGTTCCATCAAATTTAGAGCCAGCGATCGCCCCCAGCAACGCCACCAACTAAGAGAATGGTACGAGCATTGTCGTCAGGGAACTTTAGCGATGTTCGAGCGAGTGGACGAGGAAACCTTTTGCCATCAGGTACACCCCGACTTTAGCCCTGTGGGATGGCATTTCGGTCATATTGTCTACACAGAATCCCTGTGGCTGCGAGAACGCAGTGCGGGACTAGCACCACTATTTCCCGAACACCGCCGCTTGTTTATGGCTGACGGTTTACCAAAATGCGATCGCGTTAAGTTGCCAGGTAAAGCCGTTATTCGTCACTATCTAGATACAGTCAGGCAAGAAGTTCTACAAATCCTAGAAACAATAGACTTAAAGCAACACGAACGCCTCTGGCGCTGGATGCTACAACACGAAAGCCAGCACTGCGAGACGATCGCATTTTTATTGCAATTATCAGGGAGCAGGGACGAGCTGGGAGCAGGGAGCAGGGAAAAGAGAGTTGGGGGAGTTGGGGAGGCTGGGGAAGAAAATACCCATTACCCATTACCCATTACCCATTACCCACTACCAACTACCAACTACCAAAATCAAACGATCGAAATCCCTGCTGGATATTTCGAGCAGGGGAATAATACCATTGACGCTTTAGATAACGAGCGTCCGGCGCATCAAGTTTATTTAGATACCTACTGGATCGATCGCTATCCCGTCACTTGCGCTGAATATCGCCTGTTTATGAAGGCGGGAGGCTATCAAAATCCGGTGTGGTGGTCGGAAAATGGTTGGCAATGGTTGCAACAAGAACAGATCGCTCGACCCCTTTACTGGTTAGAAGATCCGCAATACGATAATCATCCCGTTTGTGGTGTCAGTTGGTACGAAGCCGAAGCTTATGCCAAATTTGCCGATAAACGCTTACCCACAGAAGCTGAGTGGGAAAAAGCTGCTAGCTGGGATGCATTAAATAGTCTTCGTCACACCTATCCTTGGGGAGAAATAGAGCCAGACCTAGCTCGGTGCAATTATAACTACGCGATCGCACAAACAACACCAGTCAATGCTCATCCCAACGGACGCAGCACCTATGGTTGTGAAGATATGTTGGGCAATGTTTGGGAATGGACGGCTTGTGTATTTGATGGCTACGCAGGTTTTGCCAGTTATCCCTACACTGGTTATTCCCAAGTTTATTTTGACGGACAGCATCAAGTTCTTAAAGGTGGCAGTTGGGCAACTCGTCCTTGGGCGCTAAGAACGAGTTTTCGCAATTGGTATCATCCAGGCGTGCGGCAAATCTTGGCAGGGTTTCGGTGTGCGAAAGATTAACATGTCATCGATAGTTGGTCATTTGTCATTAGTTCTCACAAATGACGAATAACAAATAACCAATGACAAATTTGTGAGAAAATGCGTAAAGAATTGGTAGTAGCTGAGTTGATCTAACTCCAGCATGATTTTTTGCTGATTGGCTTTGTGTTTTACTTCTGAAGGTCGCAGACTATTGCAAATCGGCGATCGCGATCGGGTATGTTTGAATTTGACGGAGGTTGAGCGTGTCCATATTTGAAACTGCAAGCAATATCCATCCCCGTTCCATCGAGCAACGCTTGCAGATAGAGAATCTCATCGCTCCCGCAGCGATCGCAACTAGCCGACTCACAGAAGGGAAAGACGCGATCGCGGGATTAACTCAAACTCCTAAAACCCTCCCACCGCGATACTTCTACGATGACCGAGGTTCGCAGTTATTCGAGCAAATTTGCGAACTGCCAGAGTACTATCTAACGCGCACCGAAACAGCTATCCTGCAAAAATATGCAACTGAAATTGCGCGGCTAACAGGTGCGTGCGAACTCGTCGAATTGGGTAGCGGTAGCTCGACTAAAACGCGCCTTCTCTTGGATGCTTATCACAAACTGGGATACCCACTACACTACATTCCAGTGGATGTCAGCGCGGGAATACTAGAGAGCAGTGCTAAACAACTCTTAGCCGACTATACCACGCTCAAAGTTCGCGCTTTAGCCAGTACTTACGAACTTGCACTAGAACGACTTGCGTCAACTTTTTTACCCAGTCGCACGATCTGTTTTATTGGTAGTACTTTAGGCAATTTGACCCCTTCAGAATCTGATGAGTTTTTCGCCCGGATTTTTGCAGCACTTGAAGTAGGAGAGTATTTCTTATTGGGTGTAGATTTGCAAAAGCCAAAATCAGTTTTAGAGGCAGCTTATAACGATTGCCAAGGAGTCACGGCAGCATTTAACCTCAATATGTTGCAACACTTGAACTGGCGCTATGACAGCAATTTTGACCTGCAAAACTTCGAGCATTGGGCTTTTTATAACGAAACAGAACATCAAATTGAAATGCATTTGAGAAGCTTGCGATCGCAAACCGTAGAGATGCGATCGCTTAATTTAATAGTAGAATTTGCCGATCGAGAAACAATCAGAACTGAAATTTCTCGTAAGTTCAACCTCAAAAACCTACAACAACAGTTACAAACGCAAGGATTAATTCCACTCCAAACTTGGACAGACACCAAAAACTGGTTTGGTTTGTTGCTATGTCAAAAAAAGTGAGTCGTAAGTCGTAAGTCGTAGGTTAAAACACTAGCTGGTCACAAATGACAAGTGACAAGTGACAAATGACTATCAAACACTCGCTTCCAATTTCATTAAAATTTGTGGTTTGATCTTCTCGTATTCCTGCTTAAGCAAACTTTTACTCAACTGCGCATCACCGTTAATATTTGAAGATTGACTGAGGAGATACCATTGTTGCAACAGTATTCCTTGACTAGAGGCAACATTAATTAATAAGCAAGAGCTAGCATATTGTGGAGTTTCGCGCGCAAATAGAAGGACGCGATAGTATCCCTTGATGCCGATTGATTGAATTAAATCTCGATTTTGACTATTTTTTAAATCGAGATAGTAAGTCAACCATTTTGTCCCATAAGTACGGTGATGGAGAGCAGTAATCCATAGCATCATGGGAGAAGGCGAGGTGATAAATAAGAAGTGGTTGTAGGTTCTATTAACTAAACGTTTATTCACTTCTATTTGGGATAACATCACCCACAAAGCAGGACTCTCTTCATCGTTAATTTGGATTGATTGAGGAAAAACAATATCTGCGATCGGTTTATTTTGCGGCCAACGAGTTAGCCGACAAATAGCATCTGTGGTGAGTTGACCTTGCTGTAGTGCAACAATCGTATTCGCTGGCTCAATACTGCTACTTGGCGTTTGTGGCGTTATGGGTTGAGTCGTTAAAGGTAAAGACCGATCGCGCGGCTGTTCGAGCAGGGTAAAAACTTTGATAATTTCACTGACGTTTTGCGGGCGATCGCTTGGTGCTTTCGCCAAGCAGCTCATGACCAAATCTTTCAACTGTGGCGGAATGGGAAACTTCGGTTCTGATGTCTCAAAAGAACGGGGTGATTGATAGTGGTGAGCTTTAAACCAACCTCCAAATGAGTCCGTGTTGGCTTGAATTGGAATATTGCCCGTCAGCATCTCAAATAGCATGACTCCCAAACTATAGATATCAGAACGATTGGTAAGTTCGCTACCCTCCATTTGTTCTGGAGAAGAATAAGCAAACGTTCCCATGTAGTATCGAGTTTGATTGCTATCGGCTTGGAGTAACTTAGCAATACCAAAGTCTAATAGTTTCGCCAATTCTCCCAAGCTATTATCTTGAATTAATAAAACGTTACTTGGCTTAATATCTCGATGGATAATCGGATAAGTTTTTCCATCAACTGGAATTCCTTGGTGGGCGCATTCTAAACCAAGACTAATTTGCCGTCCGATACTTAAAAACCTCGGTAGTGATAGAGCATAATTGCGAATCATATCGCTCAAGTTTTTCCCTTTTAAATACTCCATCACATAGAATGGCGTACCATTCTCCTCTACAACACCATAGTCCATGACGCGGACGATATGAATGCTTTTTTGACCCAAGATAGCGCAGGTTTTTGCTTCTTGTTCAAAACGTTCTTGCACGCGAAGTTTTTTATTATGAATCGATATACTCAGTAATTTGACAGCAACGGGAACTCCTCCTAACAATTTATCGTGGGCAAGATAGACTTGACCCATTGCCCCTGCTCCAAGCACCTGTTGAAGTTGATAGCGGTTAGCAAGTATGCGGTTGAGATTGGGATCTCGCATGAATTAAAGTTCCGCCACAGCAAAAATTTGTGGTCTCTAGTTGTCATTAGTATTTTTCCCAAAATCAGTTATCAGTTATCGTAGGGGCGGGTTTTTTGAAAATATTTGTATTAGAACCAAAAATTCTGCGGTTAAACCCGCCCGTACAGAAGTCAGGAGTGATAAGTATTTCACGCACCAATAACAAATGACAAATGACCAATTACCAATTACCAACGACCTCACCTAACAAAACTGCTTGCTTTGCTCCAGTCACTTGAGGTAAGTTGCCTGGTATGCCTTGTTGTCGCCAGTAGGCTAGAACGGCAAATGCGATCGCTTCTTTGAAATCGGCATTCAATCCCGCTTCATCTGTTGTGATAACTGGTACTTCTAAATGAAATTGCAATCGCTGCTTCAAATATAAATTTCGGCTACCACCGCCACATAAAAGAACTCTTGCTGGCATTTGCGGTAAAAATGTCCGGTAACTATGCACGATTGACGCGACAGTGAATTCTGTCAAAGTTGCTAGCAAGTCAGCTGGACTCAATTGGTAACTTTGAGCATCAACTAAACATTGTTGTAAGTATTCCCAGCCAAATAACTCTCGTCCTGTCGATTTTGGTGGTGGGAGGTGAAAGAAATCTTGACTGAGCCATTGTTCTACAAGAGGATGACAAGGAGTACCACTAGCTGCCCAATTGCCATCGCGATCGTAACTTTGTGCGCCATCAGTTAAGTGCTGGACTGCGAGATCTAATAAAGTATTGGCTGGTCCCGTATCCCAGCCTCTCACTTTCTCCTCCCAGTTGACATGACTGCGGGGAGGAAGATAGGCTAAATTTCCAATTCCACCGAGATTTTGGACGCATCGCGCCTCATGAAGGTGACTGAGCAGGTAAGCGTCAACTTTCGGCACTAAAGGCGCTCCATGACCTCCTACAGCAATATCTGCTGCCCGAAAATTACTGACTGTTGGAGTATTTGTGAGTTGCGCGATCGCAGCCCCGCGTCCGAGTTGAAGGCTGTAGCCTAATTGGAGGTCGGGAGTCGGGAGTCGGGAGTCGGGAAAGGGTGTAGGGTGTAGGGTGTGGGGTGTGGGGTTGACTTGTGACTTGTGACTTGTGACTTGTGGCTTGGAAGTAGCTCCCTCAGCTCTTTTCAAGGGTGGTCTGTGGAAAACAGTCTGTCCGTGGGAACCAATTAATTCGGCGGGAGGATGTCCGGCTTGGATGTTTTGAGCAGCTTGAGCAAAACAAAGCGCGATCGCATCATCCAAAGCTGCTAATTGAGGTATGGAGATGGCTTCACCTTTACAAGCTGCTAAAATTTGCGATCGCAAATCGGTAGGATAAGGATAAGTGTTTGCCGCTAACAGTTCTACCTGAATATCTTCAGTTCTGCCTGTAATATTTACCAAAGCGGCATCTATGCCATCAACAGAAGTACCGCTAATTAAACCAACTACTAAGGTCATCAGTTATCAGTTATCAGTTATCAGTTATCAGTTATCAGCGATCGGTTATTAGTGTAGAGACGTTACATGTAACGTCTCTACAAAGTTATCAGTAGAGAGTGGTGCGTGAAAATACCTCTGACCAACTACCAATTACCAATTACCAATCACCAATTACCAGTGCAACTCATCCAAAAGCTATTACCGTATTTATTCACAATTATTTTTATTTTGTTGTTCGCGGGATGTCAGCCGCGCTATGGTGCTGCTGCATATTCAGTTAAGCGTGTGAGTGACGGCGATACTATCAGGGTGGTAAACGCTAAGGGCGATGAGTTTACCGTCCGTTTTGCTTGCGTGGATGCACCGGAAATACCCCATTCTGCAAAAGAAAGATACAGTCAAAGCCGTGTAGATGTCGATCAATTTAAATGGGGACTTCAGGCACAGCAGCGATTACAAAAGTTGATTCAACAAGGAGGCGATCGCGTTAATTTAACAATTACAGATAGCGATCGCTACGGGCGAAAAGTGAGCGAAGTTCGTTTGGGTGACGGTACTCTCGTCCAAGAAGTTTTGGCGCGGGAAGGATTGGTATTAGTCTACACACCTTACTTGAAGAATTGTCCCAGTGCCGCAGTGGTAGAACGAGCGGCAACCCAAGCACAAGAACAGCATCGCGGCGTGTGGAGCGATGCGAAATTTGTCGCTCCTTGGAAGTATCGCAGTGCGAAGAGGTAGATACACACTCTGCCTAACTCAGCTTAGCCGATCGCTGCTTTTGCCGAGCCACGGGGTTAAGCCACTTTTCTAACCAAGAAAATCCTTGAGAAGACAGCAGAGTTAAACACAAATAGACGATCGCTACAGCTGCATAAATCTCAAAAGCGCGATAGTTGGTGGCAACAATCAACTGTCCTTTGCGGAACAACTCTTCAAATCCAATTACTGCTACTAAACTCGTATCTTTAAGTAAAGTAATAAACTCATTTCCTAAAGGTGGTAACATGCGGCGGAAAGCTTGGGGAAAAATGACATAGCGCATAGTTTGGACTGAATCTAAGCCCAAAGATTCAGCAGCTTCCGATTGTCCTAACTCAATTGATTGAATCCCCGCACGAACAATTTCAGCAATGTATGCCGCACTATTTAAACTCAAAGCTAACACTGCCGCAGCTAAACGATCCAGAGAAAAATCAAACCCGATTTGTTGAGCGATCGCGGGTAAGCCAAAATAAATCATAAAGATTTGGACTAACAACGGCGTACCTCGAAAAAAATCGACATATGCCCTCGTCAACCAGCGCAAAGGTACGATATGAGAAAGTCGCGCAATTCCAACTAACGAACCACCAATTAATCCCAAAAGAACAGAAAAGGCTGTTAATTGGAGCGTGACTAAAGCACCAGCTAGTAAAGTAGGAATTGCCTGAAAAATAATCTCGAATGCATTAGTCATAATTGCGAGATACGATTTTTTTTAGTTGGCAAAGGGCGATTTCTCTGGCAATTTAGGCGGTTCAGCATTAAACCACTTTTTATAAATTTGAGCATATGTATTGTCACTCAAAATTGTCTCTAACCCCTGATTAATTGAAGCTAAATTAGGAGAATTTTTAGCCGTAGCAATACCGTAAAACTCTTCCGTCAGCAATTGACCGACAACTTTAATCCCTGAAAGGTTAGCATTTTTAATTGCGTATAAGGTTACAGGTGCATCGTTAATAACTGCATCCACATTACCATTTTTCAATTCTTGTAAAGCTAAAGGTGCAGAATCAAAACTACTGATTTTCGCTCCTGCAACTTTCTTGGCTTCTTCCGCCCCAGTTGTACCAATTTGAACGGCAATTCTTTTATTTTCGAGACTCACAAAATTCGTAATATCTTGGTTGTCGCTACGAACCGCGATCGCCAACCCTGCTTTAAAATAGGGACGAGAGAAATCAACCGTTTGCGATCGCTCTTTAGTAATCGTCATGCTGCTAATAGCTGCGTCGATCGTTTTTCCCTGTAAAGCGGGAATTAAGCCATCAAAGGGTAAACTTTGAAAATTGACTGTAAATCCAGCCGACTTACCAATCGCATTCATCAAATCGATACTAAACCCCTGCAACTCCCCATTCGTCCCTTTAAACTCAAATGGCGCAAATGCGGGTTCGGTTCCCACGGTTAGTGTTTTCGTACCGCCTGTATCTCCCGTCCCACCAGTACCAGAATTATTACTACCACAGCCAATCGCTAGCAGCAAGCAGCACAAGCTGATAACTAAATACCGACGCAACCACCGGATCGCACTTGTAGCCATTATTTCTTTTCCTTGTGCATTTTCTATACTTGCAGTAATGAGTTAAATTTCAGTGAGTTAAACTTCCTTTTATCCCCTTCTGCACGAGAGTATTGTGCCATAGAATACAATCAAGTGGAGTGTAATCAACATACCCTGTAACCAACTCAAACCACTTCCAACGTAGGTATGAATAGTGCTACCCCCGCGATCTCATTTGAAGGTGTAGAGAAAAACTTCGGTTCGCTCAAAGTCCTCAAAGGAATTAGCGGTGAAATTTCTCGCGGTGAAGTTGTCGCCGTTATTGGTTCTTCTGGTTGTGGCAAAAGTACTTTGCTACGCTGCTTCAATCGTCTAGAAGCCATTAATGGCGGACGTTTAGTTGTCAATGATATCGATATATCGCGTCCCAACCTCAACCGCAACGTACTGCGTCAACTACGATCGCAAGTCGGGATGGTATTTCAACAATTTAATTTGTTTCCTCACCTGAATGTATTAGATAACTTAACCCTGGCACAACAAAAGGTGTTAGGAAAATCTAAAAAAGAAAGCGCCCAACTTGCCGCACAATATTTAGAAAAAGTTGGTTTATCTGAAAAAGCTACCGTTTATCCCGAACAGCTTTCTGGCGGACAAAAACAACGAGTCGCGATCGCTCGGAGTTTGTGCATGAACCCCCAGATCATGCTATTCGACGAACCTACCAGCGCTTTAGATCCAGAATTGGTTGGGGAAGTTTTGCGCGTGATGCAACAACTCGCCGCTGATGGAATGACAATGATCGTCGTTACCCATGAAATGCTATTTGCGCGGGAAGTCGCCAACCGCGTTATGTTTTTACATCAAGGACAAATTGAAGAGCAAGGATCGCCTCGGGAAGTTTTAGTCAGTCCGAGAAGCGATCGACTGCGAACGTTTTTGAGCCGTTTGAATCCCGATCTAGATCGCAGATAAAGGTAGATTTTCAACTTAAAATTCAACCTTGTTTCGTGCCAAACACGGATTCAAAAGTTGACTTCACCGACTCTCTTGCATCCTTAATCGTTTGCGATAGCGGATTTTGCGTCTGCAAAAATACCCTAGCACAATTGCGCCCTGGCATCCCCGAAATCGAGCCGCCTGGATGAGTTCCCGCACCTGTAAGAAATAAGCCATCAATCGGAGTTCTATAGTTAGCTATTTCTGGCAAAGGACGGAAGAAAACCATCTGATCGAGAGTCATATCAATATGGTAATAATTACCTTTATATGCACCTAATCTTTCACCTAATTCAGCCGGGCTTTCGACTCGACGGGCAATAATGGAATCTTTTACATTAGGAGAGTATTCTGCTAGTTTATCGATGATGCGATCGGCAACTTTGTGTTTCAACTCATCCGTCCAACCCGTCCCTTTTAACCCCGTACCTTCTGCCCCAGCAATTTGATATGGTGCAAAAAATTCAATCCAAACTGTATGCTTTCCAGCCGGAGCCATTGAAGGATCGAGCGCTGTAGGCATAACGACATACATAGATGGATTCGCATCAGGAATTTGCCCTAACGTACACAAACTGTGTGCTTGTTCTACATGGCTGACAGAATCGGCGATCAAAATTGAGCCAATTAAATATTCATCTTTGTGTTCGTGATGCTCAAAACACAGTGGTTTATCAATTGCTAGATCGACTTTGAGAATTGTTTCATTATTATTGACAATTCGACGTTCTAATCTTTCGCGTAAATGGGGTTCGGCAGCATCCAGTTCGCTCGGATCTACCATGTGTAGAAATATTCGCTGAGCATCAATGTTAGAAATAACAGCTTTTTTGGCTCGATATTCTTTACCATTAGCAACTCTTACACCCACAGCCCGACCGTTATCAATTAAAATCTTCTCTACATGCTGGTCGGTAAGAATTTCACCACCCTTACTTTTGACTAGATTCACTAAAGCTTGCACTAATGCACCCGTACCACCACGCGGTCTAGCCATCCCCGGATCGTGACGCATAGCCATCATAATTGCACCAATCCCAAGGGTTTTCTGCGAAGGAGGCGCACCCAGTTCTGATGAGAGCCTAGCTAGAGGTGCTTTTAAAAATTCAGAATCAAACCATTCGTTTACCATGTCCTCCCCACTACTGAGCATGGTACGCACAAAGTCTAAAGTTTTTGAGGGAGAACCAATCACAGAAAATAAATCTTTTATTTTGGTAATGTCATAGTTACCGAGGATATCTAATAATGACTTGGGTGGAGCGTTAAACATCGGAATCATCGCACCGAGCGCCCGTTGCCAATAATCTGTAAATTCAGCATATTTTTCTGCATCTCGTTGACTATAACGGGCAATTTCCGCACAAGTCTTGTCAACAGATTTATGACCTAAAAAGTACTTGCCATCTGGATGCGGACAGAAAACTACTGGATCGCAATAAAGATATTCCAATCCATACTTTTCTAGTTCTAGTTCTTGAACGACTGGTCCAAGGTGAATAAATTCGTGATCGATCGCGCAAAGGTTAAATTTGAATCCTGGTGCTTCTTGAGGTAAACATTCTTCTGTCGTTGCTGCTCCACCAGGAACAGAGCGCTTTTCCAATAATAAAACACTATATCCGGCTTTTAATAGATAAGCCGCGCACACTAAGCCATTGTGTCCTGCCCCAATGATGACAATATCATAAGCCTGCATATTCTCTACTCCAGCCAGATTATCTCTCTCCGATATTAGGCAGAAGTCAAAGAATATACAATTGTCTGGGGGTAGAAGATAAAGATAAGGGCTATGTTTTACTGCCGCATTGAGTATATTTCTCTCGCACGACCGATGGCTCGGAAATGGCTAAATGTAACAATGCACGTAGCTTTGTAAAACAGAGGTATACCTAATGGATGACAAAAACTATTCCTTCAAAGGTAGTCCAAATGCAGGTATGGTGCTTTCGATCTTAGCAGTCATAGGTGCTGTGTTGATTTTTGCCCTGGGGTTTAGCAACTGACCCGAGTCGAAATTCAATTGTAGGGTGGGCAATGCCCACCGTAGCAAGACTTCAGCATCCTTGAGTCTCGCACGCCCCAATGCTCACCCAACTGGAAGAGCCGTCTTGCCAGTGTTCTTTTTTCCAGATCGGGGCATTATGCTTTAACGTGTCGATCGCATAGCGACAGGCTTCAAATGCTTCAGAACGATGGGGACAACCTACGCCGACTAAAACGCTAATTTCTCCAATTTTTAACTTACCGATGCGATGGTAAATAGCGACTCGATTCACGTCTTGCCATTGTTGGCGAATCTCCGCTGCAATTTGCTTGAAGATCTGCATTGCCATCGGTTCGTACGCTTGATACTCCAACGATACTACTGGTTTACCGTCAGTTTGGTTGCGTACCATCCCACTCATAACGACAATCGCTCCATTGCCTGGGTCATCGGCAAGGGCATAGACTGCATCTAAAGACAAAGGTGCGAAAGTTATCGCAAAGCTATCTTCCGACCTCACTTTGACTGGAGATGAGAGGTAGTTAGTAGTAACTCCCGCGTTGCTCACGTTTTTCTATTCTCTGCGTTCAGAAGGACTGTATTTATTCTAGTAGCAAGTATTCGTAGGGGCGGGTTCTGAGCCAAAATATCCGGCTTGGGACGGTTGTTGGTTGACAGTTGTTGATGAGTGGCTGGTGGAACCAATGACGCTTTGGCTGAAATCTTTTCTAGTCACCAGCCACTAGTCACTCTTTACTGATAACTGCTCGCATTCTTAACTTTTCTCAACAAATTTGTTAGCATTCGCGATTTAGTTCTATATAGATTTTTATCTATTGAGACAATTGATTTTAGAAAGCGATCGCGTATACTAGCTTTTCGATACTCCAATCGTTCCTTGATTTGAGTAATTTTACTCAAAATAATTACGCTCTAGATTTATGTATTTTGTTTGAAAATGATTAAAAATTGTCAAAAAAAAATATAACAAAAGTCAAATAAAAACATTACTATAATAAAAGGTTTTTTTAGCGATCCCCATAGCGATTTCGGTAATTCAAAAGCAATATTCACGTATTTGTCATCTATCTAAATAAATAGAGTGGAGTAACAGCATAAACTAGCGATCGCGATCTATTTGCCTCGATCGCAAAGATTCAGAATAGATAACCTGCTAGCAAAAACGGAATCAAAGCTATTTGTTTTTCCAGAGCGATCGAAGGGGAAAAATAATCAAAGAGCGTAATTGAGCGTAGGAAAGAGTATGAAAGCTGTAGCGCCTATAAATGAAGCTATGAGGCTTGCAGCCCTCAATAAATACCAAATTTTAGACACTCAGCCTGAAGCTGAATTTGATAGTCTTACCCATTTCGCTGCTCGGATTTGCGCTACCCCGATTGCTCTGATTAGTCTGATCGATCGTGATCGGCAATGGTTTAAGTCTAAAGTTGGTTTAACCGTCACTCAGACCCATCGCGATTTAGCTTTTTGCGCTCACGCAATCTTACAACGAGATGTATTCATCGTTCCAGATGCTTTGCGCGACGAACGATTTGCGACTAATCCTCTCGTCACGACAGATCCGCAAATTCGATTTTATGCTGGCGCACCATTGGTAACGCCGGAAGGTTACGCCTTGGGGACTTTGTGCGTCATCGATTACGTACCGCGAGAGTTAAATCCCGAACAAATTGCCATACTCAAAGTTCTCAGCCAGCAGATCGTTACCCAGTTAGAATTACAGCGCAAGTTAGCAGAGTTAACCATAGCTCATACTCAGTTCGATCGTTCAGTTGCAGCTCTGAAACAAGCATCGGCAAAAAATTTGATGCTGGCTCAAGCAATGGCTGCTGTTTCTGAAGGAATTTTCATTACCGATCCGCATCAGCATGGGTGTCCGATTGTCTATGCTAATTCAGTTTTCTGCCGCATGACTGGATACCAACTAACAGAAGTATTAGGCAAAAATTGGCGCTTGCTTTGTGGAACAGCCACCGATCCGCAAGCGATCGCCAAAATCGAGCGGGCGATCGCTCAAAATACAGAAGTGCAAACCACGCTATTAAATTATCGAGCTGACGCACAAACGTTCTGGAGCGAGATAAAAATTATCCCCGTATGCTCAAATACGGGAAGTTTGCTCTATTTCGTTAGCATTTTAACCAATATTAGCGATCGCGTTACAGCAGCTGCCGCACTGGGAGAAAGCGAATCGATTCTGCGGAGTTTCTATGACAGCGCCTCCATGATGATGGGGATCGTAGAACTGCGCGAAAACGATATTTTACATATTTCTGACAACGCTGCTGCTGCCAATTTTTTCGGCTTATCTCCTCAGATGATGCAGCACCGACTTGCGAGCGAGATGGGAGTACCGCAGCATCACATCCAAACTTGGATCGAACGTTACCGAGAAGCAGAACGCAGCCTAACTCCAGTTAAATTTGTGTACTCCCACACAACACCATTAGGGAAAAAATGGCTCTCAGCCACAGTTTCGGCAATTGCTGGCGAGCGAGAGCATCAGGCTCGATTTGCTTATATTGTTGAAGATATTACTGAAAGTAAGCAAGCAGCGCAGAAGATTCGTCAACAGGCTGCTTTATTAGATGTCACTACCGATGCCATTTTGGTCAAAGATTGCAGTAGCGATCGCATCTTATATTGGAATCGCGGTGCAGAGCGGCTGTATGGTTGGACAGCAGTAGAGGCTATAGGCACGAGTGCATTTGAGCTGTTATACAAAAAAGTGTCTTTACACGCCCAAGCTTTGCAATCAGTTCTTAGCACAGGTGAGTGGTATGGCGAGTTAGAAAAAGTCACACAAGCTGGCAAAGAGATCGTCGTCGAAAGCCGTTGGACGTTGATGCGCGACGAACAAGGACAACCCAAATCGATTTTATGCGTCGATACAGATATTACTGAGAAAAAACAACTGACAGCTCAATTTTTACGCGCTCAGCGATTAGAAAGTATCGGTACTCTTGCCAGTGGTATCGCTCACGATTTAAACAATGTTTTGGCTCCAATTTTAATGTCAGCCCAACTGTTGCAGTTGAAAACCTACGACACGCGCAACTTGCAGATTTTACAAACAATCGAGACTAATGCAAAGCGGGGTGCGGCTTTGATCAAGCAAGTGCTATCATTTGCTCGTGGGGTTGAAGGACAACAAACGGTTTTACAACTGCGACATTTATTAGCAGAAATCAAACAAGTTATCAAAGAGACTTTTCCTAAGTCAATAGCAGTTTATACAGATATCGCCCCAGATTTATGGGCGGCGGCTGGCAATGCTACGCAACTGCATCAAGTCTTAATGAATTTGTGCGTCAACGCTCGCGATGCAATGCCGAATGGTGGAGTTTTAAAAATTGCGGCTGAGAACTTGTTAGTAGATGAACATTATGCAGGGATGCATTTAGAAGCAAAGGCTGGTGCATATGTTGTCATCACCATTGCAGATACAGGAATGGGAATGTCAAAAGCAGTGCAAGAGAGAATTTTTGAGCCGTTTTTCACAACCAAAGACATTGGGAAAGGCACTGGGTTAGGACTTTCTACCGCAATTGGAATTGTTAAAGGACACGGGGGGTTTATTCAAGTCACGAGTGAGGAGAAAAAAGGAACTCAATTTCAGGTGTATCTACCTGCAAAAGAGGCTGAAGAACAGCCACAATCGCCCGAACGAGAAATTCCATTTGGTCATGGAGAATTGATTTTAGTTGCAGATGACGAAGTAGCAATTCGTGAGATTATTAAAACTTCTTTAGAAGCACATAATTATCGAGTACTGACTGCGGTTGACGGGATTGATGCGATCGCGATTTACGTGCAACATCGCTCGGAAATTAGCGTGGTGATGGTCGATATGATGATGCCTGCAATGGATGGTGTCACGACGATTCGCACATTACAAAAACTGAATTCTGAAGTCAAAATTATAGCTACAAGTGGGTTGGCAGCAAACGATCGATTATTGACATCTGTAGGCGATCGGGTTAAGGCATTTTTGGTCAAACCCTACACTGCTCAAGAGTTACTAAGAACTATTCGCCAGTTGTTGGATACAGAATAGCTTTAGTTATTTTAAAATTAACTAGATTTAAAATTAACTAGATTTGACAAGATTGAAAAAAATCTCGTCAGTTGAGGAGCGTATTTCTGTTGAACAGTCAAAAAACTCGTTCCAAACAGCCAGTTTTATTACTAAAGTCAGTCTTACTAAGTGTACTATACATAGCGATCGCAATCATCGTACACGGTAGTGCGAGTGTAACTTTTGGACATCAAGTCGCGATTTTTTTTGGTGATAGTATTACGCATGGTGACGGTGCATCAAACAGCAGTCATCGCTGGTCTACCTTGGTCACAAATGCTTTGAATCTGCAAGAAGATAACCAAGCAATTTCCGCTACAGTTTTACAAAATACTGTTCCAGTTTTAGCAAATAACGGTCGCGATCGCTATCAGCAAGATATCATTCAGCGCTCTCCTAATTATGTTTATATTCTCTACGGCTTAAACGATCTGCGCTACAACGGAGCTAATTTTTCGACAATGAACTTTCAAAATGATTTAGATGAAGTAGTAGCGGGACTAATTTCAGGTGGAATCCCTCCCAGTCACATTGTTATTGGTTCTCCCCCTTACATAAATCCTACTGGTTATTCTCTCTACCCGCCCTATAATGCAGGTTCTACTACAAAACATCGGCAATATCGGGATGCAACCAAAGCGATCGCGCGGCGATATCATACGAAATGGGCAGACGTTTACCAGTACATGCTCGATCGTGGTGCTAATTCTTTAGTTAGCAACGATTTCATTCATCCTAATGATTTAGGGCATCAAGCCATTAAAAATGCAATATTGAATGCAAATTAAACTCGTGATGAGCTGAAGGTGACGGCACGACCAGTTACTATTATCGAGATGATTCGCGAATTACTGTCGATTCCACTAGAATTTCTCCTTCTAGGACACCGATTAGAAAGTGGAAAAATTAGCCAATAAAAATTAGTAAATAAAAAAGTGGGCATTGCCCACCCTATTAACGACTTAAATTAACTGAATTAACTACTCGGCTGCTTGAGGCAATAACTCTTTGCGCTCTTGCGATAACACTTTTACATTACCAGTGTCATCGACATCCACCACAGCTTCATCGCCTTCTTTGATGCGACCGGACAGAATTTCTTCTGCCAAGCTATCTTCTAACAGGCGCATAATGGCACGGCGTAATGGTCTCGCACCGTAGCTGGGGTTGTAGCCTTCTTCTACCAAGCGATCCTTGAATCGTTCGGTAACAGTTAGGGTAATGCCCTTCTCATCCAAGCGTCCGAAGACTTCCTTGAGCATGATATCGGCAATTTCTTTCACCTCTGCCTTGCTCAACTGACGGAAGACAATAATTTCATCCAAGCGGTTGAGGAACTCTGGACGGAAGTATTGTTTCAACTCTTCATTCACCAAGGAACGGATGCGGTTGTATTGAGTTTCGGCTGCATCTTCCGAAGAGAATTCAAAGCCAATTCCACCGCCACCTTTTTCAATTACCTTGGAACCAATGTTAGAGGTAAGAATAATTAAGGTGTTCTTGAAGTCTACAGTACGCCCCTTGGCATCCGTTAACCGCCCGTCTTCTAAAATTTGCAATAGCATGTTGAAGACATCGGGGTGTGCTTTTTCAATTTCATCGAATAGCACGACGGTATAAGGACGACGACGCACGGCTTCTGTTAACTGTCCGCCTTCGTTATAACCGACATAGCCAGGAGGCGAACCAATTAATTTAGAAACGGTGTGCCGTTCCATGTACTCCGACATATCCAAGCGGATCATCGCATCTTCGGAACCGAAGAAGTAAGCCGCCAAAGATTTTGTTAACTCGGTTTTACCAACCCCAGTAGGACCAGAGAACACAAAGCTAGCGATCGGACGGTTGGGATTCTTCAAGCCGACACGGGCGCGGCGAATTGCCTTGGAAACCGCTTTAACAGCCTCTTCTTGACCGATCAAGCGCTGGTGCAGGGTATCTTCCATGTGCAGCAGCTTTTCGGACTCGGATTCGGTCAGCTTGTTGACTGGTACGCCAGTCCAAGAAGCGACAATTTGAGCGATATCTTCTTCGGTGACTACGGGAGAGTCTTCACCCTCGCTCTTAGTGCTACCAGTTTTCGATTGAGCGATCGCCCGAATTTCGGCTCTCAGTTCCATTTCGCGATCGCGCAGTTCTCCCGCCCGGTCGAAATCTTGGGTGCGAACGGCATCGTCTTTTTCTTTCAATACCTGACGCAGTTCTTTATCTAATTCCTTCGCCGCTGGCGGTAACTGGGAATTAATTAACCGTACCCGCGAACCTGCTTCGTCAACTAAGTCAATGGCTTTGTCTGGCAGGTAGCGATCGCTAATATAACGGTCGGACAGTTTGGCTGCTGCTTCTAGCGCCGCATCGGAGATTTTCAGCTTGTGGTGCTGCTCGTAGCGATCGCGCAGTCCGAAGAGAATTTCAATAGTTTCATCAACGGAAGGTTCGCCCACCATCACGGGTTGGAAGCGTCGTTCTAGGGCTGCATCCCGCTCGATGTGCTTGCGATACTCATCCAGGGTTGTTGCACCGATACACTGCAATTCACCCCGTGCCAAGGCTGGCTTCAGGATATTTGCTGCATCGATCGCCCCTTCTGCTGCACCCGCACCGATTAGGGTATGCACCTCATCAATTACCAAAATCACGTTCCCAGCAGAACGGATTTCGTCCATAATCTTCTTCAAACGCTCTTCAAATTCACCTCGATATTTCGTACCTGCTACGAGCAAGCCAATGTCAAGGGTGACGACGCGCTTTTCTTCCAAAATGTCGGGTACGTCTTTGTTGGCGATCCGAGAGGCTAAACCTTCAGCGATCGCGGTCTTACCTACCCCTGGTTCCCCGATCAGCACGGGATTATTTTTCGTGCGCCGACCCAGAATCTGAATCACGCGCTCGATTTCTTTTTCACGACCGACTACAGGATCGAGTTTGCCTTCTCCTGCCATTTGGGTCAAATTGGAACCGAACTCGTCCAATGTGGGGGTCTTGGTGCGTCCAGACTGGGAGCCTGCCGAAACTTCAGCCGTTTCTCCCAACATGCGAATTACCTGAGTGCGTACCTTCGATAGGTCAACTCCCAAGTTTTCCAACACTCTAGCCGCTACGCCTTCTCCTTCACGGATCAGACCCAACAGGAGATGCTCAGTGCCAATGTAGTTATGCCCTAATTGGCGAGCTTCTTCTAAAGATAGCTCCAGAACCCGCTTCGCTCTTGGGGTGAAGGGAATTTCTACAGCTACAAATCCCGAGCCGCGTCCGATAATTTTCTCTACTTCGATCCGGGCATCTTTGAGATTGACACCCATCGTTTTGAGGACTTTAGCTGCTACGCCCGTGCCTTCTCCAATCAGACCCAGGAGGATCTGCTCTGTGCCTACGAAGTTGTGACCCAGGCGGCGAGCTTCTTCCTGGGCCAGCATGATCACCTTAATTGCTTTTTCTGTGAAGCGTTCAAACATGGCTGTATTCCATCACCTGAGTCGTGCCGGTACGCTGATTTTAGCACATGCTAATTATCTGGCTGTCTATTGATATTACCGACAACCAGCTCAGGATTCACCTACTGCGAGCGCAATCTTTATCTTTTGTTAATAGTTTTTTAATCCACGCCTACTTTGCAATTCATATCTCAGAGCGTCACTACGCCACCTAACCTGGCAAAAACCGCCTTATGCAGTCAAAATTTTTGCCTCAACTCAGAAGCTCCGCTTATCTGCTGTAATTGCTGCCCTTGACTCAGCCTGAAAAAGCGATTGCTTGTCGCTCTTAATTCGGGATAAATCCATCAGTATTTCAGCCGCGTAATTGCTTCCAACCAGAAATTATGTGGATAAAATCAGTCACTTGTCAAGCTTTTTAGCTCAAATTTCTTGACTCTGGACGGGTAATCTCTAGTTTTTGAACGTTTAAGCTGAAACCAGATTGTTGGAGGCGATCGCTTGCCAGATCGTGCCAGCCTGTCAACTGGGCTTGAAATTCCGATCGCTGCAACCCACCCCGCCACAGAATCAGGGCATCTTCATTCGTATCTTTGTAGTAACGCCGCCTGCGTCCAGCTAGTTGAAAACCAAATTTGCTGTAAAGAGAGATAGCTGGTTGATTAGATTCCCTCACTTCCAGAGTCGCTCGTGACAAAGTGCGATCGCGTGCAGCCTGCATCAATCCCCACAGCAATGCTTGTCCTAAGCCTCGTCCCTGGTAATCGGGATGAACCGCCAGCAAGGTAATGTGAGCTTCATCTAAAATTGCCCAGAGACAGGCCATTGCGAGCAAGTCGGAAGTCGGAAGTCGGAAGTCGGAAGTATTTTCTCGATCCTGGTTTTTTTGCAGAAATAATCCCAGTAACTCGCTATTGGGGCTATCTATTTCCCGTTGATAGGCTTCGAGAGTCCACAGTTTACCGAAACAAAGATTGTCGAGTTCCAGTACGGCAGGTAGGACAGATGGCAATATTGGTTGAATTGATAGGCTAGCACTCATTCGCGATGAGGAGTAGCGGTCATTTGTCATCGATCGTTTGTATTTTCACGACTCACTGATAACTGATAACTTTGTACAGACGTTATATGTAACGTCTCTACACCGATAACTGACAGGCTGCAATTGTAAACTTAAAGTTTAGACCCACTCACATCCTGCAAGAGGATAGCTTACACGATTATGTTATCGACTCAGCCCGCTGGAATCGAAAATTCCGGTCGTCAATATATTCCTAACGCAAACAAAGGCAACAATGGAGACGCTGCTAAGCGATCGCCCAACCAAGAACTTTTACCACTGACAGCAGGAATCAACAGCCACGACCATCTAGAAATTGGTGGTTGTGACGTGACAAAGCTCGTACAGCAGTTTGGTTCGCCGCTATATATTCTAGACGAAGAATCCCTCCGCAGCGCTTGCCGTCAGTATCGCGAGGCGTTTCAAAACTATTACCCTGGAGAATTTCAGGTACTTTATGCCTCAAAAGCTTGGAGTTGCTTGGGAGTATGCGCGATCGCCCACTCTGAAGGCTTGGGAATTGATGTTGTTTCTGGAGGAGAACTTTATACTGCACTACAAGCAGGTGTCAAGCCAGAAGTTATCTACTTTCACGGTAACAACAAATCTGTAGAAGAATTGTCGCTGGCGATCGAGTCTGGCTGCACGATTGTAGTAGACAACTGGTACGAGCTGAAGTCCTTAGTAAATATTGTAGAGAAGTTGCGTGCAACTTCTCTACAACAAACTCGGATAATGTTGCGATTAACACCAGGAATCGACTGCCATACCCACGACTACATCAGAACGGGACATTTGGATAGTAAATTTGGTTTCGATCCCGACCAAATTGAAGCAGTTTTTGCCTTTATCGGACAACAAACCAATTTAACTTGTGTCGGATTGCACGCCCACATCGGTTCACAAATTTTCGAGCGCCAACCCCATCAAGATTTGGCTGAAGTGATGGTGCAGTGGATGGAAAAAGCGAAAAGCTACGGGCTGCCAGTTACGGAGTTAAATTTAGGAGGTGGATTGGGAATTCGATATACAGAATCTGACGATCCACCCAGTATTGACGAATGGGTACAAGCACTTTGCCAAGCAGTGAAAGCAGCCTGCGAGTCCCAAAACTTACCTTTACCAAAATTATTGTGCGAACCCGGGCGATCGCTAATCGGTACTGCTTGCGTTACTGCCTATACGATTGGCTCTAGCAAAACCGTACCGGAAATTCGGACATATGTGGCGATCGATGGCGGGATGTCCGACAATCCTCGACCGATTACCTATCAATCGCTCTATCGTGCTGTAGTTGCCAATCGAATGTCCGCACCAGTCAGCGAAACCGTCACAGTAGCTGGAAAACACTGCGAGTCAGGCGATATCCTAATTAAAGAGGCATCTTTACCACAAACCGAACCAGGGGATATTTTGGTAGTAATGGGAACTGGTGCTTATAACTACAGCATGGCTTCCAATTACAACCGCTTGCCCCGACCAGCAGCAGTGGTAGTAGCGAACCAAGAAGCAAAGCTGCTTCTGCGGCGTGAAACCTATCAAGACTTAATTCGGCAAGATTGCCTGCCCAATTCACTATTAAGCTAAGAACACAAGGTTGGCAGTTAACAGTTGACCGTTAACAGTCAGCCACTAACCGTTAACCGCCAACCGTCAACAAACTTAATTCTTCAGATTTCATATTTCGCTCATGAGAGATTGGTGGAAGCAATGGCTGACAACAGACTTTGGCTGGACTCAGTCGTTGTTATTTTACGCTATCGATCTGGGCTTGGTTTTGGCGCTGATCTACATGGTGCTGGTCATCATTGGAGAGCGCCGCACCTTGTGGATGGTCAGGGGTTTTATTCTCCTCATGCTTGCCTCTGCCATCAGTGCCAGACTGGGTTTGCCGCTATTGAGTTTTGTATTGGAGAAATTGGTGGTTGGTTCTGCTGTAGCAATGGCAGTCACTTTCCAATCTGAGTTTCGCCGCTTTTTAGAACAATTGGGTAGGGGAGAATTTCAACAGTTATTGCAGCCAGGAAGACGTATCGTACCCAAACCTGATAGCGTCATTGATGAAATCGTAGATGCGGTCAGAGAACTGTCTCAAAATCGCATCGGTGCTTTGCTCATTTTGGAAACAGACAGTCCCATTGACGAGCGAGATCTCAAAGTTCCAGGCGTAAAGTTAAATGCGGAAGTCTCAAAAGAAATTTTACTGACAATTTTTCATCCAAAAACAGCATTGCATGACGGCGCTTGTTTGATTCGAGGTTCGCGGGTAGTCGCAGCAGCGGTGATTTTGCCCCTCTACGAACGTCCAGCTCCTCGTCAATTGGGGACGCGCCATCGAGCCGCTTTAGGTATCACGGAGAAGGTAGAAAACTGCGTATGCGTGGTCGTTTCGGAAGAAACAGGGTCAATTTCGCTTGCAGAACGGGGGATATTAAATAAACCGCTGACCAGCAGTAAACTGAAAGAATTGTTGGAAGCTCGATTCTCGCCAGCTGTGGAACGGGAAGCTGTAGCCCCAAGCATACGCGGTCTGGTAAATCAAATTGGCAACCGAGTTAGGATTCTCATGACTCGTTTTTTTGCGCTTTTTGGTCTAAACTTACCAGCGTCTCCCCGAAATAAAAAATGACTGTAAAGCCGATTGTGTTGCAATTGCCTCTCGATCTAGAAAAAGAAAAACTGCCCAGACACGTTGCAGTAATTATGGACGGTAATGGTAGGTGGGCAAAAAAGCAGGGTTTACCCCGTATCATGGGACACAAACGGGGAGTGGATGTTCTCAAAGATTTATTACGCTGTTGTCGAGATTGGGGTATACAAGCATTAACGGCGTATGCCTTTTCGACTGAAAATTGGGGCAGACCGTTAGAAGAAGTTGAATTTTTGATGACTTTGTTCGAGCGCGTTCTGCGGAAAGAATTGCAGGAAATGCTAGAGGAAAACGTCCAAATTCGGTTTGTAGGAGATTTGGAGGCTTTACCGCGAAGTCTTCAATCGGAAATCGAGCGATCGATGGCTGAAACGAGGTCGAATCGAGGTATCCGCTTCACTATTGCCACGAATTACGGTGGTAGACAGGAGATTTTACACGCTTGTCGAGCGATCGCCCAGCAAGTACAGCAAGGTTTGCTCCAACCAGAAGAAATTGACAAAGAAATCTTCGAGCGCCACCTTTACACGGCTGGAATTAGCGATCCTGACTTATTGATCCGCACCAGTGGAGAAATGCGCATCAGTAATTTTCTCCTTTGGCAAATGGCTTATGCCGAAATTTATATTACCGAGTCTCTGTGGCCAGACTTCAACCGCACGGAGTTTCATCGGGCTTTGGCTGCTTACCAACAGCGGGAACGACGGTTTGGGAAAGTGTGATTGTAAGGGAGTAGGGAGTAGGGAGTAGGGAAAGAGTGTGTGATGCTCTTTAAGAGAGTAGAGACAAGTGTGAAGATCTAAAATCTCAAATTGAGTCAGGGACCTGAAAATACAGCCTGCTCTATATCTTTTCGGCTGAGAGAATATTTAAAAGAGCGTTGAATGTCTTGTCCTACTCCTTCAGCATCAACGTATCGGATTGTCAACTGGTCGATATCTAACCATAGTTCGGCTTCCCAATTCGATTTTTGAATGCGCCAGCAATGCAGTTGCTTTTGGTCTTGTTGACAACCTTGGTCTTTCAACCACTGCTCGATTTGAGGTAAAGGATGATTGTATAAGGGAGTGTCGGCAGAAGGTAAGGACATATATTAGAAGTTGTAAGTCAGAAGTCGTAAGTCGTAAGTTGGAATTACCTAGCCACCAGCCAAAGCGCCACTCTTTAGCGATCGCTTTGTAGAGACGTTACATGTAACATCTCTACACTGACAATTGATAACTGAGCTGGTGGGACTGGAGTTTGCAAGGTATCACCCCGGATCGTAGCAATAGCGATCGCCAATAATATACAACCTATGAAGGTCAATCCCAAAATAAACAAGACAAACACTTCTCCAGATGACAGGGGACGATCTGTAGGGTCGAGGTAAGCAGAGGAACGCCGTCCGTCTGGTCGTGCGGCTGCGCGCTGAAAATCTGGAGGTGGTTGGATGACATACAGACGAGAATAGCCAATATGCATGTCGTAATTCGTCCGCCGTTCTGGATTGCTCAGCGTGGCATATGCTTCGTTGAGCTGCTGAAATTTGACAGTAGCAATTGCTGAAGGTAAGTCGGTTGTGTCAGGATGATACAGTTTGCTGAGATGTCGGTAGGCACGACGAATTTCGATTGGCGATGCCGAGGGATGCAGTCCAAGCAGGGTATAGTGAGTGGCTTGGTCTGTCATGCGGTCTGACACGCGGTCTGACATGGGGCGATCGCTATTATTTGGCATTCCCCAGTGTTGAGTCACGGCAGTTTGACTAGTGCGGTTAGTTTTTTATCTATTTTAAATCTACTCATGCTAAGCAGCTTGCATTCCATCTCAGATTTAATTTAAAAGTTTAGTAGTCATAAAATTTACGTTTGATTCAAAATGCTAAACTTAAAAATACAGAAAATATCTCTGTTTCAAAAAAAATATATTTTTCCTATATTGGCAATTTTAAATTAGTTGAAACATACTTTTTAGACAAGCAAATAATTATAGAACTTAAGTATAAAGCCAAAATTTTCAAATTTTCCCGATGGATGAATACAAGGTTAGACTAGACTTAGAATTTTTTTGCTTGCTTTTTGGTTACGCGATCGAGACTCTGAATGAGAGTTCGCAGCGCGTCCGAATGAATTGTATATAAAAACACATTTACCCGAAGCTAGTTTTGCTAGTCTAAACCCTGCATTCTGAATATTAAAGCGTGCGTTTGGGTGTGAGGATAAATGCATAAATTCTTGTTGCAAGTATTGCCGATCGCCTCGGTAATATTAGCGTGTCATGCCGTTGATAGTTATAGAGTAAGTGCAGAGACTAACGCGGTAGAAGTTAGCTCAAAACAGACACTAGTTAGCACGAATTACAATCGCGAAGCTAAATTATTGCTACCTCCCGATCGCGGCGATCGTCACGCAACCGATCGTACTTCCATAGAACCTGAAACCGATCTAGCGATGACCCCTAGAGTCGAGATACCGGAAGCAGCAGGCGACCCGATGGCGCAAGTCACATCTGTATCGCAGCTATCAGATGTCCAACCTACTGACTGGGCATTTCAAGCGTTACAGTCCTTGGTAGAGCGCTATGGTTGTATTGCAGGATATCCAGACAGCACCTATCGAGGCAGCCGTGCTTTAACGAGATACGAATTTGCGGCTGGTTTGAATGCCTGTTTGGACAGAATTAACGAACTCATTGCTACAGCATCGGCAGATACCGTTAAGCAAGAAGATGCCGATACGCTGCAAAAATTGCAGACAGAATTTGCCGCTGAATTGTCTGCTTTGCGCGGTCGCGTGGATGCTTTAGAAGCAGCGACAGCAGAACTAGAAGCCAATCAATTCTCGACTACGACGAAATTAAGCGCTCTAGTTTGGGCTAACGTCACGGGAGCTTTTGCCGATGGTGACGTACAATTTGAATCAGTCGATCTCTTTCCGCCAGCTGCATTTGGCGGCGTTGTCGCTAGACGAGGGGGAAGAGATGCAGCCACAGGTAGACCAGTTGTACAAGAACTTACAGACGATCCAGAAATTACTTTCAGCGATCTGATCTGGTTGAATTTCGATACTTCCTTCAACGGTAGGGATAGCCTCAAGGTGCGGCTAGTTGCAGGTAATGCCGACTCTCCCGCCAACCAATTTACCTCAGCAGGGCTGTACAACACCTATGGCGTACCCTTTTTCGACCAAACTGCAGGGATTCAAGGGTTGGGTAATGATGTCGTTATCCACGAACTGTATTACAGTTTTCCCGTGGGAGATAATCTTGAAATTGCTTTTGGTCCCCGGATTAACTGGTATCGCCTATTTGACTACAACGCTTTTACCTTTATCCTCACGGGTGCGAATAGTTTTAACTCCAATGGCGGTACGCTAGTCAATGCGATCGACCGAGGATCGGGGGCGGTTGTAACTTGGAAGCCTAGCAAGCAATTGCAATTGACCGCAGGTTACATTGGAGAAAATACAGAATTTCTTTCTAGTACGATCGCGCCTGGATTTAACACCTCTAGCGATCCGAGATTTGGCTTATTTGGTGGTACGTACACGGCAACGGCTGAACTCACTTACTCGCCCAGCCAAAATTTCAATTTGAGACTGTTATACAACCGGACGCGGATTCAAGCAATTGGTGGAGTCATTGGTGGCGCGGCGGGAGAGCCAATTTACGGAATTGCAGATAACGGCAGTTCGGCGGTATTCGACCCAGTGACAGGACTCGTTGCTGATGGTGGTTTGGATGCTGGTTTGGCTGATACCTATGGAGTTAATTTTGATTGGTTGCTAACTCCTGGTATCGGTTTATTCGGACGTTACACCTACGCCAAGACTAATCTAGTGCCTAGTGATGGAGAAATTGAAGCCCAAGCAATGCAAGCTGGCGTTGCTTTCCCCGATTTGGGTAAGGAGGGAGCGCTATTAACTATCTCTTATGTCAGACCGTTTGCCATCTTGGACGGGCGCGATTTTCTCGTTGCTGGCGGCGGAAATGGTGGCGTGCAGTACGAGTTTGAAGCAAATTATTATTTTCCACTAACAGATAATATCGCTTTAGTACCAGCGTTTTATCTGGTTGCCAATCCAAATAACTTTAGCGATAACCCAACGATCTATGTAGGTAACTTAAGAGCGCAGTTTAGCTTTTAAGCGATCGCTTCATTGCTCAGATGGTAGAGAGCTAATTATTTTCCTCATAATCATACAATAATGAGTCTTGGAGCGATGCTCCAACTATACATGCTTTACTCAGATCTACCCCAGTTAGTTCTACTAACTTTAATTGTGCGTAACGTAAATCGGTTCCGGTCAGATTAGCACCACTGAGATTGGCTCCAGTTAAATTCGTTAAGCGCAAATCTGCTCTATTTAATAAAGTGTCACGTAGATCTACACTGCTCAAATTGGCTTTAATGAGAATTGCTCTACTCAGGATGGCTTTATACAAAGTCGCATTGCTAAGATCCGTTCTCCAGAGTGTAGCGCCAGATAAGTTTGCCTCGCTGAGCTTAACTCCTTTTAAGTTTGCTCCATTTAGGTTTGCTCCAGCTAATTCTGCTCTACTCAAAATAGCTCCGCTCAAGTTGATTTCACTCAAATCGACTCTGCGCAAGTCAAAACAGCTAAAATCTCTTTTGCCAGCAGTATAAAGCCCCAGTAGAGTCTCAACATTCATAGATCGGTATTCATAAATACGCCAGGAGTTACGCACGGAAGTTGAAGATCTCGATCCTCCCTGGTTCCCCTAAAAAAGGGGGGAATTTAAAGCCCCCTTTTTAAGGGGATTGGGGGATCTCCTATAAAGCCCCTTTTTAAGGGGGTTGGGATCTCCTCAATTTCTTCACCCCGCCTGCGAGATATATTGGGTTTGAAAGAGCAGTACTAACTAGCACCACTCCCCCATCTATAACGTTTTACATCCGACTCAGGTTGAGTAGCTCTTGGGGAGAAGCAAGCATATCAATTGCTACGAAGAAAATTTTGCCTTGAGGATTAATCAAAAACCGCCAAGCAATATTCATCCCAACGTTGACACCAAACCAAGGGGTTTGGACGACACCTGTGACTTTTAATTGTTTGGAGCCATCCGGTTGTACTTCACAGATACCTTGTTTCGGCATCATGTTTAACCCTTGTGCTTCTTCTCGCATGTATTTCGCGATCGCCTCATGACCGACAATTGGCTTTTGAAATGGGGGTTGTAAAGCACCATCAGCAGTAAACAAAGCAATAGCAGCGGCGAAATTGTCTGCGTTCATTGCTTCGACATATTGCAACACCGCAGGCTCGTTAATCCCTTCAATCTTGACATTGGTGGTGACGGGTTCGGTGCGTTCAAATACTGGTTCTGCACTCTTTCGAGAACTGCTGGGAGCCAAGTCGGATGTATCGAATCCCATGTCTACGACTGTGTTGCGCAGAACTGTGATCTGCTGACCTGGATCGAGTTTCTGGGTTGCTTCTAGGACGACTTTGACACCAGGAGACATTTGATAGCCAGTTGGAATTGGAGCGACGATCCCCTGTTTCATCAACTCTCCTAACTCGTACCAAAAAGCTAGCTTGGTATTCACGCTGAAGAAACCATAGGAACGGTTGATCGGAGTGTCAATGCGATTAGCAAGGTCGCGCATGACTTTGGTTTGCTCTTCAGGTGACATTTGTTTGATTTGGGTGAGCAATCCTTCCGCCAGTTGTAAACGAGCCGCGCCTGGAGCTGCGGGGGTGATTGTCCGACCCATTTCCGTGTAAGCATACCAAAGGTACGCTAGGCGATCGTCAACGCTCAGTTGGTCGAATAGCGCTATAGTGGCTGGAATTGGACTGGGGATTTGAGTTCCAGAGAAGATATTTTGTGCCGACTCGATAGTATAAGTCACGATCGGAAGCTCCAGATTGCTTTGTATTAATCAATTTTGAGATTTAGGGCAAAATGCTAAAGCTGGGGCTTTGGCATGTACCCACTTGGTTACGTAAATAAATGTAACAAGCTAGTTAAATTTTGTAAAGAAATTTATCGATTTCGATCGCTTTGCCGCTCGATCCAGTAGATAGCACGCGCCATTAGGTAGTTTAATCGAGCAAGCGATCGCGCAGTCGCACACCAAGTTACACAGTAGCGGCTAGTCCAAGTGCTGCCTGCAAGCTAAAATAATTCTGAGAAAACGTTGCATAACTTTACAATGCTTGTTACATTACCATTTAGTTAAAAAATACATTAATTGGATAAACGTATATGAAATCTAATGTTCGGGATGATTTGATGAGCTTTTTACGCGACGAATTGTCGGTTTCAGAAGCAGCGATCGCGTTAGCTTTAAGAAAGGGAGAACAGGAACTAAACTTTCTGCCGATGGTACTTTGGCAATACGGATTTATTACCTTGCCACAACTAAACCGCGTGTTCGATTGGTTAGAAATGGTGTAGGATCTACTAACGCTGTAACTCGTGTAACTTCACGTCAGCTATTGTCTTGAGTAGCAATATAAAGTGATGGCTTATGATACAGCCTTATCTGGCAAAAATTTCGATTTTTCCGGTTAAATCGCTTGATGGCATCACTTTGTCTCAAGTCAGTGTATTGGCAAGTGGCGCATTTCTGCACGATCGCGAGTATGCTTTATTTGACCAAAAAGGGCGATTTGTGAATGGTAAGCGCAATGCTAAGGTTCATTTGCTGCGATCGCAATTCGATGCAGATTGTCAACAGCTATCGTTACAAGTCCAAGGAACAGATGAGAGCGTTACTTTTCACTTGGATAAAGAGCGTTTGGAGTTAGAAGCTTGGTTGAGCAATTATTTTGGTTTACCTGTCAACATTAAGCAAAATAATTTCACAGGGTTTCCAGATGATACTAATGCTTCTGGACCTACAGTAATCAGTGCAGCTACGCTTGCAGAAGTTGCCTCCTGGTTTCCTGACATAAGTGTTGAGGAAATGAGGAATCGGATACGAGCAAATATAGAAATTGATGGCGTACCTCCATTTTGGGAAGACCGATTATTTACCAAAGTAGGGGATAGTATCCAGTTTCAAATTGGAGCAGTTGTATTTGCTGGAATTAATCCTTGTGCGAGATGCATCGTACCCACAAGAGATTCAAAAACAGCAGTAGCAACAGAGAATTTTCAGAAAATCTTTGTTTCTAAACGTAAAGAAACCTTACCAGATTGGACAACTCCAGAGAGATTCGACCACTTTTATCGGTTAAGTATCAATACAAAAATTCTATCGTCAGAAGTCGGAAAAATCTTAAGAATTGGCGATCCAGTTTCAATCTAGAATCTAATAAGGGCAATGCCAACCTTACGATTCAGAATTAAAATAAGGCGAATAGAATTCGCGACTACACAGGCAAAGTCCGCCTGCGCGGACTAAGAGTTGGTTGCGTCTAATTTTGCTTTGGTAGTAATTAGATGAACGTACTCGCTCTTACCATTAGTATAAGCCTCGCGATCGCCTGGAAATTTTTGTGATAAGTCTCGCTTTAGTCGTGCGTAGCGTGTGGCTTCTTCTGGGTGGCTACAGAGATAATTGCGAAAATACAATCTTTCCCATAATGTGTTTCCAGCAGTCGCCATATGAATGTGATGGGTACGCTTACCATCAGACGATCGCTTAACAAACATCATATACCCTGGAGGGCGATCGCTACGCCATAGATATTCATATCCTGCATCTACTAACTTGGGTAAGGCTTCTTGTTGAATGCGATCGAAGCTGGGAATTTCCACTAATATATCGATTATGGGCTTAGCAGGCATTCCAGGTATAGCTGTGCTACCGAAGTGTTCGATTCGGAGGATCGAAGCTTTTCCCAGCAGATTTCGTAGGTAAATAGCTTCTTGCTCGAATAACTCTACCCATTTGCGATCGTATTCCACGATGACAATATTATCCATACCTTTAAATTTCCCTCACTCCTCACTCCTCACTCCTCAATTCGCATCCCTACAACTGCCACAAAGTGGCTAATATATAATTTCTATGGTCTAGCTAGATGTCTCTCTAATAGAGAAGGACAAGCAGAGGCATTCTATAGTAAGAAGGGCTACCACAGGAGTCCGAAAATTATTGTCATGTCGCAACGACTCGGCTCTAGCACAGATTCATGGACATTTTAGCGAAGAATAGCACATTTCCAGCTATTAAATATAAAACTATAATTCTAGTTTTTAAATTATGAGCAAAACCACAGATTTTTTAAGTCATCTTAACCCCAGTCAGCGTACATCTGTAGAGCATTTTTGCGGTCCCTTGCTAGTGGTTGCGGGTGCGGGTTCTGGTAAAACGAGAGCATTAACTTATCGAATTGCCAATCTGATTCTCAAACACCGTGTCGATCCTCATAATATCTTAGCCGTGACTTTTACCAATAAAGCGGCACGGGAGATGAAAGACAGGATTCAAAAAATCTTTGCCGAACAAATAGCACTGAGTCAATACAATAAACCATTAGATAAATTAGCCCCACACGAACAAACAAGATTGCGATCGCAAGTTTACAAAACCTATATTAAAGATTTGTGGATCGGTACGTTTCACAGTTTGTTTTCCCGGATTCTCCGATTTGATATTGAAAAATATCAAGATGAAAAAGGGAGACGCTGGACGAAAAACTTTTCTATTTTCGATGAATCCGACGCTCAAAGTGTAGTCAAGGAAATTATTACTAAAAAGCTCCAATTAGACGACAAAAAATTTGAACCGCGTTCCGTCCGTTACACTATTAGCAATGCTAAAAACCAGGGACTTTCTCCCCGCGATTTTGAACGAGAGCAACCTAACTATCGCGGTAGAGTTATTGCAGAAGTTTACGGGTATTACGAAGATAAGCTAGCCGAAAACAACGCTTTGGATTTTGACGATCTGATCTTAATGCCAGTTAAGCTATTTCAGCAGAACGAACAAGTTCTTGGCTATTGGCATCAGCGATTTAGACATATTCTAGTTGATGAGTATCAAGATACAAACCGAATTCAGTACGATTTAATTAATTTACTCACAACAAACGGTGAAACGAGAAAAAGTGAATGGGATTGGCGCGATCGCTCAATTTTTGTAGTTGGCGATGCCGATCAATCAATTTATAGTTTTCGCATGGCAGATTTCACCATTCTGCTAGACTTTCAAGCCGACTTTGGTGATGGCTTACCTGACGAAGATACTCGTACGATGGTTAAGTTAGAAGAAAACTATCGCTCTAGAGAAACTATTCTACAAGCCGCTAACCAACTGATTGAAAACAATACCCAGCGGATCGATAAAATTCTGAAGCCAACGCGAGGGGAAGGAGAAAAAATCTATTGCTATAAAGCTGATGATGAAATCGCCGAAGCCCAATTTGTCATCAACCATTTACGTAGTTTAGAACAGCAACATTCAGAATTTAATTGGGGTAGTTTTGCCGTTCTTTATCGTACTAACGCTCAATCTCGTCCCATAGAAGAGAATCTAGTCCGTCAGGGTATTCCTTACACAATTGTCGGTGGATTGAAGTTCTACGATCGCAAAGAAATTAAAGATGTTTTGGCATATTTAAGAGCAATTGTCAATCCTTACGATACCGTAAGTTTATTACGAGTGATTAATACTCCCCGTCGCGGTATAGGTAAAACTACAATTGATAATTTAGTTAATGCTGCCCAACAACTTAATTTACCCTTTTGGGAAATTCTCAACGACGAGACATCAGTTAACACTTTAGCAGGGCGATCGGCTAAGGGTGTCAACAATTTTGCCCAATTAATTCGCAAATGGCAAGAACAGGTAGATACTCTTTCTCCGAGTGCGATCGTGCAGGGAGTTTTAGATGAATCTGGCTATGTTAAAGACCTCCAAAGTCAAGGCACGGATGAAAGTTTAGATAGGCTGCAAAACGTACAAGAACTTTACAACGCCGTTCTACAATTTGAAGAAGAAAACGAGGAGGTTAACCTATCAAATTTTCTTGCCAGTACAGCTTTAACTTCCGATTTAGACAATTTGAAAGAAGGACAAGCTGCTGTTTCTCTCCTCACGCTTCATGCTTCCAAAGGATTAGAATTTCCCGTTGTTTTTCTCGTGGGGTTGGAACAAGGACTACTTCCTAACTATCGTTCGCTTGACGATCCTAAATCCTTGGAAGAAGAACGCCGCTTGTGCTATGTAGGAATTACTCGCGCTCAAGAAATACTTTACCTCACCCACGCCCGCGAACGCCGTCTTTACGGTTCCCGCGAACCTGCGATCGCATCTCAATTTCTGGCAGAATTACCCAAAGAATTACTCAGTTTCCATCTTTCTAGCCAAGCAAAAGTTCCTAATACATCGACTAGATCGACTCATCAACCAACTCAAAAGTGGAGCCATCCTCAAAATAATAGTGCTAGCAAAAATTCATCAGAGGCAGATTTAGAGAGGGACTGGCGTGTAGGCGATCGTATTTTCCACAAAAACTTTGGTATTGGTGAAGTGACTCACATTTTCGGTTCTGGTAACAAAATCTCTTTAGCAGTTCGGTTTGCTAGTCTCGGCACGCCAAAAATTGTCAATCCTAAAATCGATCCACTGCAAAAAGTGGAATAAATGGGTAATTGGTAATTGGTAAGCGATGACTAATACAAGGAGCTTTTTATGAGTCAGGCGCGGATACGATGGACAACTAGCGATTTAGAGTTGCTACCAGATAACGGCAATCGCTATGAAATTGTCGATGGAGAATTATTTGTGACACGCGCACCAGGTTGGAAACATCAAAGAGTTTGTAATAACATTTGTACGGAATTAAATCTTTGGTCGCAACAAACTGGATTAGGGGAAGCAGTCACTAACCCTGGCATTATTTTTACTGATGCCGATAATGTCATACCAGACGTAGTTTGGATAAGTAAAGAGCGATTGGCTGCTTTGCTAGACGAAGCAGAACACTTGACTGGCGCACCAGAATTGGTTGTTGAGGTACTATCTCCAGGGGAAATCAACGAACGTCGTGACAAAGAAGCTAAGCTCAAGCTGTATGCTGCTCAAGGAGTGCGTGAATATTGGATTGTAGATCCGCGCTTGGAGCAAATTCAAGTTTGTCGCCGTGAAAATGCAACGCTGGTTATGGTAGCAACTTTATTTACCAGTGACGCACTTACCTCGCCTTTACTTCCTGGTTTTAGCTGTGCTATAGCAAGATTGTTTGGTTAGACGTTTTATAGAAGTCAGCTTGATAGAAGTCAGTGCGATCGCAGTGAAATTGTTTTTCTCCAAAACTAAAACTGTATCAAATCCAGTTTGTTTCTAGAAATCAAATCCTCTAAGCTAGTCGAGGAGTATCCAGTCGAATAGCTGCAAAAACCCGTGAAATATTTCTTTCTCACTGAAGGATGGACAGTAGGTAGAATCTGGGCATCTGATGGTCTATGGAATGAAACAGCATGGCGGCGACGACCAGACATTCAGCGGCTTAACGTTTGTTTAGTAGAAGCAAACGAAAAATTATGGCTGTATCGGGTAGAAGACACGATTATGACTGTAGAAGTCAGACCCGCTACTGCTTCAAGTAATGGCACAAAACAAGCGATCGGACAAGTTGTACTCAAGCGATTAATCACCGCCGAACAAGTCATCGATCGCCTGGGAACCGCCGAAGCCATGTGTCAACTCAAAAGCATTCAATCTGTAGTTCAATAATAAATAGAGAGCAAGGAGCAGGGGGAGGGAAAACCAACAGCCAACAACTATACAACCCTCAACCGTCAACTATTAACCGTCAACTGTTAACCGTCAGCCATCTTGCATTCAGTCCCGCCAATAGTTACACTTCTTTAATAATTCTCATTTTTGTATTGAATACCATTGCTGAATTTTACAAGTCATCTGGATCGTCCAGATCCAGATCTAGTAAGGCTCGGTTGATGGCAATAACAAAAAGCCGAAAAATTATCCTGTAGAAATAACTCATCGAGGAGGAGCGTAGTCGATGGGACTACCTTGGTACAGAGTACACACAGTCGTCCTGAACGATCCAGGGCGGTTGATTGCTGTACATTTAATGCATACAGCACTAGTTGCAGGCTGGGCTGGTTCGATGGCTCTATACGAACTAGCTATTTACGACCCCAGCGATCCAGTATTAAACCCCATGTGGCGGCAAGGTATGTACGTACTGCCCTTCATGTCACGCTTGGGTGTAGTTGGCTCTTGGGGTGGCTGGAACGTCATGGGCGCTCCCAGCTACGACCCTGGTTTCTGGTCGTTTGAGGGCGTTGCTGCCGCTCACATCGTTCTTTCCGGTTTATTATTCCTAGCTGCTTGCTGGCACTGGGTTTATTGGGACTTGGAACTTTTCCAAGACCCCCGCACGGGCGAATCTGCTTTAGACCTGCCAAAAATGTTTGGTATCCATTTATTCTTGTCTGGTCTACTTTGCTTTGGCTTTGGTGCTTTTCACCTCACCGGACTATTTGGTCCAGGGATGTGGGTTTCTGACCCCTACGGCATCACCGGACACGTAGAAGCAGTCGCGCCGGAATGGGGACCAGCAGGCTTTAACCCGTTTAATCCTGGCGGCGTGGTGGCTCACCACATTGCTGCGGGTGTTGTTGGTATTATTGCTGGTTTATTCCACTTAACAGTCCGACCTCCCGAACGGCTCTACAAAGCTCTGCGGATGGGGAATATCGAAACCGTGCTTTCTAGCAGTATTGCTGCCGTCTTCTTCGCTGCTTTCGTTGTAGCAGGGACGATGTGGTACGGTAACGCCACAACTCCAATTGAACTGTTTGGTCCTACCCGCTATCAGTGGGATGATGGCTACTTCAAACAAGAAATGACCCGCCGCGTGCAAGCTAGCGTGGCTGAGGGTAAGAGCTTGTCTGAAGCCTGGTCGGAAATTCCAGAAAAACTGGCGTTCTACGATTACGTAGGTAACAGCCCTGCTAAAGGTGGTTTGTTCCGCGTCGGTCCGATGAATAAGACCAACGGTATTGCTCTGTCTTGGGCAGGACACCCCGTATTCAAAGATAAAGAAGGACGAGAATTAGAAGTTCGTCGTCTGCCTAACTTCTTTGAAACTTTCCCTGTTGTTTTAACAGATAAAGACGGTGTTGTCCGCGCTGATATTCCTTTCCGGCGGGCAGAATCCAAGTACAGCTTTGAGCAAACAGGTGTAACTGTTAGCTTCTACGGCGGTGAGTTGGGCGGTCAAACCTTTACCGACCCAGCCGACGTGAAGAAGTATGCTCGTAAAGCTCAAGGTGGCGAAATCATCAATTTTGACGGCGATCAAAGCACCAGATTTGGCGATTTAGCACTTGCTAAGCCTGATGGCGTATTCCGTACTAGCCCTAGAGGTTGGTTCACCTTTGCTCACGCTACCTTTGCATTGCTGTTCTTCTTCGGTCATTTGTGGCACGGTTCTCGCACGATCTTCCGCGATGTATTCGCAGGAGTCGAGGCAGATCTGGAAGAACAAGTCGAATGGGGGCTGTTCCAGAAAGTGGGTGACAAGACCACTCGCCGAAAGGAAGCCTAGACTGAAGTTAATTGTTAAGAACGGTTAAATATATTGTCGGGAAACAATTTTTCTAGCAGTTAATGTAACCGTTCTTTTCTTTTGATTGATAAACTATCAGTAAGAAGGAAGTCGTTAGGGAATACTGACATGGAAAGCGTTGCTTACATTTTGATTCTCGCTCTGGCTATTGGTACTCTGTTCTTTGCCATAGCTTTTCGCGAACCACCTCGCATTGAGAAAAAGTAAATTTTTTTGGTTTAATTCGCTAAAAATAGCCAAATCATATCCATTTTCCACCGCTGTTATCGCTCTTGGTAGCAGCGGATATTCCTTTATCAGGGAGCAGGAAGTAGTTAGAAGTCAGGAGGTTGGTTAGATAGCTCCGATCCCTCATCCTTCCCTTACCCCCTTACCCCTTACTCCTAGCTATGCAATGCCCTTTCTGCCAGCATCCAGATAATCGCGTTTTAGAATCGCGTTCTGCTGAAGCGGGACAAAGTATCCGCAGGCGACGGGAATGTTTGCGTTGTCATCGCCGCTTTACAACTTACGAACGGATTGAATTTGTTCCAATTACCGTTCTGAAACAGAATGGCGATCGCCAGTTATTCGATCGCTCTAAAGTTTTACGGGGAATTGTCCGTGCTTGCGAGAAAACGGGAATTTCAGCTTTGCGGATGGAAGCGATCGTCGATGAAATTGAAGCAGAACTGCAACAACGTGTCTCACGGGAAGTTAGCAGTCTGGAAATTGGCGAATTAGTTTTAAAACAACTGCGTTGCGAGAGTGAAGTTGCCTACGTGCGTTTTGCTTCTGTTTATCGCCAGTTTCAAACTATGAAAGATTTTGTCGAAACTTTGGACGATCTATCGCGTCAGGAAGCTCCAAATAATATCCCGATTGAAGATGAATATTGCCAGTGCCATGAATCCCCAGCTCAAACTGTTTCAATCGCCGATTGAAAGATTTTATCGCGATCGCACTATGGTAACCTTGTACGATTAACTCACATTAGGCGCTTTTCTGCTAAGGTAAGCAATGACATCTATAGATTGAATTCTACGAATCCATCACTCGAACTCTATCGATTCGGACTATATCTAAAGATTTTCAGTAAATTTATTCACAAAGCTCAGTTATAATTGAGAGTCTGTACTTAAATTGCGTCTAGATTAACTTCTCCTACGTTAGGATGGAATCAGAGATGTAGGTGTAATTTGCCTACGATCGACTTGCATATACATCGAGAGGAGGAAAAACCTTTCGGAGACTATTCCCAGGAAACAACCAGCATGGTCAATCAGAAAACACTTACTACAGAAATAGGCTTTACTCACGAAGATTTCGCGGCTTTACTCGACAAATACGATTACCACTTCAGCCCTGGCGACATCGTAGCTGGTACGGTATTTAGCATGGAGCCACGGGGCGCTCTGATTGACATTGGTGCTAAGACCGCTGCCTACATTCCCATCCAAGAAATGTCGATAAATCGGGTGGATGCTCCAGAAGAAGTTTTGCAGCCCAACGAAACGCGGGAGTTTTTCATTCTTACCGATGAAAACGAAGACGGACAGCTAACGCTTTCGATTCGCCGCATTGAGTACATGCGAGCTTGGGAGCGCGTCAGACAGTTACAAAACGAAGATGCAACAGTGCGATCGCTCGTATTCGCTACAAACCGCGGCGGCGCACTCGTGCGAATCGAAGGTCTGCGCGGATTTATTCCCGGTTCTCACATTAGCACTCGCAAGCCCAAAGAAGAGTTGGTCAGCGAGGAGCTACCGTTAAAGTTTCTAGAAGTTGATGAAGACCGCAATCGTTTGGTACTGTCACACCGTCGTGCTTTAGTTGAGCGCAAGATGAACCGCTTGGAAGTTGGCGAAGTCGTCATCGGTACGGTACGCGGGATCAAGCCTTACGGTGCGTTTATCGATATTGGTGGTGTCAGCGGTCTGCTGCACATCTCGGAAATCTCCCACGACCACATCGATACACCTCACAGCGTTTTCAACGTCAACGATGAAGTCAAAGTCATGATCATTGACTTAGATGCCGAACGAGGTCGGATTTCTCTGTCTACAAAACAGCTAGAGCCAGAACCAGGCGACATGATCAAGAACCGCGACTTAGTTTACGATAAAGCAGAAGAAATGGCTGCAAGATATCGCGAACAGATGGCAGCTAAGCAACAAGGAATTGATTTAAATGCTCCTGCTGAGGTAGAAGAACCAGTAGCAGTGGAAGAAGAAATTCCAGAGGCTACGGAAGAGCCAGTTGCTGTCGATACCGAAGAACCTATTGCTACCGATGCTGAGGAATTGCCTGCATCTGATGAGGATTTGCCAGCAGCAGTTGAGTAAAAAAATTATGCAAATCGCATGTAGAGACGTTACATGTAACGTCTCTACACCAAGGAGGGTTTAACCCTCTTTTTTTGTGGCGATCGCATCTGCTGGAATAATAGGCAGTAGGGGCGCACAGCTGTGCGCCCCTACCAGATTGCTAGATCTCCGAGGGCGGGTTTATCGGTCAGATTGGTTGTTAGTTAGACATGTCGAGAAACCCGCCCCTACAGTTGCGCGATTGTTTTGCTCATGGGGACAAACTCAATGCTGACTCCGTTGCCAATTGTATAGGCAACGCGATCGCTACCTGCGTATCCATATGCTTGATATAGCTTGACTCCTGGTAGGGTTGCCATCAATTCCAGCGATCGAAAACCACTGGCTTGAGCTTCGAGTTCGCATCGTTGTAAAATTGCCCTGCCGATGCCTTGTCTTGCCCAGCCAGGATGCACGAAAAAAGCCCGAATTTTTGCCGCATCGCAGTTGGGATCGAGATAGCCAGACTCGCGATCGCTATAGCGATCGCCGCCAAATAGCGTTTTGCGTTTACTCCAACCACCGCATCCCACTAACATTCCAGCCTCGGCAACAAAGTACGTACCATCTACAATCAGATCTGTATCGACACCAAAAACAGAAGCGATCGCAGCTTCAATCTGCTCGTCCGTATAATCTGCTCGACTCAAACCCCGTGCAGAAGCAGCAATTAATCGTTCGATTTGGACACGCTCGTCCAGGCGTGCTTGTCGTAAAATGATGCTCATCTCACAAGCAGTATGGTAGCGCTTAGATAGAAGCGTCAGTTAACACGAATATGGTAACAATTCAATGTAAAGACAAGCGCTTCAGTAATATCCAAGCAATTGTCTTCGATAAAGATGGCACGTTAGAAAATTCTGAAGAGTATTTACGCAATTTAGGACAAAAGCGATCGCGCCTGATCGATGCCCAAATTCCTGGGATTGGCGAACCCCTGCTGATGGCATTTGGGATTAATGGCGATCGCCTCGATCCGACAGGACTGTTAGCCGTGGGCAGTCGGCGCGAAACGGAAATTGCCGCAGCTGCTTATATTGCCGAGACTGGGCGCAGTTGGTTTGAATCCTTGGCGATCGCGCGTCGTACCTTTGAGGAAGCCGATCAGTATATCGGTACTGCCCCTTCACCCCTATTTGTAGGCAGCTTGGAAGTGCTGAAATATCTTAGTGATGCTGGCATCAAACTGGGGATTCTCTCTGCTGCCTCTACCGAACGAGTCCGCGCCTTCGTCCAACGCCATCAACTAGAAGCTTACGTCCAATTACAAATGGGCGTAGATACTGGCGTAAGTAAGCCCGATCCGATATTATTTTTGCAAGCTTGTCAAGCTTTGGGTGTAGTACCCCGTGATACCTTGATGGTAGGAGATTCTGCTGCTGATATTGAAATGGCGCGCAGCGCAGGGGCAGCGGGTTGTATCGGCATCTGTTGGGGCAGACCAGAAGTCGCCCATTTAGAAGCAGCAGACGTGGCTATTTCTCAACTCGATGAAATTCAAGTGATTTTTTGACCTGGGTACGGACGGGTTTATCAAGAAACTGCAACTACGACCAAGATTTCGGGTGAATCCGCCCCTACGAATGTTTGACTTTTAACTTTTGACTTTTGACTTATTGCAAATACTATGCTTGCTTCTACCCAAGAACTCCTCCAAACAGCACGGCAGAATATTTACGCGATCGGAGCCTTTAACATCTATAACTTGGAGGGAGTAAAAGCGGTAGTGAGTGCAGCCGAGGCGAATCGTAGTGCTGCTATGTTGCAGATCCATCCCAGTGCCTTAAAGTTCGGTCGATCGGCTTTAGTAGCAATGTGCCTGGAAGCCGCACGCACTGCTACAGTCGCTATTTCCGTTCATCTCGACCACAGCACTAACGCCAGCGATATTCGCCACGCTCTCACAGCAGGCATGAATTCGATTATGGCGGATGGCTCCCACTTACCATATCAAGACAACATGGCATTCACGCGGGAGATGACACGGCTTGCCCATAAATCTGGTGCGATCGTTGAAGCT